>JAQYAI010000143.1 GCA_029227655.1 bacterium | reverse complement strand
CTTTGTCTACTAAGAAATATTCCTGTTCAGGCCCTACTGTGGTAGATACACTTGTCACATCGGTCTGTCCAAGCAGATGAAGAATCTTTGTAGCCTCTTTACTGAGTGTTTCCATAGAACGTAAAAGAGGTGTTTTCTTATCTAAGGCTTCTCCACTGTAAGAACAGAAAGCAGTAGGAATATATAAAGTACCATCTTTGATAAATGCAGGTGAAGTCGGATCCCATGCAGTGTATCCTCTTGCTTCGAAGGTTGCGCGAAGTCCACCTGATGGGAAGCTGGAAGCATCTGGTTCCCCCTTGACGAGTTCTTTGCCAGAGAAATCCATGATGACCTGGCCATCATCGGTTGGAGAGATGAAGCTGTCATGCTTTTCTGCTGTAAAACCAGTCATTGGCTGGAACCAGTGTGTATAATGAGTAGCTCCATTTTCTACCGCCCATTCTTTCATTGCTACAGCAACAGAGTTCGCTACATCGAGTTCCAGATGGGTATTATTTTCAATTGTCTTTCTAAGCGCTTTATAAATATCCTTTGGGAGTTTGTCACGCATCACGCGATCATTAAATACGAGACTGCCATATAATGCAGGGATTCCTTTTAACATAATTTCATTCTCCTTTCATTATAGATTGTATTGTCATACAATCAAAAAGGGCACTTTGGAACCGGAATTCCAAAGCGCCCTCGCTTTTATGTTTCGTAGTATACACCCATTTTCAAATTTGTCAAGAGAAAATTTTGTGGAAATAGCAAATGTTCGTAGGAATACTATTTGTTAAAAAAGTACTTTACAAATAGGCTGAAATCGTATATTATTTTTGAATAAAATAAATATGATAATTTGTTGACAAAGGTGTCAGGTAGTGTTCTATCTGACACCTTTTTTGGATTTATTAGAAAAAATATGAGGTGAATGAGATGACGAAATATGTATTTGTAACAGGCGGTGTTGTATCTGGTCTTGGAAAAGGAATCACAGCAGCTTCACTCGGACGTCTTCTGAAAGCGAGAGGCTATCATGTAACGATGCAGAAATTTGATCCATATATTAATGTGGATCCTGGCACGATGAACCCGATTCAGCACGGGGAAGTTTTTGTGACGGATGACGGTACAGAGACGGATTTGGATCTGGGACATTATGAACGGTTTATCAATGAAAATCTGGATCGCAATTCGAATGTTACGACTGGAAAAATATACTGGTCTGTTCTGAACAAAGAACGCCATGGGGATTACGGCGGAGGAACGGTGCAGGTCATCCCTCATATTACGAATGAGATCAAAGAACATTTTTATAAGGGTGAACCGGGAGAGGACACCATTTCCATTATTGAAGTCGGAGGAACCGTAGGGGATATTGAAAGCCAGCCATTTTTGGAAGCAATTCGACAGTTCCAGGCAGAGATTGGAAGAGAAAATGCAATTATGATTCAGGTGACGTTAATTCCTTATCTGAAAGCCTCTGGGGAAATGAAGACAAAACCAACACAGATGAGTGTCAAACAGCTTCAAAGCATGGGAATCTGGCCGGACATTTTAGTGTGCAGATCGGATTATCCAATTGATGAAAAAATGCGGGAAAAGATTGCCCTCTTCTGTAATGTGAAGAAAGAACATGTACTTCAGAATCTGGATGCATCCTCGCTCTATGAAGTTCCTCTTATGATGGAAGAAGAACATCTGGCACAGGCCGTATGTGAATGCCTGAAGATTCCATGTCCGCAGCCGGATTTATCCGAATGGAAACAGCTGGTAGAGAACTTAAAACATCCGGAAAAGACAGTTACGATTGCAATTGTAGGAAAATATGTAGCACTCCACGATGCATATTTGAGTGTGGCGGAAGCACTGAAACATGGTGGAATTGCAAATAAAGCAAACGTTCAGATCAAATGGATTGACTCGGAAGATGTGACGAAAGAAACAGTAGGAACCTATTTAAATGATATGGATGGAATGATTGTTCCAGGTGGATTTGGAGTAAGAGGAACAGAAGGAAAGATTACTGCTATTGAATATGCAAGAACACATAAGCTTCCATTCCTGGGAATCTGCCTCGGAATGCAGCTTGCAATTGTAGAATTTGCGAGAAATGTACTTGGACTTGAAAAAGCGGCCAGCATCGAGCTTGACCCGGAAACACCGGATCCGGTGATTGCACTTATGCCAGAACAAGATGGAATCGAAGATATTGGAGGTACTTTAAGACTGGGAGCTTATCCGTGTACCTTGAAAGAAGGAACCTTGGTAGAAAAGCTTTATAAGACAAGAGAGATTTCGGAACGTCACAGACATAGATATGAAGTAAACAATGATTATAGAGAAGCATTAGAAAAAGGAGGCATGTGTTTATCGGGCATGTCGCCGGATGGAAGAATTATTGAAATGATTGAACTTCCAGATCATCCATTCTTTGTGGCAACACAGGCACATCCAGAATTTAAATCCAGACCAGATCAGGCACATCCATTGTTTGATGGACTAATTGCCGCCGCTATCGCAAGGGAGGAGTAATTATGAATCAGAAAACAGAACAGAACGGATTATACGATCAGAGTTTTGAACATGAAAACTGCGGGATTGGGGCAGTCGTAAATATTCACGGAGAAAAAAGCCATCAGATTGTAGCTGATGCATTAAAAATTGTAGAAAATCTCGAACACCGTGCCGGAAAAGATGCAGAAGGAAAGACCGGTGACGGGGTCGGAATCCTGACACAGATTTCCCATTCGTTCTTTAAGAAAGTATGTAAAGAAAATGACATTAAAATCGGTGACGAACGGGAATATGGGGTTGGAATGTTCTTCTTTCCACAGGATGAGTTAAAATGCAGCCGTGCAAAGAAAATGTTCGAGATTATCGTAGAAAAAGAAGGAATGAAGTTCCTTGGATGGAGAAATGTCGCAACAGCACCGGAAGTACTTGGAGAGAGAGCCCGCGCCTGCATGCCATGTATCTGCCAGGGATTCGTGGAAAAACCGAAAAATGTGGAAAAAGGGCTTGCATTTGACCGAAGGCTTTATGTGGTAAGACGTGTATTTGAACAGAGCAATGACAATACTTATGTGCCGTCTTTATCCAGCAGAACGATTGTATACAAAGGAATGTTTCTGGTTGGACAGCTAAGAACTTTTTTCCTGGATCTGCAGGATGAGGATTATGAATCAGCGATTGCCATGGTACATTCCAGATTTTCGACGAACACGAATCCAAGCTGGGAAAGAGCACATCCGAATCGGTTCTTAGTACATAACGGAGAAATCAATACCATCAAAGGAAATGCCGATAAAATGCTGGCTAGAGAAGAGACCATGCACTCGAAAGAATTCTCGGAAGATGATATGACAAAAGTATTTCCGGTGGTAGATACGAATGGTTCTGACTCGGCAATGCTTGACAATACACTGGAATTTTTGGTCATGGGAGGTATGGAACTTCCGCTTGCCGCAATGGCAATGATTCCGGAACCATGGGCGCACAACGATACGATTTCACAGGAAGGAAGAGATTTCTACCAATATTATGCGACGATGATGGAGCCGTGGGACGGTCCGGCATCGATCTTGTTCTCCGACGGAGATGTGATGGGTGCAATTCTTGACCGGAACGGACTTCGACCATCCAGATATTATGTGATGGATGACCAAAGACTGATCTTATCTTCGGAAGTTGGTGTTCTTGATCTGGATGAAGCACATATTCTGAAAAAGGAACGTTTACATCCTGGAAAAATGCTTCTGGTTGATACGAAGAAGAAAAAGATTTTCCTGGACGAAGAAATCAAAGAATATTATGCACAGAAGGAGCCTTATGGAGAATGGCTGGACAGTAATCTTCTGACCCTTGCAGAAATTAAAATCCCAAATGAAAAAGTACCATCTTACAGTAAAGAACGTCTGATGAGACTTCAGAAAGCATTTGGATATAATTACGAGGAATATCGGGATGGCATCTATTCCATGGCACTAAATGGAACCGAACAGATTGGGGCAATGGGTGTGGACACACCGATTGCAGCACTTTCGAAAGAATACCAGCCATTATTCTACTATTTCAAACAGCTTTTTGCACAGGTAACCAATCCTCCAATTGACGCAGTCAGAGAAAAAATTGTGACTTCCACGACAGTCTATGTAGGAAAGAATGGAAATCTTCTAGAAGAAAAGCCAGAGAATTGTCAAGTACTGAAAATCAACAATCCGATTTTAAATGATTTGGATTTACTCAAAATAAAGACGATGAAAAAAGATGGGTTCAAGGTGGCCCAGGTTCCAATTACATTTTACAAGAGCAGCCCGATTGAGAGAGTGCTGGATCATTTATTCGTGGAAGTAGATAAGGCATATAAGGAAGGGGCAAATATTCTGATCCTTTCTGACCGAGATGTGGATGAGAATCGCGTGGCACTGCCTTCCCTCCTTGCGGTGGCAGCGGTACACAAACATCTGGTTCAGACGAAGAAATGTACAGCCATGTCTTTGATTCTGGAATCTGGAGAACCAAGAGAGGTACATCATTTTGCGACTCTATTAGGCTACGGTGCAAGTGCAGTCAATCCTTATCTTGCACATGCAACGATTGGGGAGCTGGTAAATGAAGGACTTTTAAATAAAGATTATTATGCAGCAGTAAACGATTATGACCATGCGATTATCCAGGGAATCGTAAAGATTGCATCTAAGATGGGAATTTCTACGATTCAGTCTTATCAGGGCAGTAAAATCTTCGAAGCCATCGGAATTTCAGAAGATGTGATTCAGAAATACTTTACAGGAACGGTCAGCAGAATCGGTGGAATCACATTGGAAGATATTGCAGCAAAGACGGATGAGCAGCATTCAAAAGCATTTGACCCATTGGGCCTTAATACGGATTTGACGCTGACCTCTATGGGACGTCACAAAATGCGTGCCCAGGGAGAACAGCATCGTTTTAATCCACAGACGATTCATCTGCTGCAGCAATCTACAAGAGAAGGAGATTACGAAACATTTACAGAGTATACAAAACTGATCGACGGAGAACAGAGCGGATATTTAAGATCTTTGATGGACTTTCAGTATCCAGAGCAGGGCATTGAGCTTTCAGAAGTAGAAAGCGAGATGGAAATTGTCAAACGATTTAAGACAGGAGCCATGTCTTATGGTTCTATTTCAGAAGAAGCCCATGAAGCGCTTGCAATCGCTATGAATCATCTTCACGGAAAATCAAATAGTGGAGAAGGCGGAGAAAGTGATGAACGTCTGGCATCCGCAGGAACAAAGCATGATAGAAGTTCTGCCATCAAGCAGGTGGCAAGCGGCAGGTTTGGTGTGACGAGTAAATATCTGACCAGTGCAAAAGAAATCCAGATCAAGATGGCACAGGGGGCAAAACCTGGAGAAGGTGGTCATCTGCCAGGCAAAAAGGTTTATCCATGGATTGCAAAGACCAGACATTCTACCCCGGGTGTAAGTCTGATTTCTCCACCGCCACACCATGATATTTATTCGATTGAAGATTTGGCGCAGCTGATCTATGATTTGAAAAATGCGAATAAGAACGCAAGGATTTCTGTAAAATTAGTATCTGAGGCAGGGGTAGGAACGGTAGCAGCCGGTGTGGCAAAAGCTGGCGCACAGGTCATCCTGGTATCTGGATACGATGGAGGCACAGGAGCAGCGCCAATCAGCTCTATCCACAATGCCGGGCTTCCATGGGAGCTTGGTCTTGCAGAGACACACCAGACATTGATCATGAATGGGCTCCGTAACCGGGTGGTCATTGAGACCGATGGAAAACTGATGAGTGGGCGTGATGTTGTCATTGCTGCACTTCTTGGCGCAGAAGAATTTGGATTTGCTACAGCACCGCTTGTAACACTTGGATGTACCATGATGCGTGTATGTAATCTGGATACTTGTCCAATGGGAATTGCCACTCAGAATCCAGAGCTTCGGAAACGATTCAGTGGAAAACCGGAATATGTAGAGAATTTCATGTTATTTATCGCCAGACAGGTAAGAGAATACATGGCAAAATTAGGTGTCCGTACCATGGATGAACTGATTGGACGAACAGACCTTTTGAAGAAGAAAGAAAATCTTACAGGCACCGCGGCAAAAATTGATCTGAGCCGTATTTTAAATACAAATATCAACACAGACCGTACGGTCAATATTTTCCATCCGGAATGTGTTTATGATTTCCAGTTGGAACAAACAAAAGACGAAGCCGTTCTTTTAAAGAAGAAAGAAGTCCGTGATGCGATTGCCAAAGGAAAGAAACAGAAAATCGCAGTAAGTTTAAGTAATACAGACCGTACCTTTGGAACGCTTCTTGGCGCAGAGATTACCAGACAACATCCAGACGGTATGGTCGAAGATACCATCGTCATCGATTGTAAAGGGGCAGGTGGACAGAGCTTTGGTGCATTTATTCCCAAAGGACTGACACTGAATCTTTGCGGAGACAGCAACGATTATTTTGGAAAAGGATTATCAGG
>JAQYAI010000142.1 GCA_029227655.1 bacterium | reverse complement strand
GGCTTAATCTGCCCAATGGAGCCCCTTTCTTCCGTTGGCATGATTTCCTGCCCTACGCAGGACTCTGCTGGCCCGCAACGCCCTAATAAATCCAGTTCACTGTATGTTTCATATGCGACCTCTGTAATTTCTTCTTCTGTAAACCCAGGAACATTATCATCAATAACAACAAATATGTTCCCATCATATGGTGGAAGTTCTGTTGCCGACGCATAGGATGGAACTTCTACAAGAAGTTGTTCGATTTCATTCTGATACTGAATCAGTTTGTTTCCATATTCCTGAATTTGATTTGTATATTCTGTGACATCAGCGCATCCAAAAATCCCCAAATTGGCAATCAGCAAAACAGCCAATGCCAGACATCTTTTTTTCATACTCCATTTACCCCTTTCTTTCCCATGCCGGAGACTCTTAAAATACACAAAAGAAAATTTACGTGAATAAAAAATCCTGTAGACAATATCTACAGGATCAAACTCCCCGAGTTGGGTTCGAACCAACGACCCTTCGGTTAACAGCCGAATGCTCTGCCGCTGAGCTATCGAGGAATATTTATTTCTTACTTATATATTATATAGCTTTCGTCCCAAAATGCAAGTATAAATTTCTAAAAATAGAGGATGCCTTACGGCACCCTCTATAATAGAACAACTAATTCACAGATAGAATTTATCTACCAAACTGCATATCGTTGTTTCCTGATGTTGTTTCCCACATTTCAAGCATGTTGATTGGGTCATTGTAGTCAGCTAACCATCCTTCACGACAGAAATCGAATTTACCTTCTTTTCTTTCGTTAAGGAATACTGACCATTCACGTGTTTCAACTGTTAAATTGATACCGATTACTGCTAAATCCTGCTGGATTGCTTCAGCAATCTTAACGTTACCTTCTGAGTCATTTGTTAAGTAAGTAAGGTTAATTGGTGTGCTTTCTGATAACATACCGCTGTCATCAAATTCGAAACCAGCCTCTTTTAATAATTCTCTAGCTTCGTCTACAGCTTCGTCTGTTAACTGTGGATTGTAGTATCCAACATGTTCTTCATCTGGATATGTGTAAGCGTCATCGTTTACTCTGAATTCTCCACCATTTCCATCAGCCATACCTGTTGGAATGAATGTGTTAGCCGGTTCCTGACCAGCCTGAGCGATTGCTTCTACAATGTATTCACGGTCAATCAGAAGTGACAATGCTTTTCTCATTCCTGCAGCCTGATCTACTGTCATGCCATCAAAAAGTTCACTGTTTACATTGAAACCACAGTAATATGTTCCAAGTGTATCGATCTTATGGAATTCTGGAGTATCTTTTACTGTTGCCATCATATCTGTTGCAATTGTGTCAGAGAACTGTAATGATCCATCTTTGAATGCATTGTAAATAGCTGTATCATCTGAGCTTAACATAAAGTTGATCTTTGTTAAAGAAACTTTGTCAGCTGCCCAATAGTTTTCATTTGGAACATATGTCATAGATTCATTATGTTTCCATTCCACTAATTTCATAGGTCCAGATGTTACAAATCCAGCTTCAAGAGCCCATGCTCCTGGGTTTGTGTCAGCTCCTTCAGCTGCTTCAACTGCATGCTGTGGAACTGGATAGAATGCTGGGAATGCACATAAGTCGAGGAAGTATGCACATGGAGCTACCAGATGAACTGTAAATTCTTTACCGTCTTCTGATGCTTCAACCTGAAGTGTTCCGTCATCATTTGTAGCGATAGCTGTTGTTAAGTATGAGTAGTCAGCTGCTGTATTAGGATCAGCAAGTCTGTTCCAGCTGTATACTACGTCATTGGCATCTAATGTTTCACCATCAGACCATTTTAATCCATCACGCATTTTGAATGTGTATGTCATAGCATCTTCGCTCATTTCATAGCTTTCTGCTAATTCTGGTACTAACTGTCCTTCTGCATCATATGTATATAATCCAGAGAACGCAAGAATAGCAAGGCAGGCACCATCAACTGTTGAGTTAAGTGCTGGATCAAGTTTGTCTGGTTCAGATGCAATCTGAAGTGAAAATTCATTCGTTGGTGTTGTAGCAAAACCGAAGTATTTGAATCCGAATTTGTTACAATAGATACCGTCTACATCTGTCTTCTGAAGATATACATCATTGTAGTAGTAAAGTGGTACTACTGCCCATGTATCCATGAGCTGATCTTCTGCTTCATGCATCAGTGCTTCACGTTTTTCAAGATCTGTTTCTAATCTGATCTGCGCAATCTTTTCGTCATAAGATTCCCATTCTGGTGCAGAGCTTTCTGTTGTTGTTGTGTCTTTTGGTTCTGTTGTTTCTGATTTTTTGCCGCCGCCACAGGCTGTTAAGCCAGCTACCATGGTCAAAGCGAGCATGAGTGCAATTACTCTCTTTTTCATAATGAAACTCCTCCTTAAATTATATATGAATATCCCATTAAAAAGTTTCTTTGTTTCCTTTTTAACACAATATTTCATTTGTGAGTCAGAATACATCTTTTTCTTTCAAAAGTCAAGATATATCTTTTGCTGCCGGAACAATCTATTATTTATTCCAGCAGGCAACCTGATGTCCATCTCCTCTGTCTACAAGCGGTGGACATTCCTGTGCACATTTTTCTGTTGCATATTTACAGCGTGTACGGAATGCACATCCACTTGGCATGTGAAGCGGACTTGGCACATCACCTTCAAGAACAATACGTTTCCGTTCTTTCGCCATCTTTGGATCCGGATATGGAACCGCACTAAGCAGAGACTGTGTGTATGGATGAATCGGATGTTCACTCACTTCATCCGCATCTCCGATCTCCACGATTCTTCCTAAATACATTACGGCAATTCTATCTGAAATATGACGAACGACCAAAAGGTCATGTGCAATAAACAAATATGCGACACCAAGCTTTTCCTGAAGTTCCTCGAACATGTTAATTACCTGCGCCTGAATAGAAACATCAAGTGCACTTACCGCCTCATCACAGACGATGAATTTTGGATTCGTAGCCAAAGCTCTTGCAATACCGATACGTTGTCTCTGCCCGCCAGAAAATTCATGTGCATAACGTGTTGCATGTTCTGCATTCAGACCGACCAGTTTCATCAATTCGAGAATCTTCTCTCTTCTTTCCTCTTTTGTTTTGTACATTTTGTGTACATCCAGAGGTTCCCCGATGATATCTTCTACGGTCATACGAGGATTTAGTGAAGAATATGGATCCTGGAATACCATCTGCATTTCTTTACGCATTTCGTCAATTGTCTTAGGCGTGACTGGTTTTCCTTCAAATAAGATCTCTCCACCTGTAGGATTATACAAATGTAAAATAGTACGACCTACTGTTGTCTTTCCACATCCTGATTCTCCTACAAGCCCAAGTGTTTCACCCGGTTTAATATTGAAAGATACACCATCAACGGCTTTCAGTGGAAGACTCTTCATAAATCCGGTCTTTACGGAGAAGTACTGCTTTAAATCCTTGACTTCTAATAAATATTCATTTTTAGTTGTTTCGTTATTACTCACAGTCCTACACCTCCCCTTTTTCCATAGCTTCTTTTACATTTAACCAGCATGCTGCAAAATGTCCATCCGGCATCAGCATTTCTGGTGGAACCTCATCAAGGCAGATCTTCATGGCATTTTCACACCGAGGACAGAATGCACATCCTTTTGGCATGTTCAGAAGGTTAATCGGTGTTCCTGGAATCGGAACCAGTTTTTCTCCCATTCTGTCTACATTAGGAATGGACTGAAGAAGTCCTTTGGTATATTCATGTTTTGGATTGTAGAAAATGTGTTCTGCTGTACCACGTTCACATACACGTCCGCCATACATAACGATAATTTCATCACACATATCAGCAATGACACCAAGGTCATGTGTTACCATGATGATTGCCATTCCAAGTTTTTTCTGA
The DNA here is from genome assembly GCA_029227655.1 of bacterium. GTDB lineage: Bacteria > Bacillota > Clostridia > Lachnospirales > Lachnospiraceae > Allocoprococcus. The sequence continues at coordinate 42,247 of JAQYAI010000142.1, read as the reverse complement.
AGATCCTGCATCAGTTCAAGGATCTGTGCCTGAATCGTTACATCCAGAGCTGTGGTAGGTTCATCTGCGATAAGAATATCCGGTTCACAGGAAAGCGCCATGGCGATCATAACACGCTGACGCATACCACCTGATAATTCGAACGGATACTGCTTTACACGCTTTTCCGGTTCATTTACTCCAACTAAAGTCAGCATCTCTATCGCACGCTCTTCTGCCGCTTTGCCTTTGCGATCCGTGTGAAGCTCGATTGCTTCTTTCAGCTGCGATCCTACGGTAAACACCGGATTCAGACTTGTCATTGGATCCTGGAAAATGATAGAACAACATTTTCCGCGGAATTCACGCATTTCTTTTTCTGTAAATTTTGTAATATCTTTTCCTTTGTAAAGAATCTGACCTTCTGTAATATCACCATTACTTTCAAGAATGCGCATAATAGAATACGCTGTAACGGATTTTCCAGAGCCTGATTCTCCTACGATTCCTAAAATCTTTCCTGCGTCAAGGTTAAAAGAAACACCATTGACCGCATGGACATCCCCTTTACTCGTCTGAAAGGAGGTGTGCAGATTCTGTACTGAAAGAATATGTTCACTCATATCATTACCTCCTTAATTTCGGGTCGAACGCATCACGTAAACCATCTCCGAGAAGGTTACATGAAAGTGTAATCAGACAAATCATTAACGCCGGGAATATTAACTTATATGAATACTGTGTGATTCCGGCTCTTGCTGCATTAGCAAGCGAACCAAGGGATGGCATTGGTGCCTGTACCCCAAGTCCGATAAAACTCAGGAAACTTTCTGTAAAGATGGCAGATGGAACCTGAAGCGCTGCAGTGATGATAATAACACTGATACTGTTTGGAAGGATGTGCTTTCTGATAATTCTTCCAGCTTTTGCACCGCTGACCTTTGCTGCCATAACGTAATCATTCGACTTGATCGTCAAAATCTGTCCACGGACCATTCTTGCCATACCCGTCCAGTAAAGCAGACCGAATACCATAAACAGAGAAATCATGTTGACTCCGATCTTTCTCAGGAATGGGAACTGGTCAACATTCAGGACCTCACGCAATACTACGGAAAGTAATACAACCATCAGCATATCCGGCAGCGAATATATGATATCCACGATACGCATCATAATCAAATCGACCTTTCCGCCAAGATATCCCGAAATACTTCCGTATACAACACCAATAAGCAGTACCAGAAGTGCTGCAAAAATACCTACAACAAGGGAAACTCTTGTTCCGTACACAACACGCACGAAATAATCACGTCCCATTTCATCGGTCCCCATGATGTGTGGGAATAACTCTCCCCCTTCATCAATATATGCCTGTTCCATTTCAGACCATGTAAATGGTGCCATATTTTTAGCGGCCTTATCACGTTTTCCATTTACGGAAATGATATCTGAATAGCCATATGGAACAACATGCGGAACGATAATAATCATTAAAACAATTGCAATAAGTGCAATGATACTTCCTACAGCAAGTGGATTCTTCATGAGTTTACGCATACCATCTTTAAAAAATGATACAGATTCGCTCATCACTTCCTGCTGTCTTTTTTCTTCATCAGTTGCCTTTTCAAACTTTTGCAAGTCTATCTGAAAGCTAAGTGGAGACTTCTTAGGCATCTGATCGATATCTTTCATTTCGTTATTCATTTCAGACCTCCCTAATTAGTCAAGTTTGATTCTTGGATCGACGAGTTTGTACACAATATCTGTAATCAAATTCATCGTAATCATAAGTGTTGCGAGGAAAATTGTTGTTCCCATGATCATTGGATAATCACGGTTGGTAATACATTCAACAAACTTTGCCCCCAGTCCGCCAATTGTGAAAATTCTTTCAACAACCAGTGAACCTGTCAGGATAGAAGCGGTCATTGGTCCGACATATGTAATGACCGGAATCAGTGCATTTCTAAGTGTATGTTTGAAAATGACTTTCCAATGTGCTACCCCTTTCGCTCTTGCTGTACGCACATAATCCTGTCCTAATGCATCAAGCATACTTGTCTTCGTGAGACGGATGATGTATGCCATTGGTGATGCAGACAGAGCGATGACCGGAAGAATATAATTCGGACTCTCCGGACTCCATGATGGTACCCACTTCAGGTTGATACAGAATACAAGAAGTAATAAAGTACCAAACACGAAACTTGGCAATGATGTAAACAATGTTGAAAGGAAAATAATTAACCTGTCAAACAATCCATTTCTATTAAGGGCAGCAATACTTCCTAAAACAACCCCGAAGATAACTGCCACAACGATTGCCTGTCCTCCTAATCTTGCTGAGACACCAAATGAACTAAAAATTGTTGTTCCAATATCTCGCCCTGTTTTTGTAGAAACACCAAAATCACCGTGTAACAAATTATTCAAGTAAAGCACGAACTGTTCTGGCAGTGGTTTATCAAGATTGAATCTCTGTTCCAGAACTGCTCTGACTTCAGGCGAAATTGCTTTCTCACCATCAAATGGTCCACCCGGGATTGCATTCATTGAAAAGAATGTGATTCCACATACAATAAACAATGTTGCTATGGCAAGAAGAACTCGTTTAACAATATACTTTGCCAACTTTTTTCAACTCCTTTTCTATTATTTTCTTTTGTCTACCAGTGATTTTTATCCTTGATAGCTCTTCTGACGGCCACCGCTTTATTGATTTAGTTCGATAAAGCGTTTGAATGGACACGTCATGATTGCTAATATAACACACTAAAAATAATAAATCAATAGATGTTACTTTTTATCACAAAAAAAGCTGTGCATCAGCACAGCTTTTCACTTAATTATGTTATGCAAATTTCAAAAATGCCCGGTATCCTTTTACAGCTTCGTAAACATCAGCCTTGCTACTCACTTCATATGGTGCATGCATATTAAGAACAGCAACACCACTGTCAATCACTTCCATGCCATAATTTCCCATAATGTAAGCGATTGTTCCGCCACCGCCTACATCCACTTTGCCAAGTTCAGAGAACTGATAGGTAACATTTCCCTGCTCAAAGATATGGCGAAGGTCTGCAAGGTACTCTGCATTCGCATCGTTCGATCCGCCTTTTCCGCCTCTTCCGGTAAATTTATTGATAGAAAGGCCCTTGGAAAGAAATGCAGCACTTCTCTTTTCAAATGCTTCTGCATACAATGGGTCATAGCCGGCGCTTACGTCAGAAGAAAGCATACGTGAGCGTTCTAATGCACGACGTACCTTAAGATCTGATTCTCCTTCATTAAGTGCAACCAGTTCTGCCACTACATTTTCAAAGAAGCGGGACTCCATTCCAGTTGCTCCCACACTTCCGATTTCTTCTTTATCGACTAACAGACAGCAGCTTGTACGTTTTGTATGTTCTACATCAAGCATGGCAAAAAGTGAAGTAAATGCACAGACTCTGTCATCCTGTCCATAGGCAAGAATCATGCTGCGATCAAATCCACAGTCTCTTGCCTTACCAGCCGGAACAAGTTCCAATTCCGCAGATGTGAAGTCCTCTTCTTCCATATCATATGTATCTTTCAAAATCTTAAGGATATTGGCTTTTACAGCATCTTTCTCATCTTCATTTCCTGAAACCGGGCGGTTTCCAACAAGAACATCCAGCTTCTCGCCTTCAATGACTACACTGGCTTTCTTGTCAAGCTGCTGAGCTGACAAATGTACCAGAAGATCTGTAATAACAAATACTGGATCAGAATCATTTTCTCCAAGACAGATATTTACGACTGTACCATCTTTTTTCACCACTACACCGTGAAGTGACATTGGGCTTGTTACCCACTGGTATTTCTTAAGACCACCATAGTAATGTGTATCTAAATATGCAAAATCGTCTGATTCATATAAAGGATTCTGTTTGATATCGATACGTGGCGAATCGATATGGGCGCCTAAGATGTTCATACCATTTGAAATTGGTTCTTCACCCATTCGGAATAATGCAATCGTCTTTTTCATGCACACCGCATATACTTTATCACCGCACTGAAGTGCCTTTCCCTCTGCGAGAACATCCTTAATATTTCTGTAGCCGGCTTCTTCTGCCATTTCGACAGCCAGATCCACACATTCTCTTTCTGTTTTACCTTTATCAAGGCATTTTTTATACTTCTCATTGATTTCATGAAGTTCGTTTAGTTCCTGTTCACTATAAGATAACCACAAATTTTTCTCTTTCATGTTCGTTCTCCTTCTCAAAAAATCAGTATAATCAACCATACCCTAGTTATTATAACACTTTATTTTTTCAAATCAACCACCATTTCGGCAATTGTTTTCCCATAAACAGGATGTCTTTTGTACGGTGCGATTTCCTTCAAGGGTTCCAGGACGAATAAGCGATTATGCATATCCGCATGCGGAACACAGAGGTTTTCTTCCTGAATAATTTCATCATCATAAAAAATAATATCAAGATCAAGCGTCCTTGGTCCCCAGTGACGGGTTCTCTCCCTATTTGCTTCTGACTCTATCTCATGCAGGACATCCAGAAATTCTTGTGGAGGAAGTAAGGTTTCCACCAGAAGTGCTCCATTCAAAAATTTATCCTGGTCCACAACTCCATATGGTTCTGTCTCAATCAAAGATGACACTTTCTTCACTCTGCAGTCTTTTCTGTTCTTAAGTTTTTCAATCGCCTGTAAAATATATGCTTCTTTATCCCCTATGTTAGAGCCGAGTGCCACATAGGCTTCATGCCATTTTCTTCTAATAGAAACGGATACATATTCCAGCGAAAGACCAATCGGTGCCCATGGCTTCTTCACTTCGATTTCCACCTCACGTATTTTCTCATCATAGAGAAGCACACATTCCGCCAGACGTTCCGCCACTGCTTCGATCAATGCAAATGTATTCTCTTCCATTTCTTTCTTGATTAAATGTGCCACCATTCCATAATGTACGGATGCATTCAGATCATCTTTCTGACCTGCTTTTCTCGTATCCAAATACAAAGAACAAGAAATTATGAACTTCTGACCCAATTTTGTTTCTTCCTCAAAAACACCATGATTTCCAAACACTTCCAGATTCTCAATTCTGATTTTATCCATAACAATACCTCTTATTTATTATGGCCTTTCCAAAATGGCTTCTGCCATCTGAATTGCTCTTTTATTCTTTTTCACATCATGTACGCGCACAAAACCATAACCCTGCTCTACCGCCATAACTGTAGTCACAAGGGTTCCTTCTTCTCTTTCCGTGACCGGAAGATTCAGTGCATTTCCAATCATGGATTTTCTCGATGTGCCAAGAAGAAGCGGATATCCCAGCTTGTGAAAAATATCCAGATGCTTCATCACATCCAAATTCTGCTCAAACGTTTTTCCAAAACCGATTCCTGGGTCAAGAATGATCTTATCATCTTCGATTCCCGCCGCCTTCACAGTCCGAATACATTTTTCCAGATCCCGACACATATCATTTAGAAAATCCTCATAGATACTCTGGTCTCTGTTATGCATCAGACAGCAGGCCGCGTCATATTTCTTGATCGTTCCTGCCATTTTATCGTCATACAGGCAGCCCCAGATATCATTTACCAGATCTGCCCCAGACTGAAGTGCCGCTTCTGCGACTTTACTTTTATAAGTATCAATCGAAACAGGTATATCATAATTCTTCTTTACTTTCTCAATAATCGGAACGACCCTTTCTATCTCCTCCTGCACACTGATCTTCACATGCCCCGGCCTTGTAGACTCTCCTCCGATGTCAAGAATATCCACACCGTCACCTATCATCTCCTGTACATGAAGCATGGCAGCATCTTCTGCCCTCCATTTGCCCCCATCCGAAAATGAATCCGGTGTAACATTCAGAATTCCCATGACATAAGTATGATTTTTGATATCAAATTCTCTATTTCCAATCCGCATTTTCTCACCTCTACCACAATATTTTTTTATTTTTCTTTTCTTCGCTCCAGTTACACTCTGCTTCTGCCCTACAGAAAAGGCAATCTCTCGACAGTTTGTCCGCATCATAGATAATCTCGGCAAGCTCACCGTCTCCATCTCCTTTGCGATGGGTAAGGATTGCTTTTACAATACGGTCTCTTTCTTCCACAGAAAATCCCGTCTCGTCCAATATTGTCTTCGCAATTCCGGCACTTGCCACTTCATGTGGAATTCCTTCCAGATACTGCTGCCATTTCCCGATATCATGAAGCAGCGCTGTCGCGTAAATTTCCTCTTTAGAGACTTCATAATTTCTTTCAAGCTTAAAAATATAAGCAAGCCTTGCCACATTCATAAAATGGTCCACATCATGTCTGCAGAAAATCCGGTCCGCCTCTGCTTTCCTGTTTTTATCCATATTCTGCACATAAAGCGGATGTGTAAATATTTTCCACACCCGCTCCATATATTCAAGTTCTTCTTTCTTCTGAATCAAATCCATCTCTACTCTCTCACCATTCTGAAGAATATATTCTGAAGTCTTTCGTTACCTTCAAATGCCCCTCTTGTCACAACGCTGACGGTCTTGCTTCCAGGCTTTTTCACACCGCGCATCGTCATGCACATATGCTCCGCTTCAGTAAGGACCATGACTCCCTTCGGTGCAAGGTGCTCCATCAGCGCATCGGCAATTTCCACAGTCATCTTTTCCTGAAGCTGAAGACGTCTTGCATATACCTCCACGGTACGTGCCAGTTTACTAAGTCCAACCACTTTTCCATCCGGAATGTAAGCAATATGCACTTTCCCATAAAACGGCATCATGTGATGCTCACACATGGAATAGAATGTGATATCCTTTTCCACGACCATTTCTGTATTTTCTGCTGTAAAAGTCTTTTTCAAATGTTCCTCTGCCGACTCATACATTCCACCACAGATTTCCTCATACATTCTTGCAATTCTGTCGGGCGTTTCTACAAGACCTTCTCTTTCCGGGTCTTCACCGATTCCCTCAAGCAGAAGCCGGATTCCCTGTTTGATTTTCTGTTTATCCATCATCTTTCTACCCTTCCTTCCAAGCGAATCACTTCTCCCAGATAAGAAAGTGACCCAAAGACAAGTATTCCTTGGTTTTCATCTGCTTTTTCTCTGGCGAACTTCAGTGCTTCTTCTACATTCATCGCTGTCTCTGCCGGTATGTCCTGTGCCAAAAATTCCTGCACCAGACGTTCTTTTGGGAGCGTGCGTTCACGATTTGGGAGATCAATCGTATAGACATATTCCAAATATGGCTTCATGATCCGAATGATCTTTTGATACTCCTTATCCTGGAACACTCCCATTATTGCCACAAGTTTCTCTCCTTGTAAATAGGTTTCTATATTTTCTGCCAGACGCTCCGCAGCATTCTCATTGTGCGCTCCATCTGCAATGATCAGTGGCTTCCTGCTTAATACCTGGAATCTTCCCGGCCATTTTGCATTTTCCAACCCTCTCTTCACTGCCTCCGAAGAAATTTGTGTCCCCTGTACACGCAAAGCTACGACCGCCTCCAGCGCTGTCGCCGCATTCTCTATCTGATTCTTTCCAATAAGGTGAATTTTCATTCTTTCAAATTCTTTATACGAAAAAATCTGTTCTTCCAAATCTGATTTCAAAATATGAATCTCGGACAGATCCACCATCTGCAGTCTGTTTATCGATGCTGTCCTTAAGACCTCTGTTACAATCTCTTTTTGCGGCGCAGAGACCATGCATGCCCCCGGCTTGATGATTCCTGCTTTCTCTGTGGCAATCTCTTCTAATGTACTTCCCAAAACATCCATGTGATCCATACTGATAGGGGCAAACACACACACAAGTGTATTTTTCACGATATTTGTAGCATCCAGTCTTCCTCCAAGTCCTGTTTCAAGCAGAACATAGTCGCATTTTTCTTTCACAAAAAACAAAAAAGCTATCGCCGTCTCTATCTCAAACACAGTAGGAGACGCATGTCCCTTTTCCATCATCCGTTCTACTGCATCTTTAACCTCTCCCATTATTTCTGCAAATGTCTCTTTCTTCATATAGGATTCATTGATCTGGAATCTCTCCAGATAGTCCATGACAGTTGGCGAAATATATCTGCCCACTTTGTATCCTTCCGCCTGCAGAATAGATGCGATAAATGCAAGTATGGATCCTTTCCCATTCGTACCTGCAATATGAATAAACTTAAGCTTATCCTGCGGATGATTCAGTTTACTAAGTAATGTACTTATACTTTCCAAACCAAGTACACTTCCGTATTTCGATGCCTGATCCAAATATACCCTTGCTTCTTCGTATAACATATATCTTTCCTTTCTAGTATGCCCACTGATGCTGACGTTGGCTTTCCTTTTATTCTAGCACAGTTTTACCATAAAAAAAAGTAGCAGCTTCCTTTTACGGAAGCCGCTCCCTCTTTCTTCTATCTTACCATGCAAATTTTTCTTCAAAGTAAGCTTTCAGATCTTCAATTTTAACTCTTTCCTGTTCCATTGTGTCACGATCACGTACGGTAACTGCTCCGTCTGTCTCAGATTCAAAGTCGTAAGTGATACAGAATGGTGTTCCAATCTCGTCCTGACGACGATATCTCTTACCGATATTTCCTCTGTCATCAAATTCACAGTTGTAGTATTTGCTAAGTTCTGCGTAAATCTTTTCTGCACCTTCGTTCAACTTCTTAGAAAGTGGAAGCACCCCAATCTTAACTGGTGCAAGTTCCGGGTGGAAATGCAGAACGGTACGTGTATCTCCGCCTTCTAATTCTTCTTCATCGTATGCACCACAGAGGAATGCAAGAACTACACGGTCAGCTCCAAGCGATGGTTCGATTACGTATGGAACGTATTTTTTCTGTTTTTCATCATCAAAGTAAGACATATCCTGCTTAGATACGTTCTGATGCTGTGTCAGATCGTAGTCTGTTCTGTCTGCAATTCCCCAAAGTTCTCCCCATCCAAATGGGAATAAGAATTCAATATCTGTAGTTGCTTTACTGTAGAAGCTTAATTCTTCCGGAGAATGGTCACGGTAACGAACTTCTTCTGCTTTGAGGCCAAGTGAGAACAACCAATCTAAACAGAACTTCTTCCAGTATGCGAACCATTCTAAATCTGTATCCGGTTCACAGAAGAATTCTAATTCCATCTGTTCAAATTCACGTGTACGGAATGTGAAGTTACCTGGTGTGATCTCATTACGGAAGGATTTACCAATCTGTCCAATACCAAATGGAATCTTCTTTCTTGATGAACGCTGAACATTCTTAAAGTTTACAAAAATACCCTGTGCTGTCTCTGGTCTTAAATATACCACGTTCTTTGCATCTTCCGTTACCCCCTGGAATGTCTTGAACATAAGGTTGAATTCACGGATTTCTGTGAAGTTCTTTTTACCACAGCTTGGACACACTATATCGTGTTCCTGAATATAGGCTTCCATCTGTTCATGTGTCCACGCATCAACACTTTCCTCAAGTGTGATACCATGTTCAAATGCATATTCTTCAATTAATTTGTCTGCACGGAAACGTTCATGACATTCTTTACAATCCATAAGCGGATCGCTGAATCCTCCTAAATGTCCGGAAGCTACCCATGTCTGTGGATTCATAAGAATCGCACAATCCACACCTACGTTATATGGATTTTCCTGAATAAATTTCTTCCACCAGGCTCTCTTTACATTGTTCTTTAATTCCACACCAAGGTTTCCATAGTCCCATGTATTTGCAAGCCCACCGTAGATTTCAGAACCCGGATATACAAAACCTCTACTCTTCGCTAAAGCTACAATTTTGTCCATTGTCTTTTCTACCATAATACCAATCCTCGCATTCTCTTCTTTTATAGGAGATTCCAATTCCATCTCCCTCTGATTCTCTATATTATACAGATAACTTATGTAATTTGCAAGTCTTTTAAATCATTTCGTCTTTTTCTTAACAAAGTTCTGTCAATTGTCTCAAAATTTCTAACGATTTAAAACGCTTTTCTACATAAACCTCTTTATATCGTTCCATAACCCTGTCAAATTCTTTCATGACCTCCGCACTTAGTTGAAACGTATATAATTTTTCGATGGACGAAGAAATAATATACTGCATCGCATAAAGTGTAGATGTGTGGAGTGTCCATCCATCCGTCACTTGCCTGTCGCATTCATTACAGACAAGACCTCCCGCCCTAACACTGAACACACATGGCCGGTCTTTGCACCCGCAATTCACACACTGGAATACCTGCGGACCTTCTCCATTAATACTGATCGCTTTCAGCTCAAAAATATTTTTCACCAAAGGCAGTGGCAAAATCCGTTTTGTCAGTACACGCATTGTCTGAAATAAAAGCTTCAGCATTTCACGCTCATCGTTCCCCTCTTTTGCATAATAATCGGCAAATTCCAGAAAATAGAATGCATAATATGCCGCCTCCACATCCATTCGAAGTTCCGCAAAATAGTGAGAAATCTCTGCTGAATGAATCGTGTAAGAAGTTCGGCCTTCATACAGAGTGAACGTTCCAAAAGAGCAGGGCGCTGTCACACCTGCAAGATGGCTCTGTGGACGTCTTGCTCCCTTTGCAAATGCAGACAACTTTCCCCGTTCCTTTGTTAATATGACAACTCTTTTATCATAGTCTCCTATCGGTGATGCCGAAATCACCATTCCTGTCACTGTGATTAACTGACTCACGCTTTTGGTCCTCGTACTTTTTCATAATGTTCTGACAGGTCTCGATTCCTTTATATGAAAGATAATCCTCTACTTTCCCTGTCATGGCAAACTGTTTCCAATATTCTTCTTCCATTCAGAGCACCTACCTTTTCTTCTGCATTAAAATTAATTCTAATAGATAGATTCTCCAAACTTATTTTTCCTATACTGGACAATATCTGCCAGTACATTTTCCGCCAAATCCCTTGACATGTTTAGAATTCATCGTCTTCGTGGTAGCCAAAATTCTTAATAAGAAAATCACTGTCTCTCCAGTCTTTCTTTACTTTTACCCACAACTTTAAATTCACTTTACAGTCAAGAAGACGTTCTATTTCATACCTTGCGGTACTTCCGATTTTCTTCAGCATCGCACCTTGTTTTCCGATGATGATTCCTTTGTGGGAATCGCGCTCGCAGATGATCGTCGCATCAATATCTATAATATTCCTGCGTGCTTTCATCCGTTCAATGGAAACTGCGATTCCATGTGGAATTTCTTCATTCAGAGAATGTAATGCCTTTTCACGAATGATCTCCGCAACAATCTGTCTTTCCGGCTGATCTGTAATCGTATCCTCATCATAGAACTGTGGTCCGTACGGAAGATACTTCATGATGACTTTCAGAAGTTCATCTGTATTATTCCCAGTTTTTGCCGAAACAGGCACAATATCTGCAAAATCATACGCTTCACTGTATTTTAATATACAAGGAAGAATATCCTCTTTTTTCACGGTATCTTCTTTATTGATGACAAGAACAACTGGTGTGTTTACTTTTTTCAGCTGTGCTATAATATGCTGTTCGCCGGCTCCGATAAAGGTAGTTGGTTCTACAAGCCAGAGAACAACATCTACTTCATTTAAAGTACGTTCCGCCACATTTACCATGTATTCACCAAGTTTATTCTTCGCCTTGTGAATTCCAGGCGTATCTACAAAAATGATCTGCCCTTCTTCTGTGGTCAGAACCGTCTGAATGCGGTTTCTTGTGGTCTGTGGTTTATTGGATGTAATCGCAATCTTCTGTCCGATCAGATAGTTCATAAGAGTAGATTTTCCTACATTTGGACGTCCGATTAGTGTTACAAATCCTGATTTAAAATCTGATTTCATTTCTTTTCCTCATTTTATTTTCTTTAGAACAACGCTGCTACTTCGCCAAATACTTCTCTCGATTCTTCGATCTTCGTCTCATTCCCGATAACGCAGATCTGTTCCTCAGCAAGGACAGCCTCTGCAATTTCTGCAAGTGCACGGATATCTTCCTGTGTCGCATTCAGGATTTCCCTGCGCTCGGCGCGGATCATCTCTTCTGTCACATGGTTCATGTACAGATTCATCGAGCGGTCCCCTTTCGCCGCCGGTGTCATAGGCTGGTCAATATTGCTGATGGTTCCAATGAGGTATTTTGTCATATCACGCTCACTTACCGTAAAGTTTCTAAGATACTCTGGCACTCCCGCGTAGGTTTCCAGTGTTTTCTCCAGATTCGGATCTCTGTAAGAAACAAAATATCCTTCTCCAATACGATTAAAGTTGCACATACAGCCGTATGCACCACCTTTGACGCGGATATTCATCCATAAATATTCATAGCTCATGATGACTTTCAGAATCTGAAGTGCACCGACGTACTCTTCTCCTGCATCCATAAAGTTTCCCGCCTGTGCAACGAACTGTACTTTCGAAGATGTTTTGAATCCTTCATTCTTCTTTTCACAGTGAAGGACGCATCTGCTTTCCGGCTTCTGTGCTTCAAATAATCCTGCATTTAGTTTCTCAATCTCTGCTTCCAACCCGCTAAGACCTTCTCTGGAAGCTGTATAACTTATCATCATATTTCCTTTGCGGCAAATCAGACGAATCAGTTTCTGAAGATTCTGAATCAATGCTTCTTTCTCAGAATCAAAGTCCTCTGCAATCTGGCTGATATGCTTATAGTATTCCACACCACCTGTCAGATCTTTAAATCTCGAAAGTGGTGACCGATATGCCAAGGCACGTGTCACAGACACAGAATGTCCAGAAGAAAGGAAACGCATCTGAAGGCGCGATACATTCATATCCAGAATTTCTTTCAGCCGCTTTTCATCGTTCAGTTTCGATCTGGTCAGAATTTCCAGCATCATCTGAAGTGCAAACGGAATCTTATCATAGAGTGCCTTCGTCTTCGCCTCCAGTGTCGCTTTGAATTCTTTTTCTTTTACTTTTGTCACATCGGCATAAAGCTCCAGAGATGTGCCGATTCCACCAGTGTGCACATTAATTTCATTGAAAAGTTCACTATATTCATAATGTTCCGTATCAATGATTCCAAGAACAGCCTGAAGAATTCCTACATATGGGAGAAGTTCTTCCTGAACTTCCGACAGATCAAACATCAATTCCAGATATCCAATTCCGTTTGTTTCCACTTCATGGAAAACAACAGGAACTCCAGCCATCTTCATTTCTTCATTGTAAATCGGTGCAATATCTTCTGAAATATCTTCTCTTGTAAGCATTGGAATCTTCGCAATATCTTCCGGACTTGATGGCTCATCCTGATATTCCATCAGGCGTAATGTATTTTCTACTATCTCATCTAACGCTTCTTCACTCAGAGAGTTTTTGTATTTTTGCAGCTTTTCCTTCAACTCGGCATCCATTCTGTCTGTACGTCCCTTTTCAGGAACGACCATCAAAATAGTACCATGCTGATTATCCAGCAAATATTTTTGTATTATATTCTCAAAATAGTTTTTGTTAATCTGTTTTTTTAGAAACTCAAACGTTTCCAACGCTTCCACATGTATAAATGGTTTACTCTCATCATAGAGCCAGCTGTCCAGCATAGAAAGTCCATAAATGAGTCCTTTTGGATATCCTCCAAAATCCGCTTCACGATAACGGAATTCATGATAATTAATTCCTGCTTCCAATGCCTTTTTATCAATCCCATTTTCCACAAGACCTTTTAACGTACTTTCAATCACCTGGATAAATGCTTCTTTCTGCGAAGCATTTGCATTCTTTGCAACAATTGAGAAAATAGGCTGATAGGTGGAGCTGTCATAAGATCCGGTAATATCTTTTCCGATTCCTGCATCCAGAAGCACTTTCTTTAGCGGTGCACCTGGTGCTGAAAGAAGCGCATAATCAAGCACATCAAACGCAAGGCAAAGTTCCTTATCGAGGCTTGTCCCCACAACTTTATTGTAAGCCAGATACGTATTATCTTCCTCGGACTCGCTGGTAGAAATCGAATACTCTGCTGTAATTTCCCGCATTTCCTCAAACGCTTCCTGATGACCTATCTGAGAATCTACTTCTTTCACTTCATATTTCGAAAGATATTCCCGGTCCAGCCATTCCAGTTTTTCTTCCATATCCATATCACCATACAGATAAATATAGCTGTTCGAAGGATGGTAATACGTGCGATGGAAATTCAGAAATTCTTCATAAGATAATTCAGGAATCACTTCCGGATCTCCGCCAGATTCATTTGCATAAGTCGTATCTGGAAACAGAGAATTCAGGATCATCCGATCCAGAACACCATCCGGTGATGAAAATGCTCCTTTCATTTCGTTGTAAACAACACCGTTATATTCCAATTCATCTTCCTTATTTTCCAGATGATAGTGCCATCCTTCCTGTCGGAAAATCTCTTCATGCTTATAAATATTCGGATGCAGCACCGCATCCATATATACATCCATCAGATTTTGAAAATCCTTTTCATTGCAGCTTGCAACAGGGTAGACCGTCTTATCCGGATAAGTCATAGCATTCAGAAATGTATTTAACGATCCTTTTACCAATTCCACAAATGGGTCCTTTGCCGGAAATTTATCTGAACCGCATAGAACACTGTGCTCTATAATATGTGGTACCCCGGTACTATTCTGCACAGGAGTACGGAAAGCAATGGAAAACACTTTATTATCATCGTCGTTTGAGACCAGCAGGATCCTTGCTCCACTTTTTTTATGTTTTAATAACATCCCGTCTGATTTTATATCAGTCAGTTCTTTCTGCATAAGGATTTCATATGCATTCAGCTTTGTTATATTCATTCACAATCTCCTCCAAATTTACTAACGTCACGAATCTCGTAACTGTTACTTATTTTACACTGTAACAACGTCAGGCACAAGGGGTTTCGCCTCATCGCATGACAAAAAAGAAGTGCCACCTAATGAAGATGTGCACTTCTGTTGATTCTATATTTCTTTACTCTTCCGTCATCCCGCCTACTTTGGACTTGATAACCACTAATGTTGCCAACATAAGAACAACACCGACCGGAAGCGCGATCCATGCACTCTGAACAAATCCTGCAACAATATATGTTACAAAAGAAACTGCTGCACACGTGATCGCATATGGAAGCTGTGTATTTACATGGTTGATATGATTACTCTGTGCCCCTGCGGAAGCCATAATTGTCGTATCTGAAATTGGCGAGCAATGATCTCCACATACCGCACCTGCCATACAAGCGGAAATTGAGATGATCATCATTGTTTCATTGGTTCCCGCAAATACATTTACTACGATTGGAATAAGAATACCAAAGGTTCCCCATGATGTTCCTGTTGCAAATGCAAGGAAACATGCAACGATAAAGATAATTGCAGGAAGGAAATTAAGCAGTCCATCTGCACTTGCTGCTACAACAGAAGCAACATATTCCGCTGCTCCAAGGCTGTCTGTCATAGCCTTTAATGTCCAGGCAAATGTCAAAATAAGGATCGCTGGAACCATTGCCTTAAAGCCTTCAGGGATACATTCCATACAATCATGGAAAGATAATACCTTTCTTACAATATAAAGAACCATTGTAATAATAAGTCCAAAGAAACTTCCGAGCATAAGACCAACAGATGCATCACTTGCTGAGAATGCTTCAACAAATCCAGTTCCATCGAAGAATCCACCTGTATAAATCATACCGATGACACAACATACAATCAGAGATGCAATCGGAATCACAAGGTCAATTACTTTTCCATTTTTATTCACAACAGCCTCATTACTTGCATTTTCATATGGTCTGTCTGGTGTTGTGTATAAATCTCCTTTTAACGCATTCTTTTCATGTGTTCTCATTGGACCATATTCCATTTTCATAACTGCCATGGTTACCATCATAACAACCGTTAATAATGCATAGAAGTTATAAGGTATCGCACGAATGAAAATAGAAAATCCATCTTCGCCTTCTACAAATCCGGTTACCGCTGCTGCCCATGAAGAAATTGGTGCGATGATACATACAGGGGCTGCTGTTGCGTCAATAAGATATGCCAGTTTTGCACGGGATATTTTCGCTTTATCTGCAACCGGTCTCATAACGCTTCCCACTGTTAAACAGTTGAAATAATCATCGATAAAAATAAGTACTCCTAAAAGGATTGTTGCAAGCTGTGCTCCCACACGGCTCCTCACATGCTCACTTGCCCAGCGTCCAAACGCCGAAGAACCTCCTGCCTTGTTCATCAGGCTTACCATTGTTCCAAGAATAACAAGGAATACTAAAATTCCTACATTGTAACTGTCAGAAAGAACCGATACGATTCCATCCTCAAATACATGGAGTACTGTCCCTTCAAATCCAAATCCTGAGTAGAACAGACCTCCTACCACAATACCAACAAAGAGTGAACTATACACTTCTTTTGTGATAAGAGCAAGTGCGATTGCTACGATTGGTGGTACAAGTGCCCAGAATGTTGCGTACATTTCAGGTACATATTCCGTAGCTTCTTCTGCTGCAAATGCCACTGCCGGGCAGCACATTACAGCCATTGCAAGTGCAAGAACTACACCGCTTAATCTTTTGATGTTTGCTTTCATAACTCTCTTTTCCTTTCCGTATTTTATGATTGCTTTGCGTTTCGTGCTTTAGAAATGTTTTTATTTCTTCTGCCGAAGGATATTTTTACATATAAAAAAAACACGAATACGCTTTTGCAAAGCTTACCCGTGGCATAACCTTCCTGATCATACAAGCAATTATCACCGATAGCGCTCCACAAAAATGTGACAGTATACTGCATCTTCTGCAGTATCCCAGAAACAGTCTTTGGGATGGCTGTTCCTTCGGCGGTCTCTCCTTTCCATCACAGCAGCTTCCCTGCCTTATACTGTAATGTACTCTTAAATCCCGCACCTCTATCATGTTTAATATTCACATACATAGGTTGTATCATTTTTATTAAAAAAAGTCAATCTCAAATTTACTTTTTGTGTATAAAATCGCAACAATTTCTCCATTCATCCCCCAATCTGCTACACTCTCCTTATTTTTCATACAGAAAACTCACATATTCATCAATTTCCCTGAAATCAATCTGACAGTCTCCTTCAAAGATTCCTACTGGAATTCCAGCATCAAAACCGTAGATTTTCACATCGTTATCATTCTGAAAATCGTGTACTAAAACAATCTTCTTTTCCGGGTCTACCATCCAGTATTCTTTTACCCCCGCATTCATATATTTCATGAGTTTTATGTACATATCTTTTTTCTTCGTTGACTTGGAAAGCACTTCTACAACAAAATCAGGGGCACCATAGATTCCTTTCCTCGTTATCTTGTCACGATCACATACTACAAATACATCTGGCTGAACCATGGTTTTATCATCGCAGTCTAGCTGGACATCCGTCGGAGAAACAAACGGCAGGCACATACCTTTTTTCCTTCCAATATAAGTACCTAAAATTTGATATATCTTTCCTCCTATAAGTTGATGAACCGACAGTGGCGATGCCATATTATAAAATACGCCGTCAATTAATTCTACTCTCTGATCCTCTGGTAAGGCATAGTAATCTTCAAGTGTATATTCTCCCTGCTTCTTACCAGCATAATAAGGGGCACTTTCTTTCGCCATGTAGGCGTCCTGATAAGGCAGTTCTTGATCAATACTTTTTTTATCCTTCATATCTGCTCCTCCTACATCATTTCGTAAAAAACTTTAGCACTTTCATACACTTCATTAAAATCTATCTTGCATTCTCCATTAAAGATCCCAACCGGAACAATGGAATCAAATCCATATATCTTCGGATATTCATCATGTTGGAAATCATATACTAGCACCGTCTGCTTTTCTGGATCAACCAACCAGTACTCTTTTACTTCTGCATTCACATACTTTCCAAGTTTCAGATACATATCTTTCTTTTTTGTCGATTTAGACAGAACTTCAACTATAAGATCCGGTGCACCATACACTTTATTCAGTTTCATTTTACTCAAATCGCAAAGCAGGAATACATCCGGCTGGACTATGGTTCTGTTATCACAATCCAACTGAACATCTGCCGGAGCCATAAACGTCATACATTTTCCTTTCTTTTGTCTAATATAATCATCCAGTGCCCTGCAAATTTCCTTTGACAATAACTGATGAAGAAGTGTTGGCGATGCCATATTATAAAATACACCGTCAATTAATTCTACTCTCTGATCCTCGGGCAAGGCATAGTAATCTTCAAGTGTGTATTCTCCCTGCTTCTTGCCTGCATAATATGGCACACTTTCTTTCACCATCGTCGCGTCAAAAAATGCTCTTTCCCTCTTTTCCAGCACATTTTCCAATGCACGCATCGTATCATAACGCGGAGTTTCCGTAACGCCACTGAAAACTTTCTGAACAGTCCCAAGCGGAACGCCTGAAAGTTCAGAAATCTGCTCATTTGTGTAACCTAATTCTTTCTTTCGTTGTTTCATCTCTTCCAGAGTCATAATTTCTCACGTCACTTTCTCTTCTTATCCACAACTATATCACTGTTATTTCCATTTTTCAACCATTCTTTCCATTTCATTTCCAATCCAGAGCCCTCATTGGTCTTGGCACTTTAAGTGAAAGCTTATTCCTGAGAGTACCTATACAGAAAAATTTTTTCTATAGCCACCCGCTTTTTGTGATTTTTGTCCTATCTGACTGAATTCCAGTATCTGGAACAAACTTTTTTCCCTATAGAAACCCGAGAGTATGATTCTGAGTACCTCATACTTATTTTTTTATATATAGGCACTTGGATAAAAAAAGTGAGTAGCTGAAAAAATGATTTTTCTCCATAGATACTTTTGATGAAAAAATGGGTGGCTGACAATAAACTTTTCTGCCATAGATACTCCATCCGAAATCCAAGGTCGCTAGTGAGAAGATTGCCTGCATAGCCACCAAACTCCCTGTCAAGTACAAAGAAGGAGCTGTTGCTCACGGTAGATTCATCTACTTTGGCAATAGCTCCTTCTTTTATATGATTCATTTTTTATTCTAAAATCTTATTCAGCATCTTCTCCGTAGAGTGCAATAAGTTTCTTAAGATATTCATATCTTTCTTTTGCTTCTGCTTCATTCTGTGCGAACATTGCTTCTGCTTTTTCTGGATTAGATCTTGCTAATGCATTGTAACGAACTTCTCCATTTAAGAAGTCTTTGTATCCTTCTAATTTTGGTTCTTTGCTGTCAAGAGTGAATTTATTTCCTTCTGCAGCCGGGTTGTAACGGAAGTTGTTCCAATATCCACATTCTACTGCTAATGCTTCTTCTGTCTGAGCTTTGCTCATACCTTTCTTGATACCATGATTGATACATGGAGCGTAAGCAATAATAAGTGATGGTCCTGGATAAGCCTCAGCTTCAGAAATCGCTTTGATTGTCTGATTGAAATCAGCACCCATAGCGATCTGGGCAACATATACATATCCATAGCTCATTGCGATACTTGCAAGGTCTTTCTTCTTGATGTCTTTACCACCAGCAGCGAACTGTGCAACAGCACCTGTCTTAGTAGCTTTTGAAGACTGTCCACCTGTATTAGAATAAACTTCTGTATCAAATACCATGATGTTGATATCTTTTCCACTTGCTAATACATGATCAAGACCACCGAATCCGATATCGTAAGCCCATCCGTCACCACCGAAGATCCACTGAGATTTCTTAGCGAGGAAATCTTTATTCTTAACGATGTCTCTGCATGTTTCACAATCGCATCCTTCTAATGCAGCAACTAATTTATCTGTAGCTGTTCCATTTGTAGCACCGCAATTAAATGTATCTAACCATTCCTGTCCGGCAACTTTTGCTTCGGCTGTACAGCATTCTGCATTTACGATACTTTCAACCTTATCTTTCAAACCATTTCTGATTGCTCTTTGTGCAAGTAACATACCATAACCAAATTCAGCAGCATCTTCGAATAATGAGTTAGACCATGCTGGTCCCTGTCCCTTTTCGTTTGCTGTATATGGTGTTGATGGTGCAGAGTTCGCCCAGATTGAAGAACATCCTGTAGCATTTGCAATGTACATTCTGTCACCAAATAACTGTGTTACAAGCTTCGCATATGGTGTTTCACCACATCCTGCACATGCTCCTGAGAACTCAAGGAGTGGCTGTTTGAACTGGCTTCCTTTTACTGTATTTTCTCTGAATTTGTCAATAACATCTGTCTTTGTTGGAAGTTCTCTAGCGAAATCAAAGTATACCTGTTCTCCTGCATTTGCTTCCATATTAGCCATTGCAAGTGCTTTTTCGCCCTTCTTGCCTGGACATACATTTACACAAGAACCACATCCTGTACAGTCATATGCTGAGACAGTGATTGCAAACTTGTACTCTGGCATACCAGTCATAGGAAGTACTTTCATTCCTTCTGGCGCATTTGCGATATCTTCATCTGTAAGTGCAACCGGACGAATTACAGCATGTGGACATACATATGCACAACGGTTACACTGGATACAGTTTTCTGGTTTCCATACCGGAATATCTACTGCAATACCACGTTTTTCGTATGCAGCTGTTCCTGATGGTGTTGTTCCATCTACATAGTCAACAAATGCTGATACAGGTAATGTGTTACCTTCCTGAGCATTTACTTTCGCCTGAATATTCTTAACGAATGCTACAACGTCTTCTTTTCCACCTTTAATTTCTGGTGCGAATAAACCTTCGTCTTCACATATCTTCCAGCTTTCCGGAACCTGAACTTCTACGATCTGCTTTGCACCAGCATCGATAGCGTCATAGTTCATCTGAACAATAGCATCACCTTTCTTACCATAAGTAGCTTTAGCTGCTTTCTTCATAAGATCGATAGCTTCTGCTTCTGGAATGATATTAGCAAGTTTAAAGAATGCTGACTGAAGAACTGTATTGATACGTCCGCCAAGTCCGATTTCTTTACCGATCTTGATACCATCAATTGTATAGAATTTGATGTTGTGGTTAGCGATATAAGCTTTCACCTGTCCTGGAAGATGTTTGTCAAGTTCTTCAGCTGTCCATGAACAGTTCAGAAGGAAAGTACCTCCATCCACTAATTCCTGTACCATGTTGTACTTATTTACATAAGATGGATTGTGACATGCTACAAAGTTAGCTGTTCTAATTAAATATGTAGACTTGATTGGTTTCTTTCCAAAACGTAAGTGTGACATTGTTACACCACCAGACTTCTTAGAGTCATAGTCAAAGTAAGCCTGTGCATACATGTCTGTATTGTCACCAATGATCTTGATAGAGTTCTTATTAGCACCAACAGTTCCGTCTGCTCCAAGTCCCCAGAATTTACAGTTGATTGTTCCTTCTGGTGTTGTGTAGATAGGTGCACCAACTTCAAGAGAAAGTCCTGTTACGTCATCCACGATACCTACTGTGAACTGCTGTTTGTCTCTGTTGTTAAATACTGCAACGATCTGAGCTGGTGTTGTATCTTTAGAAGCAAGACCATAACGTCCTGTGTTGATCTGAACACCATCAAATTTGCTGCCTCTAAGTGCTGCAACTACGTCTAAGTATAATGGTTCTCCCATTGCTCCTGGTTCTTTTGTTCTGTCTAAAACGTTGATGTATTTCACAGTGTCAGGAATTGCATCAATCAATGCCTGAGCTGAGAATGGTCTGTAAAGACGAACTTTTACAACACCGACTTTCTGTCCCTGTTCTGTTAAGTAATCAATTGTTTCATCGATTGTATCACATACAGAACCCATAGCGATAATTACGCTTTCAGCATCTTCGGCACCATAGTAGTTAAATAATTTATAGTTTGTACCAATTTTTTCATTTACTTTGTCCATGTATTTCTGAACAATTGCCGGCATAGCAGCGTAGTATGGGTTACAAGCTTCACGTGCCTGGAAGAAGATATCTCCATTCTGTGCTGAACCTCTCTGGCATGGATGATTTGGATTAAGTGCGTTCTTACGGAATGCATCGATTGCTTCCATATTCACCATATCCTTTAAATCTTCGTAATCCCATGTTTCGATTTTCTGAATTTCGTGAGATGTACGGAATCCCTCGAAAAAGTTAATGAAAGGCATACGTCCTTCCAATGCTGCACAGTGTGCAACTGGTGTTAAGTCCATAACTTCCTGTACGCTTGATTCACAAAGCATTGCACAACCTGTCTGACGGCATGCAAGTACGTCTGAGTGATCCCCGAAAATACTTAACGCATGGCTTGCGATTGTACGGGCTGATACGTTAAATACACCTGGGAGCTGTTCCCCAGCGATTTTATATAAGTTAGGAATCATAAGAAGTAAGCCCTGAGAAGCTGTATATGTTGTTGTTAAAGCACCTGCTGCCAGAGAGCCATGAACTGTACCTGCAGCTCCTGCTTCAGACTGTAATTCTGTTACCTGTACAGTCTGTCCGAAAATATTCTTTCTTCCCTGTGTTGACCATTCGTCTGTAGCTTCCGCCATAACAGATGATGGTGTGATTGGATAAATCGCTGCAACTTCTGTAAAAGCATAAGATGCATGTGCTGCTGCATGATTTCCATCCATGGTCTTCATTATTCTTGCCATTTCTTTTCCTCCTCAATTAGATATGTCTTTTTAACTTTTCTCTCATTATAGTCTGTCTATTTTCAAAAGTCCAGCAAATCTTTCTGTACTCTTAAACTAATTTAAATACATTTTTCCACGAGATTTTTTTGAAAATTTCTTTGCTTCGCGGTCTTTCACTCGTTTCATGCGCGCTTTGTCATTCTGCGTCCATATATACAACATCATAAGAACTGAAATAATGATCATGACTACCGCAGTCACACGGGAAGCCCGCCATCCAATTTTGGGAATCAAAAGCGCATCTGCGCGTGCCCCTTCTATCAGGAACCGCCCCAAACTATATACCTGAAGATATACCAGAAACAGTTCCCCGTCAAATTTTTTTCTGTATTTATACAGAAGAACGACAGTCAGTACAATGATGCTCCAGAGAAATGTTGCAAAAAACAGCGGTCTTACCTGAATAAAGCGTTGTCCGTCAATCATCTCTATATGCTTTCTCATGTTTTCAGTGACAGCATAATAAGATACCTCATCAAGTGGAATCTGCATCGCGAACAGACCATCTGTATAATCCCCAAAGCATTCTCTGTTAAAATATGCACCTACGGTACACAGAATCTGCCCTGCTGCAATTCCAATGCTGGCCGTATCCAATATCTTTCCACTGGATACTTTCTGAACATTTGCATATATTAATATAGTAATAATTCCAGCGATCAGAGCACCATAAAACTCCAGACCGCCTTTTCTGAGCATAAATATCTTCCTTATTGCATCCTTATAGCTGTCTAAATGAAAAATCACATAATAAATACGTGCTCCTATTAATGCTGCCGGAACAACAATAATAGACAGATTCAGATACTCATCCATGTTTTGTCCGGTACTATACGCTCCCAGCAATGTAAGTATGATTCCCAAGAGTAATGCAAAGCCCAATATAATGCCAAAAAAAGTAATCTCAAAACCAAACACTGAAATCCCTGTTCTTACATGTTCAAATTCCAGCCCCAAGTTGGGAAACAAAATCATTTCTTCATCTCCTTACATTTTTCTTTTATACATTAAATCTGAAATGAATGATATCCCCATCCTGTACAACATAATCTTTTCCTTCCAGGCGTACAAGACCTTTCTCTTTCGCTGCATTATAGGTTCCACATGCCATAAGATCATCATATGATACGATTTCCGCACGGATAAATCCGCGTTCAAAGTCTGAATGAATCTTTCCGGCAGCCTGTGGTGCTTTTGTATTTTTCTTGATCGTCCATGCACGGCATTCTGGCTCTCCCGCTGTCAGATAGCTGATAAGACCAAGTAAGCTGTAGCTTGCTTTGATCAGCTTTTCAAGGCCAGATTCTGTAAGACCAAGATCTTCTAAGAACATCTTCTTTTCATCGTCATCAAGCTCTGCTATTTCCTGTTCGATCTGTGCACATACAACAAATACTTCACAGCCTTCTCTTTTCGCGTACTCACGGACCGCCTGCACACCTTCGTTGGAAGCTCCATCATCAGCAAGATCATCTTCTGTAACATTTGCTGCAAAAATAACCGGTTTATAAGTCAGAAGATTGTAACTTTCCAACCATGCCTGTTCATCCTCGTCACCCACTTCTGTAAAGCTCTTCGCCATCTTTCCATCTTCCAGATGTGCTTTGATTCTTTCCATAAGTGCAAGTTCTTTTGCTACCATTTTATCATTTCTCGCTGCACGAGTTGCTTTTGCAATTCTTCTTTCAAGAATTTCGATATCTGAAAAAATAAGCTCGAAGTTGATTGTCTCAATATCGCGAAGCGGATTGATACTTCCATCTACATGCACGATATTGCTGTCTTCAAAACATCTTACTACGTGCACAATTGCATCTACTTCCCTGATATTTGCAAGGAACTGGTTTCCAAGGCCTTCCCCTTTAGAAGCACCTTTTACAAGCCCTGCGATATCTACAAATTCAATTGCTGCCGGAACGATCTTCTTTGTGTTATACATTTTTCCAAGAACGTTAAGACGTTCATCCGGCACAGTTACAACACCCACGTTCGGGTCGATGGTACAGAATGGATAGTTTGCTGATTCCGCTCCCGCTTTTGTGAGGGAGTTAAAAAGTGTACTCTTACCAACGTTTGGAAGACCCACGATACCTAATTTCATAATTTATTTTCCTCCTTGAATATACCTTTTTACAGGCAAAAAAAGCCTCGATGCATAGTTATTATGATACTACATCGAGGCACAAAAGTCTATGTTTTATGGTGGTTCGATTTCCTTTATTTATTTTACCGAATATCCTTTTTACAATACTGCATATATGCCAGCAAAATACCCACTGCAGCGATCGTCATACCTATCGCCACCATTTTTCCATCCAAACAGCCATTTGTCACAATATCTGCGCCTTCAGCATACCCAAATGGTGTAATATATTTGAGAAAATCTGCAACTTCTGCAATATTTGCAATCAGATTCAGGAAGTACATCCCCGTGGCGATTCCAAGTCCTGCGCCCACGCTGCCTTTTCTCAAAAATGCGGAAATACCAAAACAGATTCCGCCCAGTTCGATTTGCAGGAGATAATATGCAAGGTGCAGAAGATTCAGCTCTTTCCACGGAATTTCCTCGCCAATACCTGCAATGGAGCCTACAGAAAGGGCATAAATCAC
The DNA here is from genome assembly GCA_029227655.1 of bacterium. Taxonomy (GTDB): domain Bacteria; phylum Bacillota; class Clostridia; order Lachnospirales; family Lachnospiraceae; genus Allocoprococcus. The sequence continues at coordinate 17,061 of JAQYAI010000142.1, read as the reverse complement.
CAAATTCATAACCGTAATCTGTATCAGAACCGCGAGCAGCTTTTCAGTGACAATGCGTTTTCGGCTGACCGGATGTGTCAGAAGAAATTCTGCAGTCCTGTCCTTTTCCTCTTTACTGAGGATACTGACTGCACAAAATGCCGCATAAAACGCACCGCCAAGTCCCAGTATATTCCCACACTCAACTGCATAGAAACCAATGAGCGTACCAAAGTTCAGTCGGTCCATCCCAAACGCTGCGGTAAAAGAGCCCATGGAAGCAAACATATCACTGATGCCATCCATTTCCCCTTTCATTTCTGGAAACAGAAAAATACACACAGCCATAAGAAAGCCGATGGATGCCATCCAGATAAAAAAGGCCATTTTCCCTTGACGTAATTCATGTTTTACAATTGTCATTCTCTCACACCGTCCTTCTCATAGTAATGCAGAAATATTTCTTCCAGATCCGGCTCTGATACTGAAAGGTCCGTAATATGACCCGACGCAAGTGTCCGAAGCAGATCGTCCATTTCTCCACTGTAAAGGAAGCTTACCGCTCCATCCCCTTCTTTTCTGTCTCGGATGCCCGCAAGTCCATCCAGCGCCACGCTTCCATGTACCGTTACCCGCTTTGCACTGGTTTTCGAAAGTGCCTCCACGCTGTCACAGGCAATCAGTCGTCCTTCCCGGATAATTGCCGCCCGTGTACAGTTCCGCTGAATTTCAGAAAGCACATGGCTGGACAGAAAAATGGTAGTTCCCTTCTGATTCCGTTCACGCAAAATTGCAAAGAACTCTCTTTGCATCAGTGGATCCAGCCCTCCGGTCGGTTCATCCAGTATTAATAGATCCGGCATACTCTGCAAGGCACATACAATGGCCAATTTCTTACGATTACCAAAGGAAAGCTCATCCACTTTCCGTGAAGTATCGAGCTGCAGACGTTCGCAGAGCTCTTTTGCTTCCTTCGCACAATCATCTTTCCGCAGACTGGCAGATAATTTTAACACATCCTTCACTTTCATTCCCGGATAGAATACCGCTTCCGAAGGCAGATACCCGACCTGCCTTAAAATGGCTTCTTTCTCCTTCACAATATCTTTTCCAAAAATCTGTGCACTGCCGCCGGATGGTGAAATAAGTCCCAGAAGCGTACGGATCGTTGTCGACTTTCCCGCACCGTTGGGTCCAATAAATCCGAAGAACTCACCCTTATGTACCGTCAGATTCAGGTCCGTAATGCCTCGGGCTTTCCCGTAATTTTTTGTCAAATTCTTGATGTTAATTGCATCCATATCCATTCCTCCGTTCCTCACATCGGTTAATTTCAATTATACACCACTGACCGATTTTGAGAAGACAATTTCCTTATTTCCCTGAAGAACCGTAAGCAAGCCCAAGCAGCATACCAAAGCTGATTCCATAGCACATTCCCAAACTGCTATTTCCCAAAGCAGTTCCGATACACAGACCAATGCTCATCCCGAAACACATCCCCATTGACATGCAGTTACCTATATGCTCCTGTTTCTTCTTCCATATAATCGCCTTCTCTTCCAATTCCTTTACAAAGGCATCTTTGCCGTCACAATATCCGTCATTGTCATAGGTAAATTCTTCTGCCAGCTTTGTCTTCAGCTGTGCATACGCTTTCGCGTCCTCCGGATGACTTCGCAGATAATCTCTAAGAGCAATATGACGTGAGATATCTGTTTTGTTGCTTCGTTCAAAGATATGAATATGATATGTCCTCTGATCTCCGCCTTTCCTATAAAAACGGCGCCCCGGAATTCCATATTCTCCCATACATTCATAGCCAAAGGCTTCAAACTCTGCATTATGTCCATCCACAAGAGAAAGATCCTTCACCACCGGCATAATATCAATGACCGGCTTTGCTTTCATTCCCTTTACCGCCGTAGATCCGATATGATGGACCTCCACGCAGTTTTTCCCTAAAATTCGCTTGATTTCTTTTACTTCCGCTTTGAACTTCTTTTCCCATTCTGAATCATATTCTACTACTTCGATTTTTCTTGCCATTTTCTTTCTCTCCTCTATACAAACATGGTCTTATTTTTCTACCTTCCGCTTATACTGGAGATATCTCACTGTCCAGGTCACAAATATTATAAGATATGACACAAGAAGCACTCCGTAAAGAAATGCAAGTGCATTATTAAATTCATGATGGGCAGAAAATACATTCATGAAAAACTGTGGCACAAGTATACAGCAGAAAACGATCAGGAGCGGAACTAATCTTCCTTTGAACACCCGTTTCATCATCTCCAGTCTGGAATTGTCATCACAGAATATTTCTTCTTCATTACCGTTCATTTCTACTTGCGGCTTTCTGAAATAACTGTATCCGAAAAAGTCCTGCAAATATTCCCATCCACAGTCCCGGAACATCTGTACATACTCTTCCTTATGTGCCAGCCCCTCCTGATTATAGTCAAGCTGATAAATCACATCCTCAGGTTCACACTTTTCAAAATGATAGGTGCCAAGCCCGGTTACTTTCACAAATTTCCATCCAGCTTTCTGCTTCTCTCTCAGATACTCCTGTTCTTTTTCATGTTCCACAATCGTAAAATATTTATGTTCTTTTCTCACTTCCATCTATAGTTCCTCCTGCGCATTCTTATACAATCGTTCAATCCGTTTCCGTTCAAGTTGCAGGACTTCCCGTCCCAAATCGGTAATCTCATAGATTTTTCTCTTTTCCTCTTCACGAACAAATTGAATCAACTTGTCCTTTTCCATCTTCGATAGACTTCCGTACATCGTCCCTGGTGCCAGCCTGATCTCTCCATCTGTCATCTTCTCGACCATTTGGACAATTCCATACCCATGATTCGGCTTTTGCAGACAAAGTAAAATGTAAAATGCTGTCTCTGTCATCGGAACATAAACTTTCCTGATATGAGAATCCATAATCTTCCCTCCTTCTAAATCATACATTGGTGCGATACATCGTACTGCGTTATATTATACATTCAATATATCGCACTGCAATATATCTGTCAAGAACTTTTGAATATCATCGATAACTGTTGTTTCAAACAAAAATCCCGCATCTGGTATCATAATTACCAGATACGGGAAACAGATTAATCCTCATTGTACTTCTTTTTTAGCCTCTCGAGTTCTACTTTCATATTTTCATACTCTGCTTTGAACTTATCTCGTTCCTCTTTTGTATTCTCCAAATCGTCCTGCAAGATCTTTATATTCCTTTCCAGCGTCCGCTCCCGGCGTTCTGCCTCTTCACGGGCACGGCACTGTTGACGCACAATTTCGTCTGCGTTAGCTTTGTAAATAGAATCTGCCGCTTCCTGTAAAAATTCATTATCTTTAATCAACTCTTTCAATTCCTCCCATGTCTGGGCTTTGAAGAAGTGTGCCCAATAGTCGATTCCATAGGCCTTGTCCTCTTCCGTTGCCAATTCTGTTTTATTCAAGTCTATGGCATTGAGCATGGTGAGTTCGCTCGACTAGCGGTTCATAAACGCGTGCACCGCAGCAGCAAACGAGAACTTATTTTCTGACTTCATGGTGCACAATCTTCTGCACAAAAAACAGCAGGAAACCTGCACATTGAGTACAGGCAACCTGCTGGTTTGGGAATTATTTTCTTTTCGTTTTTAGATATTCTTTGTACCGCTGAAGTGTCTTATCATATTTCTTTGATTTCATACCCGGGAATGCTTTTGTCAAACGACGAACACCAAACTGCTTTTCTGCCAGCATGTTCTTGTATTCTTCGCGCGCTTCTTCCAGTTTTGCTTTCGCTTCCTCTAATTTAGCTTTTGCTTCCTGCACATCAGCACGTCTTTCTCCCAGATATTCCTGTGCATCTTCACGCTTCTCTTCCAGATACTCCTGTGCATCCTCACGCTTTTCTTCCAGAAATTCTTCGACTTCTTCCGCTTTTTCTGCAAGATCTGTCACTTTTTCAAAGATATCTTCTCCGATTTCATCCGATAACTTATGCATACGTGCAGCGACTTCTTCCAGCATTCGCATTTTCTTATTAAACTTCAGAATCGTATTAACTGTTACACAGACATCAATGACAAATGCTGTCATTACGATTGCTAAAAAGAAAGTTCCCAGTTTCTTTGGAATCCATTGTATCACTTTATATACGCCTGGATGAAACGTATTCATAATGAACATACATCCAAGTCCCCACAAAATGGAAAACTTAAGGCACACATATCCCTGAATATTAAATGGGATATCCGAATAATCCCACCATTTATTTCCAAAAACTTTTTCCAGAATCAGCCCTGTCAAATATTCCAGAACAGTGGTCAGAAGAACAGAGCCAAGGAACAGAATCAGCATATTCCCCTTTAGCGGAGTAAGCACTGCCACAACAATCAAAACTCCTATTCCGTAAATTGGGCAATATGGACCATTTAAGAAACCTCTGTTGACAAATACCCCACTATTCAGTCCGGCATAGGCAACTTCTGTGCACCATCCTACAAACGCATAAATCACAAATATCCAAAGTACCTCATACAAATTAGCCGGCATCAACGAATCCCTCCAGTCTTCCTGCTCCATCGCCGATATCTACCACATAAAATTCTGCTTTGTGACCGACCCTTTTTTCATATTCGTCACCAATCTTTTCGATAAACTGGTCCACTGACTCATTTTTTACGATACTTACGGTACATCCTCCAAAACCGCCGCCTGTGATGCGGGAACCAATGACACCTTCCATGTTCCACGCGAGATCTACAAGAAGATCAATTTCTTCGCATGATACTTCATAATCATCCCGCAGAGATATGTGGGATGCATTCATCAGTCTGCCAAAAGCCGCAACGTCATTTTTCTTCAACGCTTCTACTGCCTTCACCGCTCTCTGGTTCTCATACACTGCATGCTTTGCACGTTTCTGTCTGACTTCTGACTGAATCGCATCTTTGTGTGCTTCAAACGCTTCCTCTGTCAGATCCCCCAGAGTCTGGATATTCATCACTTTCTGAAGCTCTTTTAATGCTGTCTCACATTCATTTCTCCGGTCATTGTACGCTGAATCAACAAGGCTGTGCTTTACCTTGCTGTTAATGATCACAATTTTCGCATTTTCCAGAACAACCGGCGCGTATTCATATTCCAGTGTACTGGTGTCCAGGAAAATAGCATGATCCTTTTTCCCCATCGCACTTGCAAACTGATCCATGATTCCGCAGTTACATCCATTGAACTTATTTTCAGAATACTGTCCAGTCAATGCAATCTCTATCATTGAGATATCGAATCCAAATATATCTTTCAGCATCACGCCAGTCAGTACTTCCAGTGACGCGGAAGAAGAAAGTCCAGAACCGTTTGGAATATTTCCAAAAATCAGTACATCCATTCCCGCCGGAACCATATAGCCCCGTTTTCCGAACGCCCACATCACCCCTTTTGGATAATTCGTCCATCCTGCCTCTTTGTATGGTGTCAAATCGTCGAGACTTGTCTCTACAATTCCCATCTCATCGAAATTCATCGAATAAAATCTTAATTTGTTATCGTCTCTTTTTCTCGCAACTCCATATGTACCCAGTGTAAGTGCACATGGGAAGACGTGCCCCCCATTATAGTCTGTATGCTCTCCGATCAGATTGACACGCCCCGGTGCAAAATAAACACGGATGTCTCCTTCTGCTCCGTATATTTCCTTAAACTTTTTTACCAATTCTTTTTTCATAGTTAATCCCTTGTTTCCATTATGACCAGTAATCCATTCGGAAAATCAATCTCCACTTCTTCACTCTGGAACTGATTGCTGACGGTCAGACTGTCCAGAGGTTTCAGTGTATGATGTGCAAGCGGCCATTTGGTTCCTCTCAAATTAAATTCAAATACTTCACCATTAAGTGGAAAAATAGATAAATATTTTCCATACGCTTCAGACTTTTTGAGTACGCAAGGCTCATCTATTACAGTAATTTTGTTTCTTTTGTCAAGAATATATGCCTTTGCATTCGATTTACATGCAACACTGAGCGTCTGAATGTTTGCCCACAAATGATCAATACGTCCACCCGTCGCACCAAGAATATAGATTTCCTTGCTTCCAAGTGTTATGGCAAGTCTGATTGCGATCTCTGTATCTGTTTCATCCTTCATAGGATCAAATTCTTTAATCGCAACATTTGTTTCTGTTCGATAATACCGGATCACTTCCTGATCCACGCTGTCAAAATCACCCACGATATACTGTGGCAGAATCTTATGGTGATAAAGATATTCCATTCCTTTATCCACTCCAATAATATTTGCGTCTTCATGCTGTGCAAGCACTTCTTCCACAAACCCTTCTTCTAAACATCCACCACTGATAATAATTGTTTTACTCATAATCTTTAAAAATCTCCAGAAATGCTTTTACATTTTCCGCCGGTTCTCCTTTGAAAACTGCCGATCCGGCAACAATAATATTTGCTCCTGCATCCAGGGCTTCACGCACATTCGATGTATAAATTCCCCCATCGACCTGAATATCCGTCTGAAGGCCTTTGGCATTTAATTTTTCACGAATTTCTTTTACTTTTCCAAGACATTCCGGAATCAGTTTCTGTCCGCCAAATCCCGGATGTACAGTCATAACCAGAATCATGTCCACCTCTTCCAGATAATCATCTAAAACATCTGCCGGTGTTTCCGGACAGATGGAAATTCCCACTTTCACGCCCAACTCTTTGATTTTTGTGATCGTTGCCATCACATCTTCACATGCTTCGTAATGAATGGTGATCAGATCCGCCCCTGACTTCACAAATTCTTCTACATAACGGATTGGTTCTGTAATCATAAGATGGGCATCTACTACCTGATTTGTTGCTTTTTTGATTGATTTTAATACAGGCATACCGAAGGAAATACTTGGAACGAAAATGCCGTCCATTACATCATAATGTAAATATTCTGCCCCTGCTTCTTCGATCTCCTGAATTTCTGCTCCTAACTTTGTAAAATCCGCTGCAAGGATGGATGGTGCTAAAATATACTCCATATCTAATACCTCTTCTTCTCTTTCTGTTCTAATTCTTTATACATCTCTAAATAGTTTTCGTAACGCACTTTATGGATAGCTCCATTTTTCAGTGCCTCTTTTACTGCACATCCCGGTTCATTCACATGATTACACCCCTGAAACCGGCACTGATTCAGATATTTGTCAAACTCTGGAAAATAATATTTTAATTCTTCTTTTTCAAAATCATTCGTATATAACGATGAAAATCCTGGTGTATCCATAATGTAAGAATCCTCATCCACCGGGATAAGTTCCGAATGTCTTGTGGTGTGCTTCCCTCGTTCGATCTTCTGGCTGATGCTTCCCGTCTCCATATTGACATTCTCCTGAAGACAGTTAATCAAAGAAGATTTGCCCACTCCCGACGGTCCCGCCACAGTTGTCAGTTTCCCTTTGAGGACAGCGCGCACTTCTTCAATATTTTTTCTTTGTGCTGCACTGGTAAATATGACTTGATATCCACTTGCTTCATAAATGCCTCGCAGTTTTTTCATTTCATCATCGCTTGCAATATCTTCTTTATTAAAGCAGATGACAACCGGGATCTCCTGACGCTCCATCATCACTAAAAAGCGGTCAAGTAAATTAAAATGTGGCTTTGGTTTCGTGATTGCAAACACAACCAATGCCTGATCAATATTAGCCACCGCCGGCCGGATAAGCTCACTCTTTCTCGGCAGAATATCTATAATATTCCCGGTCTTTTCTTCCAGGTCAAGGATCTCATATTCTACCAGATCACCTACCAGTGGCTTGATCTTTTCTTTTCGAAATGCCCCTTTGGCTTTACATTCATAAACAGAGGATTCTACTACGTCATAAACGTAGTAGAATCCTGCAATTCCTTTTATAATTCTTCCCTGCATATTTTTCCTTCTTCATTATGCCTACTCGGTTGTTGTATCATCCGGATTATCTGGTGATGCTCCAGAACCGTTACTTACATAAAGAGTAATAGTACTTCCAACCTCTACCGATTCACCAACACCTGGATCCATATCCACAACAATTCCAGATGGCGATGGACTGTCCGCCTGCACTTCTTTATAGTACAGCCCCTTATTTGACAATGCTTTAATAGCATTTGCAAGAGAATCTCCTATGGCATTAGGAACTGTAACTGTTTTCGCCGGTTCTTTTCCTTTACTTACCACATAGCTTACACTTGTTCCAGAATCAACCTTCTTTCCCGCTTTCACATTCTGCCTGATGACCTTTCCTGCTTCAACCGTATTACTGTATTCTTCTGTATATCCACCATCTTTCAGGCCTTTATCTGCAAGTGCTTTCTGTGCATCACTGACTGTCAGTCCTTCCAGTCCAGGAACTTCCACTTTCTCAGCACCCTTGCTCACAATGATCGTTATCTTGCTGTCAACCGTTACCTTTTCTCCCACAGGTGGATTCGTTCCGATTACTTCACCATTTTCATATTCATCACTGTAATCCAGTTGTACCTCAATGTTTGTGGATTTGAAGCCTATATCTTTCAGTGCTTTTGTCGCTTCATCTTCTGTGCCGCCGGCCACATCTGGAATCGTGACTTCCTCCGCTCCGGAACAGATCACAACCTGGATTTCTGTCTTCTTGGTTACCAGCTCCCCGGGTTTGATACTCTGTTCCATAATCTGGCCCTCTTTGTATTTGTCAGATTGTTTCTGGCTTGCGACTACCATAACGAGGTTTTTCTTTTCACACATCTCTTTCCCGACTGCCTCTGTCTGCCCAAGTAGATTAGGAACCTCAATATCGGCTACTTCTTCATTCTGTTCGACCACATCTGTTTTGCCGAACTTAAATACTCCGACAGCATTTCCGATAACTAAGGCAATGATCAGGACTACAATTGCAGCAGCAACACCAGTAAGAATCTTCATCATCTTATTCATCTGAGGATTTACCTCATCAGCTTTTCCTTTACGCTTCTCACTTGATGAAGTCTGACCTGTCTTACGGCTGTTCTTTCTGTCATCATAATCGTCGTCATCCTCTTCATCATCGTAATCGTCATCCTCGTAGTCATCCTCTTCATAGTCGTCGTCATCATACCGGCTGTATTTTGACTGACCACGGCTGGCACGCCCGATTTCATCCGATGAAATCATCACCGTATCTCCCATATTCCGAATTGGTGTCATTTCTACAAAAGCTCCTGATGGATCTACGAGTGCTCTTTTCAGGTCTTGAATCAGAAGTGCCGTTGAAGCATAACGCCGTTCCGGACTCTTCTGTGTACATTTTAAAATAATTCTTTCCAGTGCTCTTGTAATATCCGGAGCGTATTCTGATGGCGGAACGATATTTTCCTGTAAATGCTTCATTGCAACACTTACCGTGGAATCCCCATCAAATGGCACTCTTCCGGTCACCATCTCATACATAGTAATACCTACAGAATAGATATCACTCTTGACATCACAATATCCACCTCTCGCCTGTTCCGGCGATACATAATGTACAGATCCCATCGCACTTGAGCTGACTGTATTTGAGTCTACCGCTCTTGCAATACCAAAATCTGTAACTTTTACCTTTCCTTCGGTGGAAATCATTATATTCTGCGGTTTGATATCTCTGTGAATAATATTATTCTTATGAGCAGCTTCTACACCAGTACACATCTGAATAGCGATACTCAGCACTTCTCTTGTAGACAGCTTCCCCTTTTTCTGGATATATTCTTTTAATGTAATCCCTTCCACCAGTTCCATGACCATGTAATAAAGACCTCTGTCTTCACCGACATCATAGACATTTACAATATTCGGATTCATCAGCCCTGCAGCCGCCTGAGCTTCTGAAATAAATTTCTTCACAAAATCTGCATTTTCACGATACTCTTTTTTGAGGACCTTAATAGCCACAAACCGGTTCAGCATGGAATCTCTCCCCTTGTACACATCTGCCATTCCACCTGCACCAAGCTTGCTCAGTACCACGTATCGATTATTTAAAACGATATCACCTTTTACCATATACTCACCTCATCTGAAAATGGCTGTGCGAGAACAATTCCGATATTATCTTTCCCACCATTTTCATTTGCACGATTGATCAGTAACTGACCTGCTTCTACTATATCTCTTGCACCTTTCACAATCGCAAAAATTTCATCTTCGCTGACCATATTGCACAGACCATCCGTACACATCAAAATGACATCGCCCTTCTTCAGCGCGAATTCATAAAAATCAGCCTCTACATTCTCTTTTACCCCAATGGCTCTTGTTATGATATTCTTATCAGGATGGTTCTTTGCCTCTTCTTCACTGATTCCACCAAGTCTTAGCATTTCCTCTACCAATGAATGATCTCTGGAAATCTGCTTAATGTCCTTGTTGATCAAATACAGACGGCTGTCACCAACATTGATAAAATATAATGTATGATCAATGACTGTCGCCGCCACGAGAGTGGTTCCCATTCCATCGAGCTTAATATCTGTTTCTGCTGTCTGAATTAATTTGTGATTCACTACCTGGACTGCATCCATCAGAACCTCCTTCGGGCCTTCATTTAAGGAAAGCTTCAGTTCTTCTTTCAGCGTCTCAACGGTGAATTTGGATGCGAAATCCCCTGCCTTATGACCTCCCATACCATCTGCTACAACAAGCAGATTTGGAAGAGAACCAAGCGGTTCATCTGTTGCAAATACATAATCCTGATTCATCTGGCGGATTCTTCCTACATCTGTTATGGAAAATACTTTCATAAATCATACTCCTTGCATCGACTTCCGTCTTAACTGTCCACAGGCCCCGTCAATATCTGAGCCCATTTCTCTTCTAATAGTAACATTTATGCCGTTTTTTTCAAGTTTATTTTTGAAATTCTCAGCACTTTTTTTGTCCGGTTTCTGGTAGTCTCTTTCTTTGATCGGATTGACCGGAATCAAGTTCAAATGACAGTTCCTTGATTTCAGAATTTCGATCAGCTCGGCTGCATCCTCCTTCGTGTCATTGACACCATGCACCAGACTATATTCAAACGTAATTCTTCGTCCTGTCTTTTCAAAATAATAGTCACATGCTTCCAGGACTTCCGGAAGGTGGTATTTATTTGCCACCGGCATCAGAGATTTTCGCTTTTCCTGATTCGACCCATGCAGCGAAAGTGCCAGTGTGATCTGAAGTTTTTCTTCTGCAAGTCTGCGGATATTCGGCACAATTCCACAGGTCGAAGCGGTAATATTTCTCTGACTGATATTCAGTCCATGCTCATCACTGATCATATGTATGAACTTGAGGAAATTGTCATAATTATCCAGTGGCTCCCCGGTTCCCATGATCACAATATTAGAAACACGCTCCCCACTGATCTTCTGAATCTGGTAAATCTGACGCAGCATTTCTGACGGAGTCAGATTACGTTCCAGCCCGTCCAGTGTGGATGCACAGAACCGGCATCCCATACGGCATCCCACCTGGGAAGAAATACACACAGAATTCCCGTGCTTGTATTTCATCAGAACACTCTCTACCATATTCCCATCATTCAGACAAAAGAGAAATTTATTTGTCCCATCCATCTTGGAAATCTGACGTGTGACCATCTCCACCTTCCGAATTTCATATTCCGCATCCAGTTTTTCTCTGAGCGTCTTGGAAAGATTACTCATTTCCGAAAAATCATCCACTAATTTCTTGTGAAGCCATTCATAGATCTGCTTCGCACGGAACGCTTTTTCTCCGATCCTTTCCATCTCCATTTTCAGTTCTTCAAAAGAATATGAGGCAATATCTTTCTTTTCCATGTCTCTGCTACAAACTCCTTCGAATAAATTTTGCAATGTAAAATCCATCCGTCTCGCGTCCCGGGAAAATCTGTTTTTCCCATCTAAGTTCGAATTGCGGATGGTTTTCCACAAACCACTTTGCATTTTCTTCATTCTCTGACTTACAGATCGTACATGTACTGTAAATCAGTGTTCCACCAGGCTTTACATATCGGTGTACGGTCTTTAAAATTTGTCTCTGAAGTTCCGCCACCTCTTTTTCTGTCTCTGGTGTCATCTTATATTTCAAATCTGTCTTCTTTGCAAGAACCCCCAGTCCCGAACAAGGAAGATCCGCAATTATAACATCCGCTTTTGCTTCAGATGCTTCATCATAAATAGTTGCATCCTGCTGCACAGCTTCTATATTCGTAAATCCCATTCTCCAGATATTTTCCCGAATCAGTGACACTTTGTATTCAGTCAGGTCTCTGGCCTCCACAAATCCGGTGCCATTTAAAATCTGTGCCGCGTGAAGTGCTTTTCCTCCCGGTGCCGCGCAGACATCAATGATATAATCGTCTTCCTTGATTCCTGCACTCTCTGCCACCTGAATAGAGGCAGCGTCCTGTACTTGAAAATCTCCCTCCAGGAAACTATCCAGCGCACCTAGATAATCGTAATTAGAAATCAGAAGTGCCGACTGTAAAAATGGATGTTCTTCCACTTTTACTCCTTCCCTTTCCAGCTTGTCTATAAGTGCCATTTTACTGATCTGATTTTCATTTATACGAATCGTTGTCGGCCGCTCAATGTAAAAATTCTGCAGGATTTCTTCTGTCTTTTCTCTCCCGTAATCAGACACCCACATTTTCACGATCCATTCTGGCATAGAATACATAACCGAAAGGTATGGTATCGTCTGTTCCTTTTCCGGATATTCTATGTGATCCAGATTTCTCGCAATATTGCGGAGAACTCCATTTACGAATCCTCTCAGATTCCCGAATCCCCTTTTCACCGCTAGCTTTACCGCCTCATTGCATGCTGCAGAATCTGGAACATTGTCCATATATTTCATCTGATATACCGCAAGGCGAAGAAGATTGCGGATCACCGGTTTCATCTTCTTCACCTTTACTTTCGAATACTGATTGATGATATAATCCAGTTCCAGCCTTCGCTCTACCGTTCCCTCGGTGACACGTGTTAAGAACGCACGTTCCTGTTTCGTAAGATACTGGTATTTTTCCAATACACTCCGAAGAATCAGGTGACTTTTTTCACCTTTTTCTATTTCAAGCAGAACTTCAAGGGCAAGTTCTCTCACATTCATCTCCTTAATCATCTCTTCTTCCTCTTGTAAGAATGAGCAGACGCAATAACTGCAGAATCGCTGACGCTGCGCCCGCCACATAAGTAAGTGCTGCTGCGCCAAGTACCTTTCTTGCCTGTCCAACTTCTTCCTCATAAAGAAGCCCGGAACCTTTCAGGATACGAAGCGCTCTCGAAGAAGCATTAAATTCTACCGGAAGTGTCACGATCTGGAATGCCACTGCAAATATAAATAAAATAATTCCTGCATTGATCAGAAATGCAGACATATCTCCCCGCATGAAAAGCCCGATTAGAATAAGCGGCCACGAAATCTGTGCTCCAAAATTTGCCACTGGTACCAGTGCTCCGCGGATAGAAAGTGGCAGATAATTGGTCGCATGCTGAATCGCATGCCCACATTCGTGCGCTGCTACGCCAAGTGCTGCCACTGAAGTAGAACCATACGTCGCATCCGAAAGACGAAGCACCTTATTCCTTGGATCATAATGGTCGGTAAGTTCCCCAGAAACACGCTGAACCTGTACATCATAAATCCCAGCCTGTCTTAAGATCTGCTGTGCTGCCATCTGTCCGGTCACTCCGGCATGGTTTCTCACTCTGTTATATTTTGCATAAGTTGTTTTTACTCTCGATGAAGCAATCATCGAAAGTAGCATTCCTATAATAATAAGAATATATGTTGGATCATAATACATCGGATAATACATTTAACACTTCTCCTTTTTCCATTGGATAACCTCTCAGAAATGCATCCGTTTCCATACGCTTTTTCCCTGGAATCTGAATCGCATTAACACGTAGAAGGCCATCTCCTGTCTGTACAAAAAATGCCTGTTTTGTCACTTCTACAATCGTACCCGGTGCTGCATCTGTCGTTTTATCAACGACATCTGCTTCCCAGATCTTCATTGTCTTACCTTTCCATGTAGTGTATGCACTTGGCCATGGATTTAATCCTCGAATCAGACGTTCGATTTCCACCGCTGAACGGCTCCAGTCGATCTCTCCTAATTTCTTATCTAACATTCTTGCATATTCTGTTGTCGTCTCTCCCTGCTTCTGAGGATGGAGCTCACCTGTTCCAAGCTTGGATAAAGTCTGTACACAAAGTTTTGCCCCGGCCTCGGCCAGAAGATCATGGAGCTCTCCGCCAGTCACTTTTTCACTCAGTGGAATTTCAATCTTCTCTAACATATCGCCCGTATCCAGACCTTCATCCATCTGCATGGTCGTTACCCCGGAAACAGTTTCTCCATTGATAACCGCCCACTGAATCGGAGCTGCCCCTCTGTATTTTGGAAGAAGCGAGGCATGAACGTTAATGCATCCATACGGTGTCATTTCCAGAATTTCTTTTGGAAGAATCTGTCCAAATGCAACGACAACGCAGACGTCCGCTTTATATTTCTTCAATTCTTCGATGCATTCTGGTCTTCTCACTTTTTGTGGCTGATAGACCGGAATTCCATGTTCTAATGCATATTCTTTCACAGGTGTGTACTGCATCTCTTTTCCACGTCCCTTTGGCTTGTCAGGCTGCGTCACTGCCAACACCACTTCATGACCTGCTTCCACAATAGCCGCAAGTGTGCCCACCGAAAATTCCGGTGTCCCCATAAAAATAACCTTCATGACGTCCCTCCTAATCTTCATCATAAGTCACATCGTGTAATGCGCCTTCGACTTTTTCTGTATATAAGTGTCCATCTAAATGCTCTACTTCATGGCAGATGGCACGTGCAAGAAGTTCTTCTCCTTCAATGATACATTCATCCATATCTTCATTTAAAAAACTTGCTCTTACATAGTTCGGGCGAGTCACCTGTCCCGCTTTCCCAGGAACACTAAGACACCCTTCGTCCCCTGTCTGTGAACCACTAGTTTCCAGGATGACCGGATTGATCATCACGATCGGACCTTCCCCCACATCGATAACGACGATACGTTTCAGAACGCCTACCTGTGGTGCGGCAAGGCCTACACCATTCGCTTCATACATCGTTTCAATCATATCTTCAATAAGTTCTTCTGTACGAGGAGTCATTTTGGTCACTTCCTTACATACCTTTGTTAATACGTCATCACCTTTGACTCTGATTTCTCTGATTGCCATTTCTTTTCCTCCTGATTTTTTCTAAACAATATTTCCTAAAATCCTTAATGTCAATGGTCGAACGACAACACGGTCGCCCCTTGTCCATTGACGCTATTCCGGATTAAAATCAAACTGTATCTTCATTTTCGAAAACCCCGGGTTCAGTTCTATATACTGCTCTGTCCGGTCTTTCACATCAACCAACACAGCATAGGATTCCGATTTAACATATAGCATGCGATAATAAATATCCTTGATTTTCCCAATATGTGGACTTGTCGGACCAACAATCCGAAGTTCTCTTGTTCTCGCAAGCCTCTCCATATATTCTTTCAAATAATACATGCCCGTCTCCAACATCTTCTCATCTGCTCCTGAGACCAGCACTGCCATCATCTGTTGCGCCGGCGGATACCCCATCAGTTCCCGATAGTTCATCTCTTCTTCATAGAACCGTTCATAATCCTGCGTGGCTGCCATCTGTATACTGTAATGCTCTGGATTATACGTCTGAATTACCACCTCACCGTGAGCGCGGCCTCTGCCAGCCCTTCCGGCCGCCTGCGTCAGAAGTTCAAACGTGCGCTCTGCCGAACGGTAATCATCTGCATATAAAGACATATCTGCTGCCAGAATTCCCACCAGTGTCACATTTGGAAAATCATGCCCCTTTACGATCATCTGGGTGCCCACCAGAATATCCGCTTCTTCATTTGCAAAGGCAGACAGGATTTTCTCATGCCCTTCTTTAGAACGGGTGGTATCCAGATCCATGCGGAGCACCCGCGCTTTTGGAAATTCTTTCTTCACCAGTTCTTCGATCTGCTGTGTGCCGGCCCGAAATCCTCCAATATGTCTGGAACCACAGACCGGGCAGACCGTCACTTGCGGCTCTTCATAACCACAATAGTGGCAGATCATTTTTCCATTCTTATGCGAAGATAAGGAAACATCGCAATGAGGACATTTTACTACATATCCGCAGGACCTGCAAGAAAGGAATCCTGCATACCCCCTCCGGTTAAGGAATAACATGATCTGCTGCTTCTCATCCAATCGCTGTTCCATGAGCATTTTCAGACGGTCACTCAAGATGGACTTATTTCCATTTTTCAATTCTTCGCGCATATCTGCTATATAAACGCTTGGAAGCTGCCTATTGGTGACACGTCTTTCTAATTTTAACAACCGGTATTCGCCCTTCTCACACCGGTAAAATGCCTCCATGGAAGGGGTCGCTGAGCCAAGGACCACACTGGCATGTTCCAGCCTTGCACGCTCGATTGCCGTCTCTCTGGCATGATATCTTGGCACCTGTTCGCTCTTATAAGCCGATTCATGTTCTTCATCGATGACGATCAGCCCCAGATCAGGAAATGGAGTAAATAATGCTGATCTTGGCCCGATCATCACATCCAGCTTTCCCTCTTTGGCACGCATCATCTGGTCATAACGCTCTCCCGCTGAAAGTCTGGAATTCATGATCGAAACCCGGTCTCCAAACTTCCGGTAGAACCGCATCACCGTCTGATAGGTCAGCGCAATCTCCGGGATCAGGACGATCGCCTGACTCCCCTCCCGGATCACTCCCTCAATCAGTTCCATATAGGTTTCTGTCTTTCCGCTCCCGGTGATTCCGTAAATCAGGCTGGGGCGGGTATCCCCCTGCGCCCATCCGCTCCGGATCCCATCCACGACCCGCTGCTGTTCCTCATTCAGCTGAAGACGGCGTTCCCCGGCAAACCGGTTCTCGTAAGGGTTGCGGTAATCCGGCTCCGCAAGGATCTCCAGAATGCCGGCCTCCTCCATTGCCCGGACCGTGGGCAGTGACAGATTTAATTTATGAATCAGGACGTCCCAGGGAATGACCGG
>JAQYAI010000141.1 GCA_029227655.1 bacterium | reverse complement strand
GGGAAAGATAAGAAAAAAGCGAAAAAAAGGAAATAGTATGATTAGCGAATTTTCTAGAACAGAATTATTATTGGGCGAAGAAGGAATGAAAAAACTTAAGAGTGCCAAAGTTATGGTCTTTGGTGTTGGTGGTGTGGGCTCTCATTGTGTTGAGGCGCTTGCGAGATGTGGTGTGGGAGAACTGATACTGATCGACAACGATACAGTTTCCCTTACTAATATTAACCGCCAGTCGATTGCACTTCACAGTACCATTGGAAGGTACAAAACAGAAGTGATAAAGGAAAAAATCACAGATATCTGTCCGGAAATCAAAGTAAAGACGCATGAACGATTTGTCCTGGAGGATAATCTGGAGGATCTGTTTGCAGAAAAACCAGATTATATCATCGATGCGATTGATACGGTGACAGCGAAGCTGGCGCTTGCGGTAAAAGCACAGGAAAAGCAGATTCCAATCATCAGCAGTATGGGGACTGGAAATAAACTTCACCCAGAATTATTTGAAATCTCAGATATCATGAAGACAAGTGTGTGTCCCTTATGTAAAGTTATGAGAAAAGAGTTAAAAGTAAGAGGGGTAAATCAATTAAAAGTACTGTATTCGAAAGAAAAACCAGTGGATATTTCCGGAAGATGTACAGAGGAAGATAAAGGCATGCGCCGAAGCCTTCCGGGGAGTATTTCTTTTGTGCCGCCTGTGGCCGGACTCATCATTGCAGGTGAAGTGGTGCGTGATATCGTTGGGATTTAAACAGAGGATAAAGGAGAAAACTTATGGATTTGTTTGAATATATGCGTGAGACAAGTAAGGAGAAAGAATCTCCGCTTGCATCACGTCTGCGTCCGACAACGCTGGATGAAGTGGTAGGGCAGCAGCATATTATTGGAAAAGACAAGTTATTATACCGTGCGATCAAGGCAGATAAGCTGAGCTCCATTATTTTTTACGGACCTCCGGGAACCGGAAAGACAACACTGGCAAAGGTCATTGCAAATACGACCAGTGCGGAATTTACACAGATCAATGCGACGGTGGCTGGAAAGAAAGACATGGAAGAAGTGGTGAATAAAGCAAAGCAGCTTCAGGGAATGTATCAGAAGAAGAGTATTTTGTTCGTAGATGAAATTCACCGCTTTAACAAGGGGCAGCAGGATTATCTGCTTCCGTTTGTGGAAGACGGTACCATCATTCTGATCGGGGCCACTACGGAAAATCCATATTTTGAAGTCAATGGGGCGCTGCTTTCCCGTTCCAGTGTGTTTGAACTTTATCCATTGGAAAAAGAAGATATAAAAACGCTGATCTTGCGCGCAGTAAATGATACGGAAAAAGGTATGGGAAGCTACGGGGCAAAGATTGATAATGATGCGTTGGAATTTCTTGCTGATATCGCAGGTGGAGATGCAAGGTCTGCATTAAATGCGATAGAGCTTGGCATCCTGACAACGGAGAGAGGCGCGGATGGAATCATTCATATCACTTTGGATGTGGCATCGGAATGTATTCAGAAACGTGTGGTCAGATACGATAAGACTGGGGATAATCATTATGATACGATTTCTGCATTTATCAAGAGTATGCGGGGATCTGATCCGGACGCAGCGGTATATTATCTTGCAAAGATGCTTTACGCGGGAGAAGATATTAAGTTTATCGCCAGACGGATTATGATCTGTGCATCAGAAGATGTGGGAAATGCGGACCCGATGGCGCTGACGGTGGCGGTAAGTGCCGCACAGGCGGTGGAAAGGGTCGGAATGCCGGAGGCACAGATCATTTTGTCCCAGGCAGTACTCTATGTGGCAACTGCGCCGAAGAGTAACTCTGCATGTAATGCCATTTTCGCAGCAATGGATAATGTAAAAAAATACAAAACGACAGTGCCATCCCATTTACAGGACTCGCATTATAAAGGCTCTGCAAAACTGGGACATGGAATTGGATATCAATATGCACACGATTATCCGAATCACTATGTTAAGCAGCAGTATCTTCCAGAGGAAATCAAAGATGCGGTATTCTATGAACCAGGTGATATGGGATACGAACAGCAGATAAAGGCACATTTTAAGAAGATAAAAGGGGAAAATTAATCTTTTTTTATTCGCGCAGAAAATCACTTCATTCACGCAGAATCTATTGTTGGATTTCGATTTTTTTGTTACCATGTAGATAAGAAAAAAGAGAAAGGAAGTGAGGAGATGGTATTTTTACAGGAAAATTGTATGACACTTGTATGGCTGGTATTATTAATCGTATTCTTGATCATTGAGATCATTACCGTTGGACTGACCAGTATCTGGGCAGCAGGTGGTGCACTTGTAGCAATGCTCCTGAGTTTACTACATATTCCTACTGGATGGCAGATAGCGGCCTTTCTTCTCGTTACAGCGATCCTGCTCTATTTCACGAGACCTTTTGCAATGAAAATCATTAATTCGAAACGTGAGAAGACGAATTACGAAGGAATCATTGGCAAAACAATTCGTATCGTGGAGCGTGTTGACAATATTGCTCAGACTGGAATGGCGGTCGTAAACGGACAGGAGTGGACCGTGAGAGGAGCGAGCGATGATGAAATTTTAGAAGCAGGCACACTGGCGAAAGTAGTAAACATCTCGGGCGTAAAACTAATTGTGAAAAAATATGAGGAGGACTAACTATGGGTTATATTGTATTTTTTATTCTTTTTATTGTTGTATTAATGATTCTTATTTCTTGTGTAAAGATCGTTCCACAGGCGAAAGCCTATGTTATTGAACGTCTTGGTGCTTATCAGGAAACATGGGGTGTAGGTCTTCATTTTAAAGTTCCAATGATCGACCGTGTGGCAAGAAAAGTAGATTTAAAAGAACAGGTTGTTGACTTTGCTCCACAGCCGGTTATTACCAAAGATAACGTTACAATGAGAATCGATACCGTTGTATTTTATCAGATCACTGATCCGAAGTTGTTCTGCTACGGTGTTGCCAATCCGATTATGGCAATTGAAAACCTGACAGCAACAACCCTTCGTAATATTATCGGTGATCTGGAACTGGACCAGACACTTACATCAAGAGAAACCATCAACACAAAGATGCGAGCATCCCTCGATGTGGCAACAGACCCTTGGGGAATCAAAGTGAACCGTGTAGAGCTGAAAAATATTATTCCACCTGCAGCAATTCAGGATGCGATGGAAAAACAGATGAAGGCAGAGCGTGAACGTCGTGAAGCAATCCTTATCGCAGAAGGTGAAAAGAAATCCACCATCCTTGTTGCAGAAGGTCAGAAAGAATCTGTGATTTTGAAAGCCGAAGCTGACAAAGCAGCAGCCATCCTTCAGGCAGAAGCGGAAAAAGAAAAACGTATCAAAGAGGCAGAAGGTGAGGCAGAAGCAATCCTGAAGGTGCAGCAGGCGAACGCAGACGGTATCCGTTTCCTGAAGGAAGCTGGTGCAGATGAGGCAGTACTTACGATGAAGAGCCTGGAAGCATTTGCAAAAGCTGCAGACGGTAAGGCAACAAAGATCATCATTCCATCAGAGATTCAGGGACTTGCAGGACTTGTTACAAGCCTGAAAGAAGTTGCGGTTGAGGAATAGACCGTTGGGGACGTAGACCGTTGGGGACGGAGTTTTCTGGCATTATAACCAGAAAACTCCGTCCCCATGGCTAGGACTGGAAGGGAGAAGTACTATGGTACATGTACTTATTTTGGAAGATGACAGAACTTCCATGGAAGCATTGGAACGGATTCTGACAGAATTTTCCAAAG
>JAQYAI010000140.1 GCA_029227655.1 bacterium | reverse complement strand
GGAGAAACTAATGTAAATGAACTTTTATGAGAAAATGAGAATCGTGTGCATGGCAATTCCAAAAGGAAAGGTTGCGACTTATGGTCAGATTGCACTTTTGTGTGGTAAGCCAAAGAATTCCAGACAGGTCGGATATGGACTTAAGAAAAATCTTGCAGGCGAAGATGTGCCTGCGTACAGAGTGGTAAATGGAAAAGGGGAATTAAGCGGTGCATGTCATTTTGAATTTCCAGGGCTTCAAAAATTGTTATTAGAAGAGGAAAATATAGAAGTAATATGGAATGGGATGAACTGGTGTGTTGATTTGAAAAAATATGGATGGAATAATTCATTGAAAGAAGCGGACTTATTCAGACAGCAATTTTTAATGCTGGAGGAGAAAGGTAATAAAAGGTAACATGAAAAAGAAGTTGATTAATTTATTATTGATTTTATTTGGAAATGCATGCATAGCATTTGCCGTAAATACGTTGATACTCGAACATGGAATTATTTGTGGAGGAGTCAGTGGGATTGGAAGTGCGGTGGAGCATTATTTTGGAATTCCGGTTTCACTGGTCGTTGGTATATTGAATATTGCGTTATTCTTTCTGGGGTTAAAGGCATTTGGAAAAGAATTTGCCATGTCCATTATTATTTCGACCTTTGCCTTCCCGGCATTTTTGGAATTTTTTGACCGGTCACCATTTCACGGATATTTGAATGATTCGCTGCTTGCGATGGCCATTGGAGGATGTCTGGTTGGGCTGGGAATCGGAGTTGTTATAAAGGCAAATGCGTCGACGGGAGGAGTGGATATTCTCGCACAATATATTCATAAGAAATTTGAAATACCGGTTTATATTGTGTTGAATGTAATCGATGTACTCATTTTAGCATTCCAGATTACTTACAGCGATACGACAAATGTAATTTACGGAATCATCATGACATTTGTTTCAAGTACCATGTTGAAGAAGACGCTTTCATCAGGACGAAGTCTGATTCAGCTTACGATCATAAGTGATTCGTATGAGGAAATCAAAAAGATGATTCTGCATGAGATGGATGCAGGAGTGACAATGATCTTGTCTGAGAAAGGGTATACGGAGAAAAGTTCAAAACTGATTACGACCGTAATTCAATATCAGAAGCTTCCTAAAATGAAAGAAAACATCCGCGAAATTGATCCAATGGCTTTTATCATTGTGGCAAAAATTGAGGAAGTCGGTGGAAAGGGATTTACGATGGAACGGCAATAAGATCAATAAATAAGGATAATATTTTTCTTTGCTGGAGATAAAACAAACAGGAGGAATGATAAATGCAGGAAGAGAAAGAAAGGGAGATCAGCAGCAATCCACTTGGAACAGAGCCGGTAGGTGCGCTTTTGCGTAAATTTGCGATTCCAAGTATCGTGGCAATGCTGGTGAGTGCCCTTTACAATATTGTGGATCAGTTTTTTATTGGACAAAGTATCGGAGAATTGGGAAATGCGGCAACTAATGTAGCCTTTCCTTTATCGACAAGCTGTACGGCGATTTCGTTATTATTGGGAATTGGTGCGGCTTCTGCATTCAACCTGTCTATGGGGCGTGGTGAGAAGGATAAGGCACTATACTATGTTGGAAATGCTGCGGTACTTTTGTTTGGTCTTGGTGTTGCGTTATGTGTGGGGACAGAAGTTTTTCTGGAACCACTTTTAGTATTTTTTGGTTCGCCGGAGAATGTACTTGGATATGCGAAAGAATATGTGAGGATTGTAGCACTTGGATTTCCATTTCTGATTCTCGCAAATGGTGGTGCACATTTGGTTCGTGCCGATGGAAGCCCGCGTTATTCTATGATGTGTAACTTGACGGGTGCGATCATCAATACGATATTGGATCCGATTCTTATTTTTGGACTTGGCATGGGAATGTCAGGTGCAGCATTCGCAACGATTGCAGGGCAGATCGTATCAGGACTCATGGTCGTCCGATATCTTTGTAATTATAAAGCCGGAAAATTTACGAAAGAGCATTTGCTGCCAAAATGGAAGGTTGCTGGTTATGCAATGAGTCTTGGAATGGCACAGTTTTTTAATCAGATAGCAATGATGGTGATTCAGATTGTTATGAATAATTCTTTAACTTATTATGGAGCCAAATCCATTTATGGAGAATCCATTCCGCTGGCTTGTGCTGGGATCATCAATAAAGTAAGCTTTCTGTTCTTTGCGATATGTATTGGAATTGCACAGGGAATGCAGCCGATTACGAGTTTTAATTATGGAGCCAAGCAGTATGACAGAGTAAAAAAGGCTGTGACAATAAGTTTAAAAGCCGGCTCTGTGGTCTGTATCATAGCATTTATTTTATTCCAGTTGTTTCCGAGACAGATTATTGGTATGTTCGGAAATGGTTCAGAACTTTATTTTCGTTTTGCAGAAAGATATTTTCATATTTATCTTTTCTTTACTTTTATTAATAATGTTCAGCCATTGTCATCTACCTTTTTTACGTCAATTGGAAAACCGACAAAAGGGGCATTTCTTTCCTTAACCAGACAGATCATTTTCCTCTTGCCGCTGCTTATTATTTTCCCGGGATTTTTTGGAATTGATGGGATTATGTATGCAGGGCCAGTTGCAGACTTTATGGCCGCGGTGGTTGCGGCATTTATGCTCGCAGGAGAGTTGAAAAAAATGTAAAAAAGACATTGGGAGGAGATAACAATATGAAACCACAGGAATTATTATCAATATTATCAGTAGCAGAAAAATTAAAATGTAATACGAGGCACTGTGACACTTCCAGTGGAAGGAGAGAAAGCGTGGCAGAGCATAGCTGGCGAATGACATTCATGGCGATGCTTCTGGAAGATGAGTTCCCGGATACGGATATCAACAAAGTTATCAAGATGTGTCTGATCCATGATCTCGGTGAGGCGTTTACAGGGGATATTGCAGCGTTCAATAAAACAGAGGATGATGCCAGGAAAGAACTTGAAATATATCAGGAATGGATCCATCAGTTACCGGAGTATCAGAAGAAGCAGATGAGCGCGCTTCTGGAAGAAATGGAAGAACTCAAGACGAAAGAGGCAAAATTATACAAGGCTCTGGATAAGATGGAGGCAGTGATTCAGCACGATGAGTCGGATATTGCAAGCTGGCTCCCGCTGGAGTATGATCTTCAGTTGACTTATGGAAGCAAAGAAGTGGCATTTTCTCCATATCTTATGGAACTAAAGAAACTGATTGATGAATGGACAAGAGATAAGATTGCAAAAGGAAAGTAATATGAATATCAGAGAAGAACTTTTTGCTTTACAGGATTTAAAATACAAAGAATTTCATAAAAGGCTCATACCGACGATAGATGAAGATACGATCATTGGAGTGAGAATACCCGCTCTTCGTGCGCTGGTCAAAGAATTTTCAGCGACAGAAGAAGCTGCAGAATTTATGAAAGAACTGCCACATCCGTATTATGAAGAAAATAATGTGCATGCATTTTTGATTGAAAAGATCAAGGGTTATGACACTTGTATCCGGGAGCTGGATAAGTTTCTGCCTTATGTAGATAACTGGGCGACTTGTGACAGTATGGCACCCAAAGTTTTGAAAAAACATTTACCTGAGCTGATGGATAAAATCAAGGAATGGCTGGCGTCAGATCAAATATATACCGTGCGTTATGGAATCGGACTTTTGATGAAATTTTATCTGGATGAAGCTTTTGAAGAAAAATATTTGCAAATGGTAGCTGACGTGCAATCGGAAGAGTATTATATCAATATGATGATTGCATGGTATTTTGCAACAGCACTTGCGAAGCACTATGAAAAGGCTTTGTCATATTTAGAAGAGCAGAAACTGGATGTGTGGACACACAACAAAACGATTCAGAAAGCTGTGGAGAGCCATCGCATAACACCAGAGCAGAAGGCTTATTTAAAAACATTAAAACGTAAATAGATTTGGAGAGGTAATATGCAGGAATATCAGAACATCCATCATACATTTGAACCGGTATATGATGAGAATTCAAGAATACTGATTCTGGGAAGCTTCCCTTCTGTAAAATCACGTGAGAATCATTTCTATTATGGACACCCACAGAATCGTTTCTGGAAGGTACTTGCAAGTATTCTGGAAGAAGCGGTGCCAGAAACGATTGAAGAAAAGAAGGCCATGCTTCTAAATCATCATATTGCCATTTGGGATGTAATTGAGAGTTGTACGATTCTAGGATCAAGTGACACTTCGATTAAGGACGTGGTGGTAAATGATTTTACGGAAATTCTGCAGAATTCGAAGATAGAGAAAATCTTTGTAAATGGGACAAAAGCCTATGAACTGTATCACAAATATGCGGAGAAAAAGACGGGAATAAAGGCAGTCAGACTTCCGTCTACAAGTCCGGCAAATGCAGCGTGGAAATTGGATGGACTCTGTCAGACATGGAGGGAACTATTGCGGTAGGAGGGATGATTCATGGAAAATATGCTTACTTATGTAGAAAAATACAGAGACACAGATTTTGCACAGATGCCATTTAATGTGATCGACAGCCTGATTTTAAGCCAGATTTCTTATTATAATTATAGTAAAAGTCCGTTCGTAAGAACAGATTTCAGTATCCCATTAGAGGTATTTTATCGGAATTGTTTTCCAGAAAAGATCCTGAATCATACGATTACCACGGATGGAGACCGGGTTCTGATCGAGGCTTTAAAGCCGGGAGGAAGGCATGGAAATCTTCGTGCCAGCAATTATGCAGATGTGATTGATGATATAAATGGAATTCAGTTCTCTGCTATTACATTTGAACTTGGAAATGATGAGTATTATATCGCATTTCGGGGAACGGATAATACGGTGACAGGCTGGAAGGAAGACCTGAATTTAAGCTATCTGGAGGCAGTTCCTGCACAGAAAGCGGCGCTTCAGTATGCGATGAATATATTCGGAGAATTTGCCGGAAACTTTTATATCGGAGGACACTCAAAGGGAGGAAATCTTGCGGTGTATGCGGCAATGAATCTTCCAAAGTCATATAAGGGCCGTCTGTTGGAAGTGCATGATTTCGATGGACCTGGATTTATGGAAGAAGTGTATGGGACAAAAGAGTACCAGGAAATTCGTCCGCTGATCCGCAAATATGTTCCGCAGTCATCCATTGTTGGAATGATGTGGGAAAGGGATAGTAATTATATAGTTGTGCACAGCGACGAAAAGGGAATGATGCAGCATGATCCGTTCAGCTGGACCGTTCGGGATAAAGAATTCGTGCTTGAGGATGAGGTCGACCGTTCTTCCCGCTATATGAAACGCACACTGGAACGCTGGGTAGAAGAGTTTTCGTTTGAAGAACGGGAACAATTGATCGATACTATTTTTGATCTGATATTTGAAACTGGCATCAATAAGTTTTATGAGTTATCGGAGGAACTGTTACAAAAGATTCGTGTGATGATAGAAGGAATCGGAGAAATGTCGGATGAAGAACGGAAACTGGTGCGGTCAGCAGTAAAACAGTTGATTTTGATATCAGTGAAAGAAATTCCGCAGGCAGTAAAAGAACAATTGGAGGAATAAGAAAATGTTTGGAACAACAGATAACACATATAATGATATCCGGGAGCGCTCACTTATGCAGTGGCTTAGCGAGATGGAAGTGCACGATGATGTGGCAGTCCGCTGCGGAGTAAGACTGGCAAGAGAGTATATGGAATATTTAAAAGAAGAAAATATAAAATTAAAACGGGAATGTGATTTGAAAGATAAATATCTGAAAAAAATGTCAAAGCGTGGATAAAAAAGACAAAGCAATCTTTTGCTGGTATAAAAAAATAAAAATTCCACATAATAAGTCTAAAAAAATGATAAGGAAAGATAGAAAATGGAAAAGAGTTCATTGTGGGAAAGACAGATAAAGGGGAAGCAGAGCATTTGTTTTGATTATTCACCATATATCATCAGCAGCGGCTGTGTGGTAGGAAAAAAAGAAAAGGAAGGACCATTAGGTGATTTATTTGATGAGTCATCTGAGGATGATTTATTTGGAGAAAAGACCTGGGAGTTGGCGGAAGGAACGATGCAGCAGATTGCATGCATGCAGGCACTGAATAAAGCTGGGGAAACTGCCGAGCAGGTGCGTTTTCTGTATGGAGGTGATTTGCTAAGACAGGGGATTGCTACTTCAATGGGTCTTGAGAAGCTTCAGATTCCACTTTTTGGTCTCTTTGGGGCCTGTTCTACATCCGGAGAAGCGCTGGCTCTTGCGGCTATGAGCGTGGCAGCGGGATATGGAGAGCGAATGCTGGCAGTGACTTCCAGTCATTTCGCAACAGCAGAAAAAGAATTCCGTTTTCCACTTTCGTATGCCAACCAAAGACCACTTTGTTCGAGCTGGACGGTGACTGGTAGTGGCGCATTTTTAGTAGGCAACAGAAAAAGCCATGTGAAAATAACAGGTGTAACGATTGGAAAAATTGTTGATTATGGAATAACGGATTCGCAGAATATGGGAGCATGCATGGCGCCGGCAGCCTGTGATACCATTTTTTGTAATCTTGAGGATTTTTCTTATCAGGAAAAAGAATACGATAGGATTATAACTGGTGACCTTGGTGAGGTCGGACAGTCCATTTTATTTGATCTGCTGAGCAAAAAAGGAAAGAGCATCGAAAAAAATCATTTAGACTGCGGCATGCTCATTTTTGATAAACAGACACAGAATACGAATGCGGGAGGAAGCGGCTGCGGCTGTGCAGCAGTAACATTGTCTTCCTATATTTTGCCAAAACTTGAGACTGGAGAATGGAAGAAAGTACTATTCGTGCCGACAGGTGCACTGATGTCAACCGTTAGCCATAACGAAGGAGAAAGTGTGCCAGGAATTGCACATGGGATTATTTTAGAACACGAAGATTAGGAGACAGATTATGGACTATGTAAATGCATTTCTTATCGGAGGACTAGTGTGTGCCCTCGTACAAATCTTATTGGACAGAACCATGCTCATGCCGGGCAGAGTAATGGTGCTTCTGGTAGTGACTGGTGCTATTCTTGGATTTGTGGGAATTTTTGAACCGATTCAGAAGGTTGCCGGAGCAGGAATTTCGGTACCGCTGCTTGGGTTCGGTAATACGCTTTGGAAAGGCGTGAAAGAGGCTGTGGATAAAAATGGATTTATCGGAATATTCATGGGTGGTTTCAAAGCAAGTGCTGTGGGAATATGTGCAGCGTTGGTGTTTGGTTATTTAGCATCCCTAATTTTTGAACCGAAAATGAAAAAATAATCAGCATAACATACAAAAGTAAAAAGCCAATTGTTTTATGGTAAAAATAATGTTAGAATTACTATGTTTGGATTGAAAATACATAAGAGGAGAATTGTATTATGGATTACACAAGTATTATTATCGCTTTCGTCGGTGGACTTGGTATGTTCATCTATGGAATGCAGATTATGGCACAAGGCCTGGAAAATGCAGCCGGTAATCGAATGAAGTCTTTATTGGGAATTCTTACGAAAAATAAGTTTTTCGGTGTACTTCTTGGAGCAGCAGTAACTGCGATTATTCAGAGCTCATCTGCCACGACAGTCATGGTAGTAGGTTTTGTTAATGCGGGAATCATGAATCTGACACAGGCGATGGGGGTCATCATGGGGGCCAATATCGGTACAACTGTTACCGGATGGTTAGTTTCCAGTGTGGAATGGGCAGAATTTCTAAGCCCTGCGACATTAGCACCGATTGCAATTATGATTGGTGTAATTGTTATGATGACTGGAAAGAGACACTCCACAAAAGATGTTTCTAATATTATCCTTGGTTTTGGATTGCTGTTCGTGGGTATATCGACAATGTCTTCGGCGGTTTCTCCGTTACGCGAATCCGAAGCAATTCGCGGTCTTTTTGTAAATCTAGGTGGAAATCCTTTCTTGGGAATTTTAGTAGGTGCGCTTGTAACAGCGGTTATTCAGAGTTCTTCAGCGTCTGTTGGTATTCTGCAGAGTCTCGCTTCAGCGGGCCTGGTTCCATTTGGTGCAGCTATTTACATCATTATGGGACAAAATATTGGTACCTGTGTGACGGCGATTCTTTCAAGTATGGGAGCAAAGAAGAATGCCAAGACAGCTGCTCTTATGCATTTGTTATTTAATATTATTGGTACTGTTATTTTTAGTACCGTTGTCATTATTTATATGACATCTATGCAGCCTGTATGGGCAAGTGGCAGAATTACACAGACACAGATCAGTATGGTTCATACGATTTTCAATATTATGACAACTGTATTGTTGTTCCCACTATCAGACTGGATCGTGAAGCTTGCTAAAAAAATCGGTGGTGTGAAAGATGAAGAAGAACAGAGTACCCTTCATCTGGATGACCGTATGCTGGAAACGCCTGGTATTGCAATTCCATCGATGCGTTCAGAAATTGTTCGTATGGGACGTGAAGTGGAAGAGGCTTTAGGAATTGCAAAGCACATTTTCGTCACAAAGAAACCAGAAGATATTGCAAGACTTCGTGAGATTGAAAATGAAGTAGATGTATTAAGTGCAGGTCTTACCGATTACGCGATTCGTCTTTCTGCATTACAGATCAGCGAGAGAGAACATCAGCTTGTATCCCGTTACATTCAGGTGATTTCAGATATCGAACGTATCTGCGATTATTGTGAAAATATATCTGAGTTTGCAGAAACAATGCTGGATAAGAAAGTGGATTTCTCGGAAATAGCCCACGAGCAGATGAAAAATATGATTGATGTATGTGTAGAATCTTATTTAAGTGCGATTGATGCTTTTGAGAAAGAAAGCTCTGAAAGCGCACTTCACACAATCGAAAAAGAAACAGAAGCAGATTCACTTGAAATTTCTTTAAGATCAAAACACATCAAACGTCTGGTAAATGGTGGATGCAATGCAGAAGCAGGCGTGATTTATCTGGATGTTTTGATTTCAATGGAACGTATTTCAGACCATGCAAGAAATATCGCGGAAGAAGTATTAGAGGAAAAAGGACAGTTATAAAGGAGAAAGGGAATTGTGTCAGACAGTTCCCTTTCGTATTATATTCATTCAAAGTTATTCTTCAATCACCTGTATTTCCAGATAATCAAAGTCGATGGAATCAATAAAGTTGTCCTGGTAGAAGCGTGCTTTTGAATGGTGCTGGAATTCAGCAATGGTCTTATCGAGCCAGATTGGTTTGCTTAAGTCGAATTCAAGGCAAACGGCGTCCAATGCATGGAATATTTTGTGTGTTCTTGTATCATTGCTGTCATCGCAAATCGTTGTGTCGCGAAGCAGGCGGTTGTCTTTAAATTCTTTTGCCCATAAACGAAACATAGTGTCATCTCCTGTCATTAAGTTTGTGAATTATAGTGTATCATACAAGCAGGTTTTTTGTATATAAATGAAGTAAGAGATTTTTAGGATTATTTTATGAAAAAATATGTTTTACTGGTTTTAAATTGTATCTGTATGCTGGCATGTACAAGTGCTGTCTATCAGAAAATGGAAGAAAAAACATCAGTTATTCAGGAAGAGGTGGTGGAGGAAACAGGTGAAGAACCTGAAGAACCGGAAGATAAGGCCGAGGAAACCGCATCGGTGGAAGTAATTGTGGAGGGAAGATATCCCATCATGGGAACCACAGATGTAACACTTGACCAGATGGTAGCTTATTATACCCAAAGTGGGGCAAAATATCCAAGTGAAATACTGGCGGAAGGCGGTGCGCCGGATATAGAGACATTTTGCCAGATTTACATGGAAGAAGCGGAAAAAGAAGGAGTGCGTTCGGAGGTGGCCTTTGCCCAGACGATGAAGGAAACAGGATGGCTTCAGTATGGTGGCGATGCAAAAATTACACAGTTCAATTTTGCCGGGCTTGGAACAACAGGAAATGGAGTTCAGGGAAATAGTTTTTCTGATGTGAGAGAAGGCGTCCGTGCACAAATACAGCATCTAAAAGCATATGCAACAGACGAAAAATTATTGTCTGAATGTGTGGACAGCCGCTATAGTTATGTGACAAAGGGGTGTGCGCCTTATGTAGAATGGCTGGGGCAGCAGGAAAATCCCGAAGGTTATGGATGGGCTACTGGAGAGAATTATGGGTATGATATTGTAAAAATGATAAATACAATGAAAAATATATAAAATACGTAACAGTTCAGCCATACAGCTCGAATTCGCTGCGCAGCAGCTACTTCTCGCTTCGGCAGAGCGCCATATGCTTCAAAAGAGAGAAAACACTTTTGCGAGCAAGCTCTCAGTTGTTTTCTCTCTTTTTGAAGCGCATGGCTGAACTGTTACAAAAATACTAATAAGAAAGTAGACATTTTGAACAGTGGTGTGATATACTATCTCGGGATTTTTAGAAAAGGAGACCAATAATGCAATCAATCATAAAAGAGTATAACAATATAGACAGTTGGAGAACGGCCATGTTTCTTTATCAGTCAGCGGTGAAGGAAGTTCAGACAAAGCTTGAAATTCTGAACGATGAATTTCAATATGTGCATAAATACAATCCGATCGAACATATCAAATCAAGAGTAAAGACTGCGGAAAGTATCGCAAAGAAGTTAAAAAGACATGGAAAAGAAGTTACAATAGAGAATATGGTGCGTTATGTGAAAGATATTGCGGGCGTCAGATTGATTTGTTCTTACACGACTGATATTTACAGACTTGCGGAGATGATTGGAAATCAGGGAGATCTTAAGGTATTATCGGTCAAAGATTACATCAAGAACCCGAAACCAAGTGGGTACAAGAGCTATCACATGCTTGTTTCTGTGCCAATTTATCTTAGCGACAGTGTTGTAGATACAAAAGTGGAAATACAGATCAGAACCATCGCCATGGATTTCTGGGCTAGTCTGGAGCATAAAATGCATTATAAATTCGAAGGACAGGCGCCTGAATATATCAGCGATGAATTACGAAAATGTGCGGAAATCGTAGCAACACTAGATGAAAGAATGCTTTCACTCAATGAGGCTATTCTTGCATTCCAGACCGAAGAACCAGAAGAAGCATCAAATGAAATACTGTTAGAAGATAATCCGCTTATCCATTTGAGATAAAATTAGAAAAAAGTATATAAGGCAGGAGTTCTATCTCTTTTCTAGTGCAAAAAAGTTGATTTTTGCTTATAGACAAGAAATAGAGTTCCTGCTTTATTATTTTACATAAATTTTACAATCCTCCGCTTTTGAATTTAACATTGCTCTCCTAAAATGCACATTGTGAAGAAAAACAAAACAAAAATTTTGATTCAGACATGGAGGAAATGAATTATGAAATTAAGAAAATTATTGACGCTTACACTTGCAGTAGTTATGACAACAGCAGTTTTCACAGGTTGTGGTTCCGATAAGAGCAGTGGAGAAAATGCAGGAACTGAAGGGACAGAAGCTGTTTCTGAATGGGATGCTACGAACGATATTACAGTAGTTTCAAGAGAAGATGGATCAGGAACAAGAGGAGCCTTCATTGAACTGTTTGGAATTGAACAGAAAGATGCAGAAGGAAAAAAAGTGGATTACACGACCGTAGAGGCAACGATTACCAATAATACAGAAGTTATGATGCAGACAGTATCCGGTAATGAATACGCGATTGGTTATGTTTCGCTTGGATCACTTAGTAATGATGTAAAGGCAGTGAAAATTGATGGTGCAGAAGCGACAGAAGAAAACATCAAAAATGGTACATATAAAGTATTCAGACCATTCAACATTGCAACAAAGGGTGAGATTTCAGATATCGCACAGGATTTTATCAATTATATTTTAAGTGAAGAAGGACAGAAAGTTGTTTCTGACAATGGTTATATTGCACTGGATGGCGCAAAACCATTCGAATCAAACGGAGCAACAGGAAAAGTGGTTGTTGCTGGTTCTTCTTCGGTAACACCGGTTATGGAGAAGTTGAAAGAAGCTTATCTGAAAGTGAATCTAGAAGCAGAAGTTGAAATTAACCAGAGCGATTCTACAACAGGTATGACAAACACAATGGAAGGCATCTGTGACATTGGTATGGCATCACGTGAACTGAAAGAAGAAGAGCTTGCAGAACTTACACCGATCGTAATTGCAAATGATGGAATCGCTGTTATCGTAAATAAAGAAAGTACAGTAGACGAACTTTCAAGCGAAGACGTGAAAACAATCTTTACTGGTGAAGCTGTTACATGGGATGAAATTGTGAAATAAAGAGGAAACAAAATATGAGAGCATTGAGTGAAAAACTCATGCGGGGTGTGTTCTTCATTGCCGCCTGTACTTCGGTGCTGGCGGTAGCACTCATTTGTATCTTTCTGTTTACAAATGGTGTCCCTGCAATGAAAGAAATCGGTTTTATTGAATTTTTAACAGGAACGACCTGGCGGCCAAATAATGATATTTACGGAATTTTTCCAATGATTCTCGGAAGTATCTATGTTACGGCTGGAGCAGTGCTTATCGGAGTTCCGATTGCAATTTTGACATCTGTATTTATGGCAAAATATTGTCCGAAGAAAATATATCCGTTCCTCAAATCTGCGACAGAACTTCTGGCAGGAATCCCTTCTGTCATTTATGGTTTTTTTGGAATCATGGTAGTGGTTCCGGCTGTCCGGTCTTTGGGAAGAACGCTTAAATTAGCGGGTGTTCTGAGAAGCTCCGGTGATGGAAACAGTATTCTGACTGCGTCGCTTCTGCTTGGAATGATGATCCTTCCAACAATTATCGGGGTGACAGAGTCTGCAATCCGCGCAGTGCCATCTCACTATTATGAAGGCTCACTGGCACTTGGTGCGACCAAAGAACAAAGCATTTTTAAAGTAGTGCTTCCGGCAGCAAAATCTGGTCTAATCGCAGGAGTCGTTCTGGGAATCGGGCGTGCGATAGGTGAGACGATGGCGGTCATCATGATTGCAGGAAATCAGCCACGGCTTCCGAAAGGAATTTTCCAGGGGGTGCGTACCATGACAGCAAATATTGTCATAGAGATGGGATATGCAGCAGGGCTTCATAGAGAAGCACTGATTGCAACAGCAGTTGTCCTGTTCGTATTTATTTTATTGATTAATTTCAGTGTGGCATTGCTTAAGAGGAGGTCGGAATATGAATAAAAAGAAAGTAAAACAGAAACTGATTTCCTATAAAAATGCACCTGGTTCGGCGGTCCTGGCAGGGCTGGTCTTCCTTGCTTCCTTGATAACATTTGCCGCATTATTTTTTCTGATCGTGTATTTGTTGATAAAGGGAATTCCGCATCTTTCTCTGGACATGTTTGCACTGCATTATACGACAGAAAACGTGTCACTGCTCCCGGCGCTTATCAATACAGTCATTATGACGGTTTTGGCACTGCTTCTTGCGGTTCCACTTGGAATTTTTTCAGCTATTTTTCTTGTGGAGTATGCAGGAAAAGGAAATAAATTTGTAGAAATCATTCGTCTCACAACGGAAACATTGCAAGGAATTCCGTCTATTGTATATGGTCTTTTCGGACTTCTGTTCTTTGTGACGACACTAAAGTGGGGAATGTCTCTTCTTGCCGGAGCATTTACCTTAGCGATCATGATTCTTCCACTGATCATGCGTACGACAGAAGAAGCGTTGAAATCGGTACCTGACAGTTATCGGGAAGGAAGTTTTGGACTTGGAGCAGGAAAACTTCGTACCATTTTCCGAATCGTGCTCCCATCTGCAGTACCTGGAATTCTTGCTGGTGTTATTCTCGCAATTGGGCGTGTAGTAGGAGAAACGGCTGCGCTGATGTACACATCGGGAACGGTTGCGGAGGTTGCGGACAGTGTCATGAGTTCCGGAAGAACACTGGCACTTCACATGTATGCACTTTCCAGTGAAGGACTTCATACAGATAAGGCATATGCAACGGCTGTCATCTTACTGGTTCTCGTAATAGGAATTAATTCATTATCAACAATCATTGCAAAGAAAATTTCGAAAGGAAATGAAAATGGAGAAGATTAAGATTAAAGATCTGGATTTATATTATGGAGATTTTAAGGCGCTTAAAAATGTAAATCTTGATATAGAAGCAAATAAAATCACAGCATTTATCGGACCTAGCGGGTGTGGAAAATCTACCTTGTTAAAATCTTTGAACCGTATGAATGATCTGGTGCAGGGATGTCGTATCGAGGGAGATATTCTTCTGGATGGAGAAGATATTTATGGAGACATGGATGTCAACCTCTTAAGAAAACGTGTGGGAATGGTATTTCAGAAGCCGAATCCATTTCCAATGAGCATTTATGACAACATAGCGTATGGTCCAAGGACACATGGCATCCGGTCCAAGTCAAAACTGGATGATATAGTAGAAAAATCACTGCGTGATGCGGCAATCTGGGATGAGTGTAAAGATCGTCTGAAAAAGAGCGCCCTTGGAATGTCAGGCGGGCAGCAGCAGAGACTTTGTATTGCGCGTGCGCTGGCCGTGCAGCCGGAAGTGCTTCTGATGGACGAACCAACATCGGCCCTTGATCCTATTTCCACATCAAAAATCGAAGACCTTGCAGTAGAATTGAAAAAAGATTATACTATTGTCATGGTAACGCATAACATGCAGCAGGCTGTGCGTGTGTCAGATAATACAGCATTTTTCCTTCTTGGCGAGGTGATTGAATACAACAATACAGAAAAATTGTTCTCCATTCCATCAGATAAGAGAACAGAAGATTATATCACAGGAAGGTTTGGTTAAAATGAGAAATAGATTTGACACCCAGTTAGAGTTACTTAACGAACAGTTGATCCACATGGG
>JAQYAI010000139.1 GCA_029227655.1 bacterium | reverse complement strand
TGTATTTTCACTCAGGCCTCTGTCACGTGAAAGGTATTTTGTAAAGAAATCGTTTAGTAAAACACTGAAATCATTCATGGACATCACCTAAACTTTCTTCATAAATGAAATGCCCCGAATTAGTTATTTCATCAAATCTTTCTGCTGTAAGTCGTAAGTATTTTTCAGTGCTTTCGATTCCTTTATGACCGAGATATGTACTTAAATATGGAAGTGCACAAAAAGGATCCATACCAGATTTTATCATCTTGTCAAGAGCATGACATGCATATGTATGTCGTAAATCGTGAAGACGAGGGCCTCGGTTATCTGGTCTTCTTGGAATGCCAGCTTTAACTAATATACGATTTTCAAAGTAATTCTTAACTGCACACCTATTGCACTTCCCACCTTTTCGTGATTCAAAGAAATATGTATCTCTGGTTTTAAATGCAATGGAATGATATTTTCTCAACCAGTATCCTACGCATTCATCAAAAGGTATTATTCTCGAAACATTTCCTTTGCTTTCATAAACAATTAGAAGGTTATTTGTTAAATCTACATCTTCTATCTTGAGATTTAAAACTTCACTTATCCGCATCCCTGTTCCGTATAGCAAACGTATTATTGTCTGATGAAATATCCTGCTATTAGGACATGATGGATATACCTCAAGTTCATTAGTTGCCTTAAATATCGCTTTCATTTCTTCGTGGCTGAAAATATAGGGAACAAAATCAGTTGTTACTTTGATATGATGTTCAGGCAAAACATATATATTTTCATATCCAAGATTCCTTATATACAAAGCAAACTGTCTTATTCTTCCCTCATAAGAATGGATGGTTGAAGAGCTTAGACCATGTGCTGTCATTATATACTCATCCACCATTTGTTTTGTGATTTTAACATTGTCAGTGGTGTACCTATTAAGATGGCGGTTTAATTTTAGCAATTGTCTCTGTTCACGATATTCAAGGTTAAAGCCGAGACTTCTTTTATATGCTATATACCCTTCGAAGAGTTCCTTAAAAGCTCCTGTATAAACGATTTCCTCTTTAGTTTTCATCTGTCGGCACCTCCAAAGAAGCTCTTCTGAGACCTTCAATGTCTATTGACAGATACTTAGCAGTAGTATTTATGTTTTTATGACCAAGAATGCCTGTTATAACAGGCATGGGTGTATTGTTATCAAGCAATCTAGCTGCAAGAGAGTGCCTTAATGCATGTGGTCCATGCTTTCTGTTCCCCACAATAACAGTAGACTTTTTAAAATATTTACGAAGTATTGAATAAAGTTCTGCATCCGAATATCTTGTTTTACTTTCTTGGCAGATAAAAATATAGTCCTCGTCAGAGTGGGGACGGTGATTTTTTATATAATCAATAAGCAGATATTTGAGATTTTCCGGCAGAGGAACAGAAACCCGTATTCCGGTTTTTGATTGGATTTTACTAATTACACTTTTATCCCAAAAAATCTCTTTAAAAGTAAGACCTAGTATATCTCCTGAACGTAATCCTGTCTGTGCAGCAAGGAGTATCATGCATTTATCCCGTACTCCATTTTCAAGATTAATATCAATCTGTGAAATGACATCCTTAATTTCGTCAGTACTATAATACGATAGAATCCTGTCTCTTTTGTTTGTAAAGATAACCGGAAATATATGTCTGCCATCTACGTCAGATAAATCATGTTTATACATAACATCAAAAAGCTCTCTGAGCGTGAATTGCAGACAACTTATAGTCTGTGATGCGCAATCAAGAGAATTCAGATAATCATAAACCTGCTGGATATCAAGATTTTCAAGACTCTGAATATCTCGTTTGTTCAGATATTCAAAAAACTTTGATACTTCGTACATCTTTCGATTAACAGTTTTAGGGCTTAGTCCCTTCCTTTGACTACGTCTGAATATCTCTAGATATTCACTTGTTTTAACATTCATTTAAAATCCTCCTTTAAGCCTAAGATAATATTAGCTTAAAGAAGGAAATCTATTATGAGAAGTAAAATCTCAGATAATCGGTTAAAATCGTCATAGCTGAAATCTTACTTCTCATAACAAACAACTTCCCATAAGATGAATTAGGTTATTTACCGATTAACAAGGAGGATTCAAACCTGTTCTTTCAGCTTATAGATATGCGCTATGAAAAAAAGAGCACAATACTGACTACAAATATGAATTTTAATGAGTGGGATGGAATATTTTATGATGCAGTTGTTGCAAATGCAATCATGGACAGAATACTACATCATGCACATGTAATACCAATATCAGGAAAGTCATACAGACTAAAAGATCATTTGAAGCAAACAGACTAATTGTACATTTTTATATAATATTTTTTGTACATTAGGTCTTGACATTTTATACCCTGGCTTCCACTACACTCCTCCCCAGGGACAATTCTCCTACAATTCCCACTTACCTCTTATCTTGTTTGTCTCTAGCCGCCAGTACACTCCTCCCCAAGGACAATTCTCCTACAATTCCCACTAATCACTTATCTTGTTTGTCCTTGGTTTCCAGTACACTCCTCCCCAGGGACAATCTCTCTGCAATTCGCGGTAATCACTTATCTTGTTTGTCCTTGGCTTCCAACACACTCCTCCCCAAGGACAATTCTCCTGCAATTCCCACTTACCTCTTATCTTGTTTGTCCCTGGCTTCCAACACACTCCTCCCCAGGGACAATCTCTCTGCAATTCGCGGTAATCACTTATCTTGTTTGTCCTTGGCTTCCAGCACACTCCTTCCCAAGGACAATTTGCCTGCAATTCCCACTTACCTCTTATCTTGTTTGTCCTTGGCTTCCAGCACACTCCTCCCCAAGGACAATTCCCCCGCAATTTCCACTAATCACTTATCTTGTTTGTCCCTGGCTTCCACTACACTCCTCCCCAGGGACAATTCTCCTGCAATTCCCACTTACCTCTTATCTTGTTTGTCCCTGGCTTCCAACACACTCCTCCCCAAGGACAATCTTTCTTCAATTCACGGAAATCACTTATCTTGTTTGTCCCTGGCTTCCAGCACACTCCTCCCCAAGGACAATTTCCCTGCATTTCCCACAAAACAGAACACAAAAACCCACAAAATAGAACACAAAAACCTACAAAAAAGAACACAGAATAGAAGGCACATGAGAGCGCGCCCATGGCGCGCAAACAAAAACAGAGGCACACCGAAAGGTGTGCCTCTGTAAAGCTTACAAAATCTTCTATTCAATTGTTTCAATACGAGCTACTGCACGTTTCAGTGAAGCTTCAGCACGTTTCATATCTGTGCCTTCCTTCTTTGCAGCAATACGTTCCTGCGCACGTTTCAGTGATGCTTCAGCACGGGCAAGATCGATTTCTTCTGGCCACTGAGCTGCTTCTGCAAGTATTGTAACCTTATCTTTTAAGATTTCTGCAAATCCTCCGAGAACTGCAGCTTTTTTCTTTTCTCCATCATTGTGGATTGTTGCTACGCATGGTTCCACGATTGTAGTAAGAGGGATGTGATTTGCGTAAACACCCAAATCTCCTTCTGTACTTGTGAATTCGAGGAATTCTGCGTCACCTTCAAAGAAAAGTGCATCTGGAGCGATAATACTTAATTTGAATTTATCTGCCATAGGACGTCCCTCCTATTTCACACGGGCGAGCACGTCATCAATATTACCTGCGTTCAAGAAAAGACCTTCTGGAATATCATCATGTTTTCCTTCAAGGATTTCTTTGAAGCCCTGAATTGTTTCTGCAATCGGAACGTAACGTCCTTCAAGACCTGTAAACTGTGTAGCTACATGGAATGGCTGTGAAAGGAATCTCTGTACTTTACGTGCACGGGCAACAACCAGTTTGTCTTCTTCTGAAAGTTCGTCCATACCAAGGATAGCGATGATATCCTGTAATTCGTTGTATTTCTGGAGAATTTCCTGTACTCCACGGGCTACCTTGTAGTGTTCTTCACCTACGATGTGTGGGTCAAGAATACGTGATGTAGATCCAAGTGGGTCTACAGCTGGGTAAATACCTAATTCTACGATTGAACGTGAAAGAACTGTTGTAGCATCCAAGTGAGCGAATGTTGTCGCTGGAGCCGGGTCAGTTAAGTCATCGGCTGGCACATATACGGCCTGAACTGATGTGATTGATCCGTTCTTAGTAGAAGTAATACGTTCCTGAAGAGCACCCATTTCTGTCTGAAGTGTAGGCTGGTAACCTACGGCTGATGGCATACGTCCAAGAAGCGCTGATACTTCTGAACCAGCCTGTGTAAAACGGAAAATATTGTCGATGAAAAGAAGCACGTCCTTTCCACCTTTATCACGGAAGTATTCAGCGAGTGTAAGTCCTGTAAGACCAACTCTCATACGAGCTCCAGGTGGTTCGTTCATCTGACCGAATACCATGGCTGTTTTCTTGATTACTCCTGATTCTGTCATTTCTGTGTATAAGTCATTACCTTCACGAGTACGTTCACCTACACCTGTGAATACTGAGTATCCACCATGCTCTGTAGCGATGTTAGTGATGAGCTCCTGGATAAGTACTGTTTTACCTACACCGGCACCACCGAAAAGACCGATCTTTCCACCCTTCTGATATGGGCAGAGAAGGTCTACGACTTTGATACCTGTCTCTAACATTTCTGTTTCTGTAGCCTGTTCTTCAAAACTTGGAGCTTTTCTATGAATTGGTAAATATTCAACACCTTCTGGTGCTGGCTTTTCATCAATTGGCTCACCAAGTACGTTGAAGATACGACCAAGTGTTTCTTCGCCAACTGGAACAGAAATTGATTTTCCAGTTGCAACTGCGTCCATTCCACGAACAAGTCCGTCTGTTGGACCCATGGCGATACATCTTACTGTGTCGTCACCCAAGTGCTGTGCAACTTCGACTACAAGTCTTCCGCCTTCTTTTGTTGTGATTTCAACGGCTTCGTTGATTTCTGGCAACTTACCTTCAGAAAACTTAAGGTCGAGTACGGCACCGATAACCTGGGTGATTTTCCCTATATTCTTATCTGCCATTTTTTCCTCCTTGTTTACTAGAACCTCGGAAATTATTAGCTGATAGCTTCAGAACCAGCAATAATTTCTGTAAGTTCCTGTGTAATAGCACCCTGACGTGCTCTGTTATATTTCAATTCCAAATCATTAATAATTTCTTCTGCATTGCTTGTTGCAGAATCCATAGCCTGCATACGGGCTCCATTTTCACTTGCAACCGCTTCAACAAAAGCGCCATACAGAATACTGCTCACATATTTTGGAACAAGAAGTTTGATTGCTTCTTCCTCTTCTGGTTCGAAGTTCATAGGAGTAATCTTATCAATTGCTGATACTTCTTCTTCCCCTTCTACCGCTGCGTCATCTGCTTCTACCGGAAGCACCTTCATCAGTGTAGGGATGTGACTTACTGTGTTTTTAAAGAAAGTATAGGCAAGGTAAATTTCACCGATTTCTCCATTAATGTAATCATTAAGGAGTCTTTCAGTAATTTCACGAACATCTTCATATGTAGGAGCATCGATTGTTTCAGAATAATCTGCCACGATGTTATATCCTCTATGCTTTAAAAGTTCGACACCTTTCCCTCCAACTGCATAAATACGAGTTGTTTCTTTATCAAAATCTCCACCAGTAACTAACTTTACGATATTTGAATTGTATCCACCAGCTAACCCTCTGTTAGATGTTACTACAACAACAGCTTTATTCGGACAGCCATTAGACTGCACATATGGGTGATTTACATTTCCTGCTTTTGCAAGCAGTGATGTCATTGTCTTGTACATACAATCAAAATATGCTTTCGAATCCTCGGCACGGCTTCTTGCTTTCTGTAACTTTGCAGTTGAAACAAGTTTCATGGCTTTTGTAATCTGCTGCGTACTCTGAACGCTGACGCGACGACGCTTGATATCTTTCATAGATGCCATGATTTGTCACCTCTTCCTAGAATTCTTCTTTGTATTCGTTAATTGCTTTCTTGAGCAGTTCTTCGTTTGCTTCTGAGATCACTTTTTCAGCTTTGATTGCTGCTGGAAGTTCAGGATATTTTGTATCAATGTAATCAAATAATCCCTGTTCGAAACGTAAGATATCTTCTGTTGGGATATCAAGGATCATCTTCTTAACAGCTGCGTAAATGATCATTACCTGGTATTCAACAGGCATTGGCTGATACTGTGGCTGTTTTAACATTTCTTTGATACGTTCACCCTGAGCAAGACGTTCTTTTGTATCTGCATCAAGGTCTGAACCAAACTGAGCAAATGATGCCAGTTCACGATACTGAGCAAGGTCTGTACGGATTGTACCGGCAATCTTCTTCATCGCTTTGATCTGAGCAGAACCACCTACACGTGATACTGAAAGACCAGCATTGATAGCCGGGCGGAATCCGGCATTGAACATTTCTGTTTCAAGGAAGATCTGTCCGTCAGTGATAGAAATTACGTTTGTAGGAATGTACGCAGATACGTCACCTGCCTGTGTTTCAATAATTGGAAGAGCTGTAAGTGATCCACCACCAAGTTCGTCAGAAAGACGAGCTGCTCTTTCAAGAAGTCTTGAATGCAGGTAGAAAACGTCACCTGGGTAAGCTTCACGTCCTGGTGGACGACGGAGGAGCAATGAAAGTGTACGGTATGCAGTAGCATGTTTCGAAAGGTCATCGTATACAACGAGAACATCTTCACCGTTTTCCATCCATTCTTCACCGATCGCACATCCAGAATATGGTGCGATGTACTGTAATGGTGCTAATTCTGATGCTGTAGATGCAACTACAGTTGTGTAATCCATAGCGCCATGTTTTTCAAGAGTTTTAACGATTGATGCTACGGTAGAAGCTTTCTGTCCGATAGCAACATAAATACATTTTACGCCCTGACCCTTCTGGTTGATGATTGTATCGATAGCGATAGCAGTTTTACCTGTCTGTCTGTCACCGATAATTAACTCACGCTGTCCGCGTCCGATTGGAACCATGGCGTCAATAGCTTTAATACCTGTCTGAAGAGGAGTATCTACAGACTTACGAGTGATAACACCTGGAGCAACACGTTCGATCTTACGGTACTTATCTGTCTGGATAGGTCCTTTTCCATCGATAGGCTGTCCTAATGCGTTTACAACACGACCTAACATGCAGTCACCAACTGGTACTTCTACTACTCGTCCAGTTGTCTTAACTGTATCTCCTTCATTGATATTCTTGTGGTCACCAAGAAGAACGGCACCTACGTTGTCTTCTTCTAAGTTAAGAACCATTCCGTATACTTCTGAAGGGAACTCTAAAAGTTCTCCCTGCATAGCATTTTCAAGGCCGTGGACACGTGCGATACCATCTGATACCTGAATGACTGTACCAACGTTAGATACGTTCAGTTCAGATGAGTATCTCTGAATCTGTTCTTTAATCACAGAACTAATTTCTTCTGGTCTTAAATTCATGGAACGAATCCACCTACTTTCTTGTCATTTTAGACCTGGATTTTTCTCAGATCTTTCGATAATTCATATAATTTTGTCTTGATACTTGAATCGACTACACGGTCACCGATTCGGATAACCATACCGCCGATCAAGGATTTGTCTACTGCATAAGTCATTTCAAATGATTCGTATGCTGTAGTACCAAGAAGTTTCTTAACAATTTCTTCTTTCTGCCCTTCTGTGAGCTCAAGAGCTGTTGTTACATGGGCAACTCCGATTTTCTTTTCTTCTTTTACGAGTCCGATATAGTACTCGAACACTGATTCAATTTGACTGTAACGCCCTTTGGCAATCATCAGTTTCATCAATTCCACGATCTCATCGGAAATACGACCGCGGAAGATATTCTCAATGACGCTTTCCTTCTCTTCACGGATAACCTTTGGATTATCAAGCATTTTCTGTAAATCTTCATTTGCTTTGAAAATCTTAAGAAGTTCGTGAACTTCGTCATAGATATCATCCATGCGTCCGGCTTCTTTGGCTGCTGCAAACAGGGCATCACCGTAAACTTTCGCTACTAACTTAGCCATGTCTGTTCACCCATTTCTTTTAATGTTTCGTCAATCAGACTATCCTGAATATTTGTGTCGATAGAGGCTGCGACAACTTTTCCTGCCATCATTGATGCAATTGTGATCATTTCCTGCTTCATGTCATCTAAAGCACGTTTCTTTTCGAGCTCGATTTCATTATTTGCACGTTCGATGATCTTAGCTGCCTCTTCTTTTGCTTCAGCAACGATCTTTGCTTCCTGCTTCATTGCTTTCTTGCGGGCTTCACTTAAAATTTCCTGAACTTCTTTGTCAGCTTCTTTTAATTTCAGCTCATATTCTTCTTTATATGCGACTGCTTCTTTGTGTTCAGCTTTTGCTGCTTCCTGTTCATCTGCAACACGTTTTTTACGGTTTTCCAACATGTCGCGAACCGGATTGAAGAAGAGATATGACATTGCAGTGAACAATACCAGCATACTGCATGCCATAACCACTGTATCGAAAAGAAGCTGTGCATCTAGGTTAAATAAACGCTCCAAGGCTTAGCCTCCTTTCTCTCATTTTTTAAGGCAAGACCCATTCTTATACGAGTGGGTTTGCGAATAAGAGAATAAGGGCAACAACGAGACCGTAAAGACCTGTTGTTTCTGCGATAGCCTGTCCTAAGATCATTGTAGAAGTTACGTCTGATTTTGCTCCTGGGTTACGTCCTACTGCTGCAGCACCGTGACCAGCTGCGATACCCTGACCAACTCCAGGTCCGATACCTGCGATCATCGCAAGACCTGCACCAACTGCTGAACATGCTAAAATTAAACCTTCGTTTGTAATATTCATAACTAATTTCCTCCTGTTTAGGTTTTTTGTTTTTGTTTTTTGTTTCAAACATTATTCAGGTATTTTGTCTGTGATCCATACCATTGTCAGCATACAGAATACGTATGTCTGAATTGCTCCTGAGAACACGTCGAAATATGCATGGAGAATACCTGGCCAAAACCATGCAATCTTGTACAACAGACCATAAATAAGTCCCATAATAACCGTACCTGATACTACGTTACCAAACAAACGCAGTGAAATTGATATTGGCTGTGCAATCTCACCAATCAGGTTGATTGGGAATAATAATGGAATTGGTTTGAACAAGTTCGTAAATGCACTGAACTTATTCC
Source organism: bacterium (assembly GCA_029227655.1). Lineage (GTDB taxonomy): Bacteria > Bacillota > Clostridia > Lachnospirales > Lachnospiraceae > Allocoprococcus. Next base: position 356 of record JAQYAI010000139.1, on the reverse strand, counting down.
ATTTGATGTTGTTGTACTGTACCAACACCGATGTGATGATACCGAGCGGCAATGTAACGCCGTAATCCGCAGTAGGTGCTCTAAGTCCCAAAAGACCTGAGAGGTTTGCAACCAAAAGGAAAATAAATAATGTTCCGATATAGTTGCGATACTTCACTGCGTGCTTTCCCATATTGCCCTTTACCAAATTGTCAAGCATCTCAACAATAAGTTCGGCAACATTCTGAAGCGTTCCTGGTCTGCCTTCTTCATCCTTTAGCTTAGAATGGACAACCAGCGAAAATATCAATAATCCCCCGACAACGATGAGAATACTGACATGGGTGGTGGTCAACCATAACTCTTGTCCGAACAAG
>JAQYAI010000138.1 GCA_029227655.1 bacterium | reverse complement strand
ATAAACACCTGCCGATGCTGAATCAAGCAATAATGCCACTTTATTGAAGTGGAATCCCACACTGCCTCTTGCATACAAACGGTCAATGACCGTCTTGAGCTGTGCCGAAATATCAAACCAATAAACCGGTGAAGCAAACACTACCATATCTGTCTGATCAAGCACAGTAAGAATTTCTGTCATGTCATCTTTTTGGACACATTCCCCACCGTGCGAAAAACAATATTTACATGCCAGGCAGCCACTGATTTTCTTTCCGGCCAAATTAATCTTTGTCACTTCGTGTCCTGCTTCTTTCGCTCCTCTAATAAATTCATCTGCCATAATTTCTGTGTTTCCATTCACTCTTGGGCTTCCGTTGATAACTGTGATTTTCATCCTGTGTTCCTCCTACTTGTTTTATATCCTCAATAGTAAAAGCTCCATCGCTTGGGAACACCCCTGCCGTTCCTGTGCTGGATGCTAAGCTAAGTTTAACACAGTGCATGCAAATTTGTCACTGTAAAGATTATTACACTTTTCAATTTCGTTTGTCCTTTAATGAATTATCCCCTACTTTCCAGGGACAATTCCCTTTCTAACCGGGTAATATTTCCTGCATGTTTGTCCTTCGATAACTTGCTTTTTCTTTCCAAGGACAATTTCCCCGTTAACCGAGAAGTTTTCAACGAAAAAAGAGATTGCACGCAATCTCTTTTATTTCTCTTTTAACAAATTTTCTATCAATACCAGAAAAGCCCCGGCAAAAATGGCAAAATCACCAAGATTATAGGTCACATCTGCCGCCTTTTTCCATTTATGGTTAAATCCGATATAATCAACAACATAACCTCTCTTTATCCGGTCAAATGTATTGCTGAGTGCCCCGCCGGAAATCAGTGCCACGCCAATCTTCTCTCGCAGACGGCCTTGTTTCGTGAATAGGAACATCTGATAGATCAGTGCCATTACCATAGCAATGAAGGAACATATCTTCACAATTTCCGGGCGCTTCTCCAGAAAATTCAGCATCATACCTTTATTATGAACTTTGCGAACCGTGATTTTTTCTTTGCAGCAGATCACAGATTCTCCTTTTCTGAATTTCGAATCCACATACCACTTACAAATAAGATCTGTCCCGGCAACAAGTACGATCAGAAGTATGCAAATAACGATCATATCTATTCACCCTTGATGCGTGAGATTTCATGTTCGCATTCCATGATTTCATCCTCACGCTTTTCAATTTCTTCGCAGAATGCAAGGAAATCTGCATCTACCTCTTCTCCCTTTTCGAATCGTTCATAAATAATTTTCCCCATATCCGTAAAATCACGTTCATTGGCACGCTTCATTGTATTGATCTGGCCTTTGATTTTCTGAATATCTAATGTATCTTCTGCCTTTTTGCCCAGATCTTCTGCTTTCCTTCCAAGATCTTCCATTGTATCTCCAAGTTTTTTACCTAATCTTTCTAAGAAATCTTCCATTGTTTTTCTCCTCTCTTGTCCTCGGCTCATAGGCGGCGCAGTGCATCAAATGTCTGATAAAGATTCAGAAGTCCATTTCCCCACTCCCGATTTGGATAACTTTGTCTGTCTGGTCTGACAGTTCCAAGGATAAGCATATTCTTAAGCTGTAGAGAATCTACAGTCTCTCCTCTTCGGATCAGCCATTCCATCAGAAGTGCTTCTGCCCCTGCCGTAATCGCGGTCGCGATACTGGAACCAGACCGCTCCACGAATTGTCCTCGCAGATTTACTCCAAGCACATTAATTCCCGGCGCCGCAAAATCCGGTTTTATAACGTTAGTTCTAGTATAACCTCTTCCCGAACTAACTGCAACCCCTTTATCCGCACCATTGTAGTATGCCGCACATGCGACCGAAGGGGCATTTCCTGGCTCCGTAATGGTCACATCCGGATTGGACCTGAGGAAAAAAACATCCCCTGAAAGGAAGTCCTGCTGCATGAGCCATGCGTGAAAAATGCCGTCTCCCAATTGAACTCCCTGCACATTTACTCTCCATATCCCGGAAAGCGGCCCATCGAACTGTAGAAATACTAACTGTGAATTTGTCGTCTCTTCAAACAGCCGGTAACTGATGTTTACTCTGGTCTGTTCAAATACATAATCGTATCCCCGGTCCCGCACCCGTACCGGAATCTGCCCACTATTTTCCCCAGTAGGCGAAATCACTGAAACAGATATCACATTTGGAATTTCTGTCCAGATTTCCATCACAAACCCTTTGACATTGTTTCCCACATTGATCTCTATTTTTTCTGACATATTCTCCAGCACCTGCCCCTGAAAATGATGTCTTTTATCAGCCTCATTCCCAGTGCCTGCCACCAGTCCCATGAGAGGAATATTTCCCAGTACCTCCATGTAAGCCGGAAGAGGCGTCGCGCCACTATGTCCACCCATGCTGGTGCCAAGCGCAAGACAAATAATCATAGGTTTCTTTTCCCTAAGAGCGAGCTGATGCAGATAAAAAAGCCCCGCCATAATATCATTTTCCTGATAGCATCCTTCTTCTGACTCAATAAAATAAAAATTGCGGAGATACTGTTTTGCTTCTTTCAGTTTTACCACTGCAATTTCTGCCTCCGGAGCCACTCCCTGAAACTGATTTTCTACATTTACAGCCCCACATGCAAGACTTGCCACAAACGTTCCGTGCCCGATCCTGTCTTTCGATGGGACCACCGCCTCCGGTAACTCTGCTGCGATCGCACGGTCGATTTCTTCCCGCGTGTACTCACTTCCATACGGAAGTCCTTCCGGCGATGCCCCTGATCGAATCGTCTGATCCCAGATACGCAGAATCCTTGTCTTTCCGTCCAGCTGGCGAAATACCGGATCCATATAATTGATTCCTGTATCAATAAATCCCAGAATCACACCCTCTCCATAGAGTTCCAGCCCCGGAAACATCTGAATCTGCGTAATGCCCGCCTGGGAAAGAGCCTGCATATCAAGCGGCGCATAACATTTGGGAATCGATGAATAAGGAAATAAATAAAGCGGATAATTGTTCGTCTCAGGCAGGCTTGCATACAATATTTCAAACGAATATTCTAGCGGCACCCTGCACAATTCATTTTGCAGAATATCTCTCCAAAATGCCCGGTCTCCACTATAAATAAAATCTCTGTAATCTTCCGAATAAATCTTTTCTTCACATGACGGCATTTCTATATTTCCTTCATGTTTTTTCAAAAATATATGAGGGATTTCTGACATTATGCAAAAATCCCTCATTCCTTCTCTCTATTATTTTTGTTCAATTCTTGGTACACTCTGCCCGCGAAGCTGAATGAGCGGTCCACCAGAACCTTCGATGTAAGCTTCCGTAATTGTCACCTGACCGATATTATCGTCTTTCGGAATTTCAAACATAATATCCAGCATAAATTCTTCAATAATTGCACGAAGTGCTCTTGCACCAGTATCTTTCTTCATCGCTTTTCTCGCAATCGCATGAAGTGCTTCTTCTTCAAAATCAAGCTTCACTTCATCCAGAGCCAAAAGCTTCTGATACTGCTTCAGAATTGCATTTTTCGGTGTCCGGAGAATTTCTACCATCATGTCTTCATCAAGGCCTTTCAGACTGAATACGATTGGAAGACGTCCAAGGAACTCCGGAATCATACCAAAATTACGTAAATCTTCGGTTGTCACCTTCTGAAGAATATCTTTATCATGATCAAATTTATCTTTCAGATCTGCTCCAAATCCAATCGAAGTATTCTTTGAAAGACGTGTCTTTATGATCTGTTCCAGATCCGGGAAAGCTCCACCACAAATAAAAAGAATGTTCTTCGTATTTATTGTGACCAGTGGCACCATGGCATTTTTGCTGGTCGCACCTACCGGGACTTCCACGTCACTTCCCTCCAGCAGCTTTAACATGCCCTGCTGAACAGATTCGCCACTGACATCTCTCTGACTGGAATTCTTTTTCTTCGCGATTTTGTCAATTTCGTCAATGAAAATGATTCCCTGTTCTGCTTTGTCAATATCGTTATCTGCTGCCGCCAATAACTTTGAGACAACACTTTCGATGTCATCACCAATGTACCCGGCTTCTGTCAGTGAAGTGGCATCTGTGATTGCCAGAGGCACATCCAGAATTTTTGCAAGTGTCTTCACCAGATGTGTCTTCCCGGATCCTGTCGGTCCGATCATCAGCATATTTGATTTTTCAATTTCGATTTCATCTGCATTGTCTGCTGCCACACGTTTGTAGTGATTATAGACAGCCACCGACATTGCCTTCTTGGCATGCTCCTGCCCAACGACATATTCATCCAGTTTTGCTTTGATCTTATGCGGCGCAGGGATATCTTTTAAATCCAGAATCGGCACTCTTTCTTCTTCCGGTTTTCGTTTCTTGATCTTCTGAGCCTTTGGAATTTCATTTTCCATATCCATATCGCCAAATCCCATGACCGGCATTCCCGGATTGTTCATGAACTGATTATAATCAAATGGCATGTTATTCATGGCATCCATGCTCTTCTGCATACAGTCCGCGCACACATACATTTTCTGCGGCAGTTCAATCATCTTTCCCGCTACGCTCTCCGGTCTTCTGCACAAGAAACATATCTTTTCATATTCTGACATCTATAGCTCCTCCTATTTTATCAAATCAAGGAAGTCTTCCTCCGATAAAATCGGCACTCCCAGTTCTCTTGCTTTCTTATTCTTAGATGAAGTAGAATTCACATCATTGTTGATCAGGTAATTTGTCTTTCCTGTCACAGAGCCTGTGACCTTCCCGCCAAGCTTTTCAATCACTTCTTTTAATTCATTTCTATTTGCAAAATGATTCACGCTTCCCGTCACTACAAAGATCATATCTTTCAGTTTCAATTCTTCTTCACGTACCTCTTCTTCTGGAATCTTTAGTTCACTCAAAAGTTCCATCAGTTCTTCTTTATGTGTCTCATTCTGGAAATATGACACAAAAGCTTTTGCCATGACCGGGCCTACGCCCTGAATCTGGCTCATCTCTTCTTCTGATGCTTTCAACATCTGATCCAGATCGTTATGAAATTCTTTGCAGATCATTTTTGCATTGGCGAGCCCGATTCCAGAAATACCAAGTGCGTAAATCACCTTCGCAAGCGTTGTCTCTCTGGCTTTTTCAATACTTTGGATCAGATTGGTATAAGATTTTTCTCCAAACCCTTCCATGGTCTGAATCGCTTCC
>JAQYAI010000137.1 GCA_029227655.1 bacterium | reverse complement strand
ATGATAATCATTGTTACGGATTGATACAACGAGTATCAAAGTTGGAAAGCAACCGAGAAGCTATTTGGCATGAGTTCTCAGATATTTAGATTTGCAATTGTAGGGGAAGAATTGGTCTTCTCCTATTTTTCTTAGTAGTTGCACATTTGAAGAAACTACAAATTTTACTACTAACAGATAGTAATAACGTGCTAAATCTTAATCTAATTTGTCATATTCAGGCGTTTTAGAGCAATTCACAAGATTAGGAACGCTTTTTGCTTTGTGCAGCAACTTTTCAACCCATTCCGGTGGGAGTAGGTGCGGTAAATAATAGAAACGAGATAAAAAGTGCATAGATATTTTATGAAAGTTTATGTATAATTAAAACAACATAAAGACGTATATTGATTTGTAAATATATCACCTTTATTTCAATAATTATTTGTACATCGAGGATGAGAAAATGGGATTATTTCGTAAAAAGAAAACGCCAGAGCAGTATATGGAAAAAGGAAAAGAAAACATGCAGGATGGTTTTTATGCCCTGGCAGCATCCAGCTTTAGTAAGGTTAAGGGAGAATTAGAAGCAGAAGCTTTATATCAAGCCGGTATTTGCTATCTTATGATGGATAAAAAGAAGCATGATAAATACAATATCCGTTTTGCCAGTGAGTATTTTGAAAAGTCAGCAAAAATTGGTCATAAAGGATCCGCTGCTATAATAAGCTGTGGAATTTCGGCAGACTCGGATATTGATCATCTTATCGATATATCCAGAGCTGCGCAAACAAATGGTACAGAATTATATGCAGCCAATCAGGCGAAATCAGATGAAAAAGATGATGAAGATATATTGGATTTTCTTGATATAGAAGATGAAGAAAGCACGGAAGCGGAAACGCAGGCAATTCTTGCAATGCCCGGAGGAGATGATTTTTTACGTGGGAAGGAAGCTGAAAAAAATCTCGATTATGATGAGGTGGAAAGATCCTGGACGAAGGCTGCAGAGGCTGGAAATGTAGAAGCATTAAAAGCCATTGTGAGCTTTTATCACAAGGGCGTATTTTGGGCTTTTAAGGATAAAAAGGAAAAGGAGAAGTATTGTAATCCGGATAAAGTGATTTACTGGGGAAAGAAAGCTGTTTCTCAGGGAATAAATGTGTATTCGGATCTGATGGACGCCTATGCGGAAAAAGAACAGTGGGATGAGGCCATAGCCTGTGGAAAGGAAGCAATAGAAAAAGGTTTTAACGGGCAATGGTATTTGATGGATCTCTTCCTGAAAAAGGAAGACTACGATCAGGCTTTTTACTGGGGAAAGGAATATGACAAAAAGGAAGGTGGAACTCAGGCGGCAAAACGTATAGATGGAGTGAGAGTCTCTGCCTTAAAGAATGCTCAAAAAGCAGATGCAGAAAAGGATTATAAGACCAAAAGGGAACAATTGCAGATTGCAGCTGCTTTAGGCAGCCCGGATGCAATGTTTCAACTGGGGCGTATGGCCGAACAGGGTGAAGGCATCATGGTAGACTTCGAAGAGGCTTTGGAATGGTATCAAAAAGCCTCAAATATGGGGTATTTTAGTGCGAAGATAAGAAAAGGCACGATCGAGAGCGCAATAAGTCAAAGGGACAGGCTGGAAAAAATAGCAGAGATTACCGGATCTTCGAGAACAATAATAGAACTCATGAAGCATGGCATAGAGGAAGAAGAACAGCTAATGGAGCTCGGGCAGAAGTATTTCTTTGAAGGAAACTATAAAGAGGCATTGCTTCCGCTTAGTCTTTTGGCGGAGAGAGAATGCAGAGGTGCCTTCTATCTGTTGGGACGCATGTATGCGGAAGGACTCGGGGTTGACAGAGATTGCAGTACAGCGAAAGACTTTTATGATAAATTGACAGCACAATCGGTAAATAATCGTTATACAATCCCCTTTGGAACGTACAGACAAGGCGAAAATGGGGAAGTACAGCCACTGCACTGGTTCGTGCTGGACCGTGAAGGAGACAGTCTTCTGCTGTTGAGTGAAAAGGTAATAAAGAAGGAGCCATATAATATAGCGGCTAAAGGAGTGACCTGGGAAGATTGTAGTCTGCGCAATTGGCTGAATAAAGATTTTCTGGAGTCATCCTTTACAGAGAAAGAGAGACAAAAACTTATTAAAATGGCAGATGTAATAAATGAACGTAATGAGGATTTCCATACATATGCCGGATCTGATACCAAAGATCAGATATTCCTTTTAAGTCTCGAACAGGCAATAAAGCATTTCAGCAAAGGAGACCCGGAGAGAATAGAAATCGGTCTTTTAGAAGACGAGGGATTTTGTTTCTATATAACAGAGTGCAGTGAAGCAAAAGGCATTGTAACGAAGTATGCAATTAAGAATAAAAAGCAAGATGCCGATCAAGAATATTCCCGTTGGTGGCTGCGTACTCCGGGAGAAGATAGGGAGCGGGCGTCATTTGTCGACAGTAAGGGATCGATAGATCCATCCGGAAAGAAGGTGGATAATTTTGATATGGGGGTACGTCCTGCATTGTGGTTAAATCTTAGAACGAAAATATATTAATTTCATGGCATTAGCGGAATCATGAGTGGTAAGAGAAATTAATGAGAGAGAATACGCGCTTAAAGTGAGGAGGTCTGAATTTACACAATCATTACTTGATTCTTGTAATACTCTTATGCTATAATTTATTAAAAAGTATAAACATATTTGATAGACAGGAATATTGCATTACATAGTGGATATTATGTATTATTTTGATATTAGAAAGTTGCATGGAATGTAGTTGAAACACAGCACTGGAATAATTATGAACCGATGTGCTGCAGAATAAAATCTGGGGCAGACGGAATAACCGCTGCCCTTTTTTGCATGGATGCCAAAATGGAGGTGTCAGATGACAGATCAGGACTTGAAAAAATTAAGCCGGAGAGATTTGCTGGAAATGCTGATAGAGCAGAGTAAGGAAGTTTCGGAACTTCGGGAAAAGTTAAATGAGGCAGAGGCTTCTCTGAAAAGCAGAGAGATTAAGGTCAACGAAGCGGGCTCTATTGCAGAGGCAGCTTTACAGTTGAATGGTGTGTTTGAAGCGGCTCAGGCGGCTTGTCAGCAGTATACAGATAATATTTGCCAGCTCAGTCAGAGGCAGGAAGAAATTTGTACTCGGATAGAGGCTGAAAGTGAGGCCAAGGCAAAAAAGATTCTGGAAGAAGCTCAAAAAAAGAGTGAAGAAATGGAACATCATACAAAGGTGCAGTGTGATGAGATGGTAAAAAGAGCCAAGGCGGAATCCAAGGCTTATTGGGATGCGGTTTCAGAAAAATTGGAATTATTTTATGAAGAGCATAACGGTTTGCGGGATATGCTGGCTGTGCTTACATCAAGAGGTAATAAGGAATAAAAAAGATGAAACAAAGGGAAAAATTAGAGATTCCGGAAATCAGTCAGCTTGAGACAGAATTAAACAGGGTGAAATATCGTTCCCGCTATCATTCTGTTCTTCGCAGTACGATTTATACATTAGTGGTGGTAGCTGCTGTAGCTGTTTTAGTGGCGACAATCTGGATGCCGGTCCTGCAGATTTATGGATCATCAATGACACCGACAGTAAGTGAAGGTGACATTGTAATTTCACTCAAAGGCTCTGATTTCAAAGAGGGCGATTTGGTGGCATTTTATCTGGGAAACAAAATTTTGGTAAAACGATGTATTGCAGGTCCCGGTCAATGGGTGGATATTGATGAAGATGGAAATGTATATGTGGATGGTAAACTATTAGAAGAGCCATATCTGACAGAGAAAGCCCTGGGGGATTGTAATATTGATTTACCTTATCAGGTGCCGGAAAGTAGATATTTTTGTATGGGAGACCATCGATCCACATCAGTGGACTCCAGAAATACAACGGTAGGCTGTGTATCAGAGGAACAGATTGTTGGAAAGATTGTATTTCGTGTCTGGCCGATATCGGAATTTGGCAGTTTGAAATAAAAAGGTGGTGATTGGTAGTGAAACAAGATTTTCTGCATGATGCGGAAAAATATAAGGAAAAGCATCAGCGCAAAAAGCGGTGGTATAAGGTTGTAACATGTCTGGCAGCTTTCGTAGTATTTTGTACTACATATGCATTGATTCTTCCGGCAATCACGTTGGAAAAAGGAGAGTGCGATATACAGGAGCACACACATACAGATGCGTGTTATGAACCGGCGGAAACTGTTACAAAGCGGATACTGGTATGTAATGAAGAAAACTTAAATTTGCACAAGCATACGGAAGATTGTTATAACGAGAATGAGGAATTGATATGCGGGTATGCGGATTTTGTCGTGCATCAGCATGATGATTCCTGCTATGACGAGAATGGAACGCTATGCTGCTTACTCCGGGAGATCAAGGCTCATACGCATGACAAAAGTTGTTATACTACAGAGGAAGAGCCAAGTCTGATCTGTGAGGAAGAAGAAATCATTCTCCATGAACATACGGAAGATTGTTTCGATGAAAATAGAAATCTGATTTGCGGCAAGACTCAGGTATTGGAACATGTTCACACGGATGATTGTTTTGAGAGTGTGGAGGAAACTGTAGGAACGCCAACTTTGATCTGTGGTATGGAAGAACATGTTCATAGTGAGGCTTG
>JAQYAI010000136.1 GCA_029227655.1 bacterium | reverse complement strand
TCTGGCAGAAAATGAGCTGGAGAAAAAAATGAAAAATGCTGTTCATATTGCATGGGCAACAGGCGGAAGTTTGGTGCCAGAAGAAATCAGAGAAGAATATATTCATACAAATATTATAGAATAAGTGCTATTCACTTGTACAGGGAACTGTCATGGTTGAAATTTAATGAAAGAGTATTGAATGAAGCGGGAAATCCAAGAGTGCCTTTGATATATGAGCAGCTTATGGGAGAATTCGAGCCGAAAGGGATACGTTTGATTAATTTCAATAAATTGTCGGCTGAGGAGGGAAAACTTCTGGAAATCTATTTTGACCAGAAGATTGCACCATATTTATCAGCAAATATTGTGAGCAAACAACAGCCATTTCCATTTTTGAAAAATAAAGATATCTATGCTGTGGCATCGCTGGAGACCAAAGGGGGAAAAACAAGAACTGCCATTATCCCCTGTAGCAATAACGTCTTTAAACGTTTGATTGATATCCCGACCAGGAAGGGAACCTTTATGCTGTCAGAAGAGCTGATTCTTCATTTCCTTCCCAAGATGTTTAAAAATTACGAAGTCAAAGAGAAATCATTGCTCCGTATTACAAGAAATGCAGATATTGATACAGAGACGATTTATGATGAAGACCTGGATTACAGAGATGCAATGGAAAATCTGATCAAGCAGAGAAAAAGGATGAATCCGGTAAGAATGGAGCTTTCCAGAGAACTAAATAAAAAAATGATCAGTTCCTTATGTAAGGATATTAAAGTGGAGAAAAGTCACGTATTTATATCCAGAGTTCCGCTGGATATGTCCTTTGTATTTACTATCCAAAGTTATCTGAAAAATACAGGTCAGGAGAGCCTCTTTTATCAGAGACGCGCTCCAAGAATGACAGCGGAACTGGATGAAAAGAGTCGTCTGATTCCTCAGATCATGGAAAAAGATGTGTTATTGTCCTATCCATTTGAAAATATCAAGTCATTTATCAATCTGCTTTATGAGGCTGCAAAAGATGATACGGTTGTATCCATAAAGATGACATTATATCGTCTTGCAGATAAAAGTCAGATTGTAGATGCGTTAGTGGAAGCAGCGGAAAATGGAAAAGAAGTGGTCGTGCTGGTGGAACTACGGGCAAGGTTTGATGAAGAAAGCAATATTGAATATTCCAGAAAACTGGAAGAAGCAGGCTGCAGGGTGATTTATGGATTGAATGGATATAAAGTGCATTCCAAACTCTGTCTGATTTCCAGAAAAACAGAGGAAGGTATTTCTTATATCACACAGATCGGAACTGGAAATTACAATGAGAAAACGTCTGCATTATATACGGACTTGTCATTGATCACAGGAAATCAGGAGATTGGAAAAGAAGCAGCAGACGTCTTTGCAGCACTTTTAAGAGGAGAAATTGTGGAAGAGACGAGTCTCCTTCTGGTGGCACCAAAGTGTTTACAGAATAAAGTACTGGATATGATCGAGGAAGAAATCCAGCATGTAAAGCAGGGGGAAGAAGGATATATTGGCATCAAAATCAATTCCCTGACAGATAAGGTCATTATCGATAAATTGGTTGAAGCATCTCAGGCAGGGGTAAGAATAGAAATGATCGTCAGAGGAATCTGCTGTCTGCTTCCGGAAGTAAAAGGTTATACGGAGAACATAAAAGTAGTGAGCATCGTAGGGCGTTTTCTGGAACATTCCAGAATCTATCGTTTTGGAACGAAAGAGCGGGAAAAAATATACATTTCATCTGCCGATTTCATGACAAGAAATACCGTCCGCCGGGTAGAGGTGGCAGCGCCAGTTCTTGATAAAGCACTGAAGGAACGGCTTGACTGGATGTTTGAAACTATGATGAGGGATGACGAGAAGGGAAAATGTCTGACAGAAAAAGGAAATTATGTTGATCGAAGCGTGAACGATGTGAAGTTAGATTCCCAGGAGATGTTTTATGCAATGGCTTATAGCAATGCAGAAAAACAATAATATGTCTACAGTCATAAGAAAAAGCAGTTTCACTCTATTTCAAAATATGAGATAGAATGAACTGCTTTTCACTTTCACTTAAGTTAATGACATTGTTTGTTTTAGAAGTATTTAAATCTGCTGCGGTTCAACAAATTCTCCGATCAGATCTTTGATGGCCTCCATTCGCTGGTCTGTCTCATTGACTGTCTCAGCACAAAGCGCAAGTGCCTGCTCAATGGAAGTAACGTCCTTTCCAGGAATCATGACCTTCTTGTAATGGAGCTGGTGATCGACGCTTGCCCAGAAATCCATACCGTTTGTCCGAATCTGTATTTCAGCTCTCATTGGAACCTTTCCATCTGAAAAATAGACAGGAACTTCCACGATCATATGATAGCTGCGATATCCATTACTCTTTGGATTCTTGATATAGTCTTTGATCTTCAGCACAGTGATATCATCCTGTGAACTGATGAGCTCTGCAATCGCGTAGATATCACTGATGAATGGGCATACGACACGAACACCTGCCACATCATCCAGATTCGTAACAATGCTTTGTTCTGTAAATGGAAAACCACGGCGGGTCAGTTTCTCATGAATGCTGGAAGGGCTCTTTACACGAGATTTAATAGATGAAATTGGATTTCTCTTATTTGCAACAGAAAACTCGTCATTCAATACTTCCAGCTTTGTCTCAATTTGTCTGATAACACAACGATACTTCATCATCAAAGAATTGAAGGTACTGCTGTGGCGGATAAAATCTTCCGGACTTTCAGCATCCAGCCATTGCACTTCTAAATTTGTTGAAGATTCATTTAATGTAGAATTCATATGTATACCTCTTAATTATAATGATTAATTTTGATAAGCATATCTTATATTCATAGTACCATATTTTAGCACGAAAAGATATAAAAGATATGTTAAATATTTATAGTTAAATCTAATGTTAAACGAATTTTTTTGGTGAAAACTTATAGAAGAACTGGAAAAAAGGCATGAGATTCATATGTCTGGACATACTAATCGGAAAAAGGAGGTCAATAGGAATGGTTCAATTTTTGCCGATTACAGATGTATACGCACGAGAAATTTTTGATTCACAGGGAAATCCTGCAATAGAAGTGGAAGTTGTGGCAGGTGAAAATTGTCTGGGAAAAGCGCAGGCAGCGTCAGGTGCCTGGAAAAACAATGTAAAAGAAGCAATTGTATTTGTAAATGATACAATTGCAAGAGAACTTATGGATGTAAATGTATTTTCACAAAATGAAATAGATAAGATACTTTATAAATTGAATGAGGAAAAATGGGAAGAGAAAGCTGCAGTCAGCATGAAATATGTGGTGTCCGTGGCGGCAGCACGAAGTGCGTCGCAGGCGATGGACCTTCCGCTGTATCGTTACCTTGGAGGCGTAAATGGGAGAAAACTTCCGATTCCAATGATTTATATTGCCAGCAGCGGGAAAAGAAATGCAGGTCACGGGCATATCAGGTCGTTTATGGTAATTCCGGTAGGGGCAAAGGAATTTTCAGAGGCGATTAAAATGTGTATCCAGGTTCATCATGAGGTACGGAAGATGGAAGAAAAAAATGGAGAACTTCCTACAACGGATGAACATGGAGGAATCATTTTCAAAGGAAAAGATGAAGAAATTTTAGAATCATTGAAAAAGGCAGCAAGGAATGCCGGTTATGAACCGGGGAAGGAACTTCATTTTGTGGTGAATTGTTCTGCGATGGAAAATGCTGTCTGGATCAGACCGAATCGAATTGGAACTATATCGTATGCTATGGATAATATTCGGGATGCACAAAAGGAAGGAAAGGTCGTGATTCTGGCGCAGGAAGTTGGGGAGACGGAAGATACCTTTATCGCAGATCTGTCTGTGGCGATGGGATGTGATCTGATTAAGCTTGGAGCGCCGGGCAGAATGGAGAATGTGGCAAAATATAACCGGCTTTTGGAAATTGAAGAGAAGCTTGGAGAATATGCAGAATTTTCGTCCTTTTGCAGCCGGATTTCTGGGTAAGCGTCCAGTGAAAGCTTTCACCTGGTGAACATTGACACTCATTTTTCGGAGTGCTATAATCAGACAAACATTGTTGACTGATGAGGAGGACCTGGGATATGAAATTAGGATTTATCGGATGCGGAAATATGGCAGGTGCCATTATGGGAGGAATTATAAATCATAACGTTTGCAAAAAAGAAGAGATCATCGGTTCGGATCCGCTGGAAGCCGGAAGAAAGCGGGTGCAGGAGAATCACGGAATCAAAGTGACGGCAGACAATAAGGAAGTTGTGAAAGAAGCAGATATTGTATTTTTAGCTGTAAAACCACAGTATTATGAAAGTGTACTGGATGAAATCAGCAGCACGGTGCGGGGAGGACAGATTTTTGTTTCTATTGCACCGGGAAAGACGCTTGCTTGGATTGGAGAGCATCTGGGGAAAACGGTGAAGCTCGTGCGCACGATGCCGAATACACCGGCGCTTGTCGGCGAAGGAATGACAGCGGTATGTGCGAATGCCTTTGTGACAGAAGAAGAGATGGAGCAGGTGCTTCATATTTTATCTGCAACAGGTAAGGTAGAAGTGATTCCAGAACATCTGATGGATGTGGTCGTGGGTGTGAGTGGAAGTTCACCAGCCTATGTATTTATGTTTATTGAAGCTATGGCGGATGCAGCAGTAGCAGAAGGAATGCCAAGAGCACAGGCATACAAATTCGCAGCACAGGCAGTTCTTGGAAGCGCAAAGATGGTCTTAGATACCGGAAAACATCCGGGAGAATTAAAGGATATGGTATGTTCACCTGCTGGCACAACGATTCAGGCGGTCCGCGTTCTAGAAGAAAAGGGACTTCGAAGCGCCGTATTTGAAGCGACAGACACCTGTATTCAGAAAGCAAAAGGAATGTAAACTTTTTATAAAACTACCTATGAAAGGTATTTACGAACAGAGGAAGTTTCGTTAGAATAGTACAAGAATCAAACGAAAAGGAGTATCACTAAGATGGCAAATCCAGTAGTAACATTTGAAATGGAAAATGGCGATGTGATGAAAGTGGAATTATATCCAGAAATCGCACCTAACACAGTAAATAATTTTATATCATTAGTAAACAAAGGATTCTATGACGGACTGATCTTCCACCGTGTAATCAGAGGATTCATGATTCAGGGAGGATGCCCTGACGGAACTGGAATGGGCGGCCCAGGACACAGAATCAAGGGAGAATTCCTTCAGAATGGATTTCCTAATACACTGAAACATGAACCAGGTGTTATTTCCATGGCTCGTGCAATGCATCCGGATTCTGCAGGATCACAGTTCTTCATTATGCATAAGAATTCTCCACACTTAGATGGTGCATACGCAGCATTTGGTAAAATTATCGAAGGAATGGATGTTGTAAACAAAATTGCTGAGACAGCTACCGATTACAGCGACAGACCACTTGAAGAACAGAAAATGAAAAAAGTGACAGTAGATACGTTTGGAGAGACATATCCAGAACCGGAAACTGTGTAGTATATGGACCCGTATTTCAACAGCATTTGTTGTAGAAATACGGGTTTTATAATCTGAATTATTTGGATATAGTTACATATAGACAGAAAAAAACGGTGAAAATCAATAAAAATATATAAGAAATACGAAATTGTTTATCTATTTTTTGCATTGTGTTCTAGATGAAAGCATAGTAAAATTTTGTTAAAAAAATAACAATATTTTAAAAGGAGTGTATGGAAATGGCAAGATTTACATTACCAAGAGATATTTATCATGGAGCAGGATGTTTAGCAGAACTGAAAAATTTAAAAGGGAAAAAGGCAATTCTTGTTGTAGGTGGAAGTTCAATGAAGCGACAGGGATTTCTTGATAAGGCAGTGAACTATTTGAAGGAAGCTGGAATGGAAGTGGAACTTTTTGAAGGTGTTGAACCAGATCCGTCAGTAGAAACGGTTATGAAGGGTGCAGAGGCAATGCGTACTTTTGAACCAGATTGGATCGTATCTATGGGTGGTGGTTCTCCGATTGATGCTGCAAAAGCAATGTGGGCATTTTATGAGTATCCAGACACAACATTTGAGGAGCTTTGTATTCCATTTAATTTCCCAGAGCTTCGTCAAAAAGCTAAATTCTGCGCAATTCCTACTACATCAGGAACTGCTACAGAAGTTACCGCTTTCTCTGTAATCACAAACTATCAGACTGGTGTGAAGTACCCGTTAGCTGACTTTAATATCACACCAGATGTTGCAATTGTTGATCCCGATCTTGTTGCAGCACTTCCGATCAAACAGGTTGCATACACCGGTATGGATGCACTTACACATGCAATTGAAGCATATGTTTCTACCTTAAACTGTCCATTTACAGATCCACTTGCGCTTCAGGCAATTGAGATGGTTCTTGATTATTTACCGGCATCTTATGACTGTAATATGGTTGCAAGAGAAAAGATGCACTACGCACAGTGCCTTGCAGGAATGGCATTTTCGAATGCATTACTTGGAATCGTACATTCTATGGCACACAAAACAGGCGCTGCTTTCTCGACAGGACATATTCCACATGGATGTGCAAATGCGATTTACCTTCCATATGTAATCAAATACAATGCAAAAGATCCAGTAGCCGCTAGCCGTTATGCAGAAATCGCTCGCAAAATGGGATTAGAAGGGGCATCACAGAAAGCGTTGATTAACAGTCTTTGTGCTAAAATCGATGCATTTAATGTAAAGATGGATATTCCAAAAACATTGAAAGATTTTGGTATTATGGAAGAAGAATTCCAAGAGAAAATTGCAGGAATCGCAGAACGTGCAGTTGGTGATGCGTGTACAGGTTCTAACCCAAGAGCAATTGACCCTGCTGCTATGGAAAAGCTTTTCACATGTGCTTACTACGGAACAGAAGTTGATTTCTAATATTTAAGGAGAGTGGAGGATGTGGCTATTATGGTCGCATCCTTTCTGTATCTCTTTTTTTTGCGGATTCTGACACTTGCAAGGCATGCCCATATGAAGTATAATGAAAAATCAAAAGAAATAAAGGAAATAATGCAAAATGATAAAGACTGATAAATTGGTTTTTGAATATGAAAAGCAGGATGATGATGGTCGTGTGATCGGTGTCAGCCGCGCTATTGACGAGGTGGATCTTGAGGTGAAACCGGGACAGTTCGTTGCGATTCTAGGGCACAATGGTTCGGGAAAATCCACCCTTGCCAAGCACATGAATGCCATTCTTGTTCCGACAGATGGGACCATGTGGGTCGATGGAAAGGACACCAGGAAGGAAGACAATATTTGGGATGTCCGGCAGAGTGCGGGGATGGTATTTCAGAATCCGGATAACCAGATCATCGGCTGTGTGGTAGAAGAAGATGTGGGATTTGGCCCGGAAAATCTGGGGGTTCCGACAGAGGAAATCTGGCAGCGCGTAGAAGAAAGTCTTCGTGCAGTGGGAATGATCGAGTACAGAGAACATTCGCCAAATAAGCTTTCCGGCGGTCAGAAGCAGAGAGTTGCCATTGCCGGAGTCATGGCGATGCGTCCGAAGTGCATCGTTCTTGACGAACCGACAGCTATGCTGGATCCGGTCGGAAGAAGAGAAGTGCTTAGAAGTATACAGGAGCTTCGGAAAAGAGAGCATATAACGGTGATTCTGATCACACATTATATGGAAGAAGTGGTAGACGCAGATAAAGTAATCGTAATGGATCACGGGCATATCGTGATGCAGGGAACCCCTAAAGAAGTATTTTCACAGGTAGATGAACTGAAAAAATATCGTCTCGATGTTCCCCAGGTGACACTTCTTGCGGATGAACTCAGAAAACGTGGATTGGATATTCCAAAGGGAATTTTAAGGAAAGAAGAACTGGTGAACTTGTTATGTCAATAAAACTGGAACACATTAATTATGTATATAGTCCGGGCACTGCTTATGAAAAGCATGCACTCAAAGATATTCATCTTGAGATTCCGCATGGACAGTTCGTCGGAATCATCGGACATACCGGCTCTGGAAAGTCTACCTTGATCCAGCATCTGAATGGACTGGTGAAAGCGACGGACGGCGCACTTTATTATAATGGAGAAAATATTTACGCCGAAGGTTATAATATGCGAGAGCTTCGCAATCAGGTGGGGCTTGTCTTTCAGTATCCGGAACATCAGCTTTTTGAAGCAGATGTGCTGTCGGATGTTTGTTTTGGACCTAAGAATCAGGGCTGTTCGGAAGAAGAAGCGAAGCAAAGAGCACTGGAAGCTTTGCAGCTGGTCGGATTAAAGGAAAAATATTATGACCGTTCGCCATTTGATCTGTCTGGTGGACAGAAAAGAAGGGCTGCGATTGCCGGAGTACTTGCCATGAACCCGAAAGTGCTGGTTCTTGATGAACCAACGGCAGGTCTTGACCCAAAAGGAAGGGATGAAATCTTAGATCAGATTGCATATTTACACAAGACTTGTGATATGACAGTCATTCTGGTCTCGCATAGTATGGAAGATATTGCGAAATACGTGGACAGGATCATTGTAATGAATCACGGACAGGTGGCCTTTGATGATGTGCCAAAGAAGGTCTTTGAACATTATGAAGAACTTGAGCGAATCGGACTTTCTGCGCCGCAGGTGACCTATATTATGCACGAGCTGAAAGCGCGCGGGCTGGATGTGCCGGCCGATGTGACTACGATCGAAGAGGCGACAGAGGCAATTCTGGCTGCGCTAAAGAAAAAGGGAGAGTAGAAAATGATTCGAGATATTACGATTGGACAGTATTATCCGGCAAACAGTAAGATTCATAGTCTGGATCCGCGTGTGAAAATTGTGGGTACATTACTTTATCTTATTTCATTATTTACATTTAAGAGTATCATCGGATATGTTTTGGCAACTGTGTTCTTATTTGCCTGTGTAAAGCTTTCCAAGGTACCATTTAAGTTCATGGTCAGAGGACTGAAACCGATTTTTTTGCTGCTGATGATTACGGTGGCATTTAACCTGTTCCTGACGCCGGGAGGAGCAGTTCTGCTTCAAATCGGACCCTTGAAGGTGACGGAGCAGGGACTAAGTACAGCGGTGTATATGGCGCTGAGACTGATTTATTTAATCATTGGATCATCACTTATGACGCTTACTACAACACCGAATTCGCTGACCGATGGTCTGGAAAAATTATTATATCCATTAAATAGAATTAAGGTTCCTGTTCATGAAATTGCAATGATGATGTCAATTGCGCTTCGTTTTATTCCGATTCTTCTGGAAGAGACGGATAAAATCATGAAGGCGCAGATTGCGCGTGGAGCAGATCTGGAAAGTGGAAATCTTATTCAAAAGGCAAAAGCTATGATACCGATTCTGGTCCCACTTTTTGTGTCGTCTTTCCGCCGTGCAAATGATCTTGCAATGGCGATGGAGGCTCGCTGCTACCGCGGCGGTGAGGGAAGAACCAAAATGAAACCACTTGTCTATCAGAAAACAGACTACATAGCATATGCCATTATGATCTGCTATATTGTGGTGGTATTTGTGGCCGGAAGATATATTCCGTTTAAGATTTGGATCTTCTAAAAAAGTATTTTGGAGAAAAGCATGAAAAGAGTAAAATTAACGGTCGCCTATGACGGGACCAGATATAGTGGCTGGCAGGTCCAGCAGAATGCGGTGACCATTGAAGGGGTATTAAATAAAGCACTCAGCAAGTTGACGGGGGAAGAAATCGCCGTGATTGGCGCCAGCAGAACGGATGCAGGTGTTCATGCCATGGGCAATGTGGCTGTATTTGACACCGAAAGCACTATTCCGGGAGAGCGCTTCCTCTATGTTCTTAATCAGAAAATGCCGGAGGATATTGTTATTGTTGCGTCAGAAGAGGTGCCGCTCACCTGGCATCCGAGACATCAGGACACGCTGAAGACGTATGAATACCGGATTTTGAATGCGAAGCTGCCGGATCCGACCAGACGGCTTTATACCAATTTTGTCAGCTTTGATCTGGATATTGATCTGATGCGGAAAGGCGCTGCCTACCTCGTGGGAGAACACGATTTTGCAGGATTTTGTTCTGTGAAGACAAATGCCAAGACTACCGTCAGGACGATTACGGATTTGCAGGTCCTGCAAAAAGGGGATGAGATCATTATCCGTGTGACTGGAAATGGATTTTTATACAATATGGTAAGAATTATTGCGGGAGTGCTGATCCGTGTGGGGAGAAGATATTATCCGCCGGAAAAAGTACTTGCGCTTCTGGAAGGAAGAGAGCGGACAGGGGAGGCCGTGACGGCGCCACCGCAGGGACTTTGCCTGATGGAAATTCAGTATGGGAAATAAAAGCGAGTTTATGCTTGACAAATGCGGAACAGATAGAATACTATAGATGTTAATCTGATAATTATAAAGGCTGTGAAGAGAATAAGTAGTATTTGAGAAGGCTCAGACAGAAAGTGACCGGTTGATGAGAGGTGCAAGAAGAATCAAATGCGAATACATCTCGGAGCTTCGCACCGAAAGTCTTGATAAGTATAAGTAGGCTGCGACGGAGTGGTGGACGTTATAGCACCAGGCAATGGAAGTTGCTAATGAGACTGTCAGGGTGAGCTGGCGGTGAATAAAGGTGGTACCACGGGAGAATATATCCTCGTCCTTGATTTTAAGGACGGGGATTTTTTACGTGCTGGCAAGGATTGCCAGCGACCACAAAATAAGGCGGACGGATGCTTGCATCCAGAGCGACTTATATGTGGGCATATGTCCTGGATAATTAAGTTTTATGCCCATAAAAAACAAGAAGAAAAGTAAAATTGGGCGTATACTAAAATAATATTTTTATTGTACCCATTGTTGGATGAAAAACAAACCAAAAAGAGGATAAGAACAGCAGAGAAGAAAGGTTTTGTGGGTATTTCTATGAAATAAATCATGTATACGTCCAAACAGCGACAATGCTTCTTAAAAATTGGGTACAATCCACAAAAAATAGTGTCAGGTGCCCATGTTGGCAGGTGAGTACCTCAGATAGCAAGTAAATGTCTAAGATGACAGCAAATAATAGGATTTGGAGGAAAAAGAAATGGGAATTTATGAAGAACTTCAGGCACGTGGCCTGATTGCGCAGGTAACAGACGAACCATTGATTCGTGATTTGGTAAATAATGGAAAGGCAACCTTCTATATCGGATTCGACCCGACAGCAGACAGCCTTCATGTTGGACATTTCATGGCACTTTGCTTAATGAAACGTCTTCAGGAAGCCGGTAATAAACCAATTGCTCTTATCGGTGGGGGAACTGCTATGATCGGCGACCCATCTGGAAGAACAGACATGCGTCAAATGATGACAACAGAAACTATTCAGCACAACTGTGAATGCTTTAAGAAGCAGATGAGCCGTTTCATCGATTTCTCAGATGGAAAAGCACTGATGGTAAATAATGCGGACTGGTTATTAGATCTTAACTATGTAGATGTACTTCGTGAAGTAGGTGCACATTTCAGTGTAAACCGTATGCTTACTGCAGAATGTTACAAGCAGAGAATGGAAAAGGGACTCAGCTTCCTGGAATTCAATTACATGATCATGCAGAGTTACGATTTCTACATGTTATACCAGAAATACGGCTGCAATCTTCAGTTCGGAGGAGATGACCAGTGGAGCAACATGCTTGGTGGAACAGAACTGATTCGACGTAAACTGGGCAAAGACGCAAGCGCAATGACAATCACACTTCTTCTTAATTCAGAAGGTAAGAAGATGGGTAAAACACAGTCAGGTGCTGTATGGCTTGACCCGGAAAAGACCTCTCCATTCGAATTCTACCAGTACTGGAGAAATGTGGCTGATGCGGACGTATTAAAATGTCTTCGTATGCTTACCTTCCTTCCTTTGGAACAGATTGATGAAATGGATAAATGGGAAGGTGCCCAGCTCAACAAGGCAAAAGAAATTCTTGCATACGAACTGACAAAATTAGTGCATGGAGAAGAAGAAGCTGAAAAAGCACAGGCAAGTGCAAAGGCACTGTTCAGTGCAGGAAATGCAGCCAATATGCCAACAGCAGAACTTGCAGATGAAGATTTTACAGACGGAAAGATTGATATTCTTACCCTTCTTGCAAAGAGCGGTCTTGTGCCGTCGAAATCAGAAGGACGTCGTGCAGTTCAGCAGGGCGGTGTTGCAATGGAAGGTGAAAAAGTAGAAGATATCATGGCAACATTTACAAAAGAAGATTTTGAGGGCGAAGGAAAAGTACTCAGAAGAGGAAAGAAAAACTTCCGAAAGATTGTTTTAAAATAGGAGAAAACTATGGGCTTTACTGAAATGAAACCAGAAGAACTGAAAGATAATCCATTTGACCTTATCGGAAAACAGTGGATGCTGATCAGTGCTGGAAATGAAGAAAAATGTAATACGATGACAGCCAGTTGGGGTGGACTTGGTGTAATCTGGGGCGAACCGACAGCAACAGTATATATCCGTCAGACACGCTACACCAAAGAATTTGTAGATAACAGTGATTATTTTACACTTTCCATATTTGATATGAATAAAGAGA
Source organism: bacterium (assembly GCA_029227655.1). GTDB lineage: Bacteria > Bacillota > Clostridia > Lachnospirales > Lachnospiraceae > Allocoprococcus. The sequence goes on along the minus strand of JAQYAI010000136.1, from coordinate 1,474 downwards.
ACCGCAAGGCCTTGACTCTTTGTGGAAAAGTGTCTGGTCGTGATACAGATAAGATCAAAGATGCGGGACTTACACCATATTATGTAGATGGAACTGTTGGGTTTGAAGAAGCCAGAATGATTATTATCTGCAAAAAGGTATATGCACAGTACATGGGCCCTGAGAATTTTGTTTGTAAGGAAAATATAGAAAAATGGTATGGAGACAATGATTTCCATACGATGTATCTTGGCCAGATCACAAAAGTGCTGGTAAAAGAGGATTAATTTATGTTGGAGAATGTAAATATAATTCTTGCGTCAGCGTCTCCAAGAAGAACAGAGCTGCTTGCGCAGGCTGGAATGAACCATAAGATCATTGTGTCAGATTGTGAAGAACATGCAAAGGCACATGCTCCAGAGGAATATGTGATGGAACTGGCCCAGATAAAAGCAGAAGATGTATTTCAGAAATATTACAAAGAACATCTGGAAGAAGATTTTCTTGTGATTGGTGCAGATACCGTAGTCGCAGCAGAAGGAAAAATCCTTGGAAAGCCAAAGAGTGACGCAGATGCATATGAAATGCTTTCGATGCTTCAGGCAAATACACATCAGGTATACACCGGTGTTGCTGTCTGTTCTTGTGTTGGTGGGGAAATGAAGCGACACACCTTTTTTGAACGCAGCGATGTGGAAGTGTATCCAATGAGTGAAGAAGAGATCAATACTTATATTTCGACCGGAGACTGCAGAGACAAGGCAGGATCTTATGGGATTCAGGGACAGTTTGCGGTTCACATCAAAGGAATTCATGGCGACTATAATAATATAGTAGGACTTCCGATTGCCAAACTTTATCAGGAATTGAAGAAAGAATTTTAGAAAAATAACCTGGAAAAGTGTTCTTTCGTTGAAAAGCGAAGGACACTTTTCTTTTTGCAATATTTGCAATAGAAAGAATGGAAAAGGATTGTCCCTGACAAGAAATACTGGTGCCCTAAGGATAAAAAGGAGAGTAACCAGGCGGTCGAAAGGCCAAGATTGTCCCTGAGAGGGGATGCGCTTGAACTTTAGTGCAAATTGTGTGAATTGTCTGAAATAAATAAAAAAGAAAAACATTATTGACAATTCCAGAATGCCGTGATATTATAACATTCGTCGTCAGGATAGCCACTTGAACGTGAGCACTGAGGACAAAAATAAAAAAATGAAAAAAGTTGTTGACAAAGAGATACAGCTTGTGGTAATATAAATGAGCTGTCGCGAGAACGGCAACAACACAGAGAACCTTGATAATTGAACAATAGACAACAACCCTGAAAGATTCTTTTGAATAATTCAGAACAAGACATTTATGTCGAACCTAAAAACAGTAAACAGGAACAGAATTGCCAAGCGATTCTGAACTGGATACAAACACTTTTAACGAGAGTTTGATCCTGGCTCAGGATGAACGCTGGCGGCGTGCCTAACACATGCAAGTCGAACGAAGC
>JAQYAI010000135.1 GCA_029227655.1 bacterium | reverse complement strand
GTATGCCTACCGCAATTATAGCAAAGAGCGTAAAAGGTAAAGGCGTAAGCTTTATGGAAAACCAGGCTAGCTGGCATGGTGCTGCTCCAAATGACGAGCAATACAAACAGGCAAAGGAAGATTTAGAAAAGGTAGGTGAAGCATTATGTCAGAAGTAAAGAAAATCGCAACAAGAGAAAGCTATGGTAATGCTTTAGTTGAACTTGGTCAAGAACATGATAATCTATATGTATTAGATGCAGATTTAGCTGCAGCAACCAAAACTGGTATCTTTATGAAAGCGTTCCCAGAACGTCATATCGATTGTGGTATTGCGGAATGTAATATGATGGGTATTGCAGCAGGTCTTGCTACTACCGGTAAAGTTCCTTTTGCAAGTACATTTGCTATGTTTGCAGCAGGACGTGCATTTGAGCAGGTTCGTAACTCTATTGGATATCCTCACCTTAATGTTAAAATTGGTGCTACTCATGCGGGTATCTCCGTTGGTGAAGATGGTGCTACTCATCAGTGTAATGAAGATATCGCTCTTATGAGAACCATCCCAGGCATGGTAGTAATTAATCCAAGTGATGATGTAGAGGCAAAAGCTGCTGTTAAAGCTGCTTACGAACATGAAGGCCCTGTATACATGCGTTTTGGACGTCTTGCAGTTCCAGTAATCAATGATCGTCCAGATTATAAATTTGAAATTGGTAAAGGTGTTGTTTTACGTGAAGGTAAAGATGTAACTATCGTTGCAACTGGTCTTTGTGTAAGCGAAAGTCTTGCAGCGGCTGATATGCTTGCAGCAGATGGCATCGATGCCAAAGTCGTTAATATCCATACTATCAAACCTCTTGATGACGAATTGATCGTTGCTTGTGCAAAAGAAACCGGCAAAGTAGTAACTGTAGAAGAACATTCTGTAATTGGTGGTCTTGGATCAGCAGTAGCAGAAGTTCTGGCAGGACATGCAGGAGCTAAATTCGAAAGAGTTGGTATCCAGGATAAATTTGGTAAATCTGGAAAACCAGACCAGTTATTTGCTGCATATGGATTAACTGCTGAAAATGTAGCAGCAAAATGTAAGGCAACTTTAGCATAAGGGATTCACTAGATAGGAGATAAACGATATGGAAATTTTAAATTATACATTTGAAGGCGAAGGAATGCAGAGAGTATTCGAAAATGAAAAATGGACAGTTGGTATCAAGAACTGGAAACCAGCAAATGACATTACAGGAATTGACTGTCTGGAACGTCACAACCTTACAGATGAATTATTTGTTCTCATTGCAGGTTCTTGTACATTACTTTATGCAAATGAAGTTGATGGAAAATTAGAAATCGGTGCTGTTAAAATGGAACCAAATAAAGTTTACAATATTCCTGCTACATTATGGCATAACACAGTTACATGCAAAGATACAAAGATGATCTTAATCGAAGATTCAAACACATCTATGGAAAATAGTGATATCTTGAATTTGAGTGCAGAACAGATTGAAGCAGTAAAAGCTTTGGTGTAGTTTATAGAAGGCTGTAGAACAATATGTTCTACAGCCTTTTAGTATAATCTTATTTATATACTGAATGAAAGGGGAAAACAATGTTACAGTTAAGATTTGGATGCCAGACATATCCGTGGAAGATGGGAAAAAAATATTTTGGAGAAGTTCCACATATGCTGGAAGTGGCTTTTAAAGCAGGATTTCAGAGCCTTGAAGCTGAAATTGACATGCTGGGTGAATATTTTGATAAACCGGAAGAACTGAAAGAATTACTTGCAAAAAATCATATGACTTTCGCTGCGTTGGTCCTGCATCAGGATTGGGAAGGGGAAGAACAGACCGAAGAAGAGAAGGCACTTTCGAATAAAGCAATTGCATTTGCAGGGCATTTCCCGTTTGCGAAGATTATGCTCAGTCATCACGCAGGAGAGACGCCGCGTGGAGACGGAGAAGTACTTGCAAAGAGAAGAACAAATCTGATTGGATGTATGGCAGATGTGGCTGCCCAGGCGGCAGAAGCTGGAATTGTGTGCTGTTTTCACCCGAACAGTGCAAAAAATTCACTATTCAGAACAGCGGAAGATTATGAAGTAATGTTTGAAATGATAACGCCAACGGCGGTAGGTTGGGCTCCGGATGTTGGACATATTGAAAATGGTGGAATGAATGCGCTGGAAGTTATGAAAGCCCACCGGAATCTGATCCGACATGTACATTTTAAAGACCGTATCTCTCAAAATGAATGGGCAATTATGGGAGAGGGTACGATAGATTATCCTGCGATCATGAAGTTCCTGGATGAAACGAATTACCGCGGATGGATTATGGTAGAAGATGAAAGTCCGAGAGCCACAGAAGACAGCGACGCAGTAGTGATGCAGGATGGCGCATATATGTGCGAACAGATTCAGAAGTAATGGAGGAAGAGCAATGAGCATGCATACAGTAGCAGTAATGGGATTAGGAGTACGTGGGAAAATTCATTTACATGGTCTTCTACAGAATCCTGAGTATTATAAAGTAGTAGGATTATGTGATATAGATACAGTAAAAATGCAGGCAGTCGCAGAAGAATATGGACTTACAGACGTTCCACAGTTCGTGGATGTGGAGGAAATGCTGGATAAGACAAGACCGGAAATCTTTGTGTTCGTAACTTATCCTGATATGAGACTTTCCATGGTAGAACTGGGTGTGAAATATGGTGTAAAAGGTATTTCACTTGAAAAGCCTATGGCGGAAAGTCTTCAGGAAGCAAAGAAGATGGTGGAACTTTGCAAGGAAAATGGAATTAAGGCGGTGGTATGTCATCAGCAGAAATATATTTCACAGATGCAGTCATTAAAACGCCGTATTGATGAGGGGGAAATCGGTGAAATCCGAAAGATCCATGTGGAAACACAGGCGTGGTTCAGTCAGCTTGGAACACATTATGTAGACTATACATTGTGGGCAAATGGAGGACACAAGGCAAAATGGGTGTGCGGCCATGTGCATGGACCAATCTGTCTGGATGATAATCATCCGGCACCGGACTATCTGCTCGGAACCATGGAGATGGAAAATGGAGTGCATGCTTATATCGAATGCGGTTACCTCGCAGAGGCACACAATCCACCAGAATACGGCAGCAGTGATAATCGTCTGACCGTTTATGGTACAGATGGATACGTCTATGCAGAGACAGACGGATTCTGGGGGGCATGTACAAAGGCTACAAATGGACGATTGATTGAAGGAAAGGATCCAGGATGGAGGAACCATCAGCAGGTGCCGATCCAGACGCCATATTATACGGAATATGCCAAGTGGCTGGAAGATGATAAAAAGGTTCACAGCTGTAATATTGACACTGCATATCATGGATATGAAATTCTGGAAGGAATGTGCCTTTCAGCCCTTCGTAATGTTAGAATCGATCTTCCAATCACAGATCTTACATATGAACCTGTTTTCGATACAATGCGCAGGGAACTTCCAGAATGTGGAAGCAGAAAAATGTATATCTATGATGGAAAGACGCCTCGGAAGGAGCGTGACTAACACATGATTCTACATGAAGATTTATTTGTGAAAGTAAATGGATTGAATTTTCATGTACAAAAAGTTGGAAGTGGGACACCACTTATCATGATTATGGGACTTGGGGCGCCTGGAGAAAAATGGCGCCACAATTTTGAATTACTGAGCAAATGGTTCCAGTGTATCGTACCTGATAACCGGGGAGCAGGACAAAGTGATAAACCGGAAGCATACAGCTACAGCACGGATGAGATGAGTGATGATATTATCGGAATTATGGATGCCCTTCATATCAAAGAAGCACATGTCATGGGCGTGTCAATGGGCGGTGCGATTGCACAGCTGGTGGCATTGAAAGTGCCAGACAGAGTAAAAAGTCTGATTCTGACAAGTACATTTGCCAGTGTCAGTCCCGCATTTGAAAAAGCGATATCGCTGCTTTGTGATTTAAAAGATGATACAGATCCTGTTGTTTTAAAACAATTAAATTTGTGGATGACCTACGGTCAGTATACACAGAACCATTACCCTGAAAAGATTGCAAAGACAATTGAAACGGATGGTGCCTATCCATATCCTATGCCTGCGTATGCGTACAAAGCGCAGGGAAGGGCCTGCCTTAGCCATGATACTTCAAAACGTCTGAGGGAGCTGAAGATGCCGGTTCTCATTGCAGCAGGTGCAAAAGATCTGTTCATGAACATGGAAAAGACGATGGAACTGGTAAACGGGATTCCACATGCAGAGTTTTATCTTTCCCCGGAAGGAGGACATGTGCATCAGTGGGAAAATCCAGAAATCTATGACAGTATCGTATTAGGATTTCTGCTTAAAAATGAGTAAAAGAAAGATAAGAAAAGGACCAGCACGGCGAATAAAGTGCTGGTCCTTTTCAAGGTAGGATTTAGGGTGTATAAATTTACAAAAAATAGTTTATAAGCAAGATCTCATGACTTCGTATGCGCCTTTTTCCTCAATTGCTTTCAGATAAGAGGAAACGGCAGATTCGAATCCTGGAATTGCACCAAGATCTTCTCCCCAGAAATTCTGGTTACTGCAAACTGCATGCACATAGTCTTCGATAGAATCTTCTTTGTGTGCATCATAAAATTCTAAAATATCTCTGTCATCTTTTACGGTGTATTCATTTGTACCGCGCGATGCGATAAGACCGTCTTCTTCCAGACGAAGTCCTGTGTAAAATGCCATATAGAAAGCAAAAGAAGCTGTGATGCAGGCTGGTAATTTGCCGGTTTTTTCTACATAGCCCTTGAGGGATGGCATAACACGTGCTTTCCATTTTGAAGTAGAGTTCAGTGAAATAGAAAGCAGGGCATGATCGATAAATGGATTCTTAAAACGTTCTGTGACAGAAGCAGCAAAATCCCTCAGTTCTTCTTCTGGGAGTGTCAGGGTTGGAATGATTTCATCATAAATAGTTTTGTTCATGAAACCATTGATTACTTCATCATTCATGCAGTCACGTACAATGTCCTGACCAGCGAGGTAAGCTCCAAGTACAAAAGAAGTATGTGCACCATTTAAAATACGCACTTTTCTCTGTTTATAAGGTTTGTGGTTATCTGTAATCAGAATAGGAAGGCCTGCTTTATCACAAGGGAATTCTTCTTTGATGGACTGTGGTCCTTCGATGACCCAGAAACCGAAGATTTCGCCAGTGTCAATCAGGTTGTCAATGTATCCGTTTTCTTCACAGAGTGCCTCAGCTTCCGCTCTTGGGTAACCTGTAACGATGCGGTCAACTAAAGTAGAGCAGAAGATATTTTCTTCTTTCACCCATTGAATAAAGTCTTCTCCAAGCATCCACTGCTGTGCATATTGAAGCACACATTTTTCAAGCTCTTTTCCATTGTCATCAATTAATTCACAGGCAAGGATGATGAACCCTTTTCCCTTTTCCGTACCAAATTTCTGGAAACGGCGATATAAGAACTGTGTCAGTTTTCCAGGATAGCTGCTTGCAGGAGCATCGGCAAGCTGACAGGACGGGTCATAGGCGATGCCGGCTTCTGTTGTATTACATGTGATAAAACGAAGGTCTGGATTCTCAGCACATGCAAGCAATGCTTCGAAATCAGCATAAGGATTGATACATCTGCTTACAGCGGAGATGATACGTTTTTTATTGACTTTCTGCCCATCCTGGAATCCTCGCAGGTAAAGTGTGTAGAGGCCTTCCTGTTCATTGATCATATCTGTAAGCCCGGAAGCGATTGGCTGGCAAAGAACAACTTTTGAGTTAAACCCTGCTTTTTCGTTCATTACATCTATAAAATAATCTACAAAGGCGCGCAGAAAACCACCTTCGCCGAACTGAAGGACACGTTCAGGAGCGTCTTTTAAAATATAACCGTCATAATTCATTTCTTCTAAAGTTGCATAATTTAATTTTTTCATAGTCATTTATCCTTTCTGAAGATTGTTTATAAAGTGACTCCCTGTTTGAAAATTGCCATGTCATGGTATCCGGCAAGTTCTGATTTCACAGGCTTTCCAGAAGCGACGGCAATGACTTCTTCAAAAAGCTGCCCGGCAAGTTCTTCAAGTGAGGCACCTTCTACAAGACGTCCACAGTTAAAATCGATCCAGTTACCTTTTTTGGCGTTCAGTGCTGAGTTTGAAGAAATCTTCATTGTAGGAACAGGACAGGCAAAAGGAGTTCCCCGCCCGGTGGTAAATAATACGATATGTGCGCCAGAAGCTGCACAGGCGGTGGAAGCGACAAGGTCATTTCCCGGAGCACTTAATAAATTGAGTCCTTTCGTTTTAACTGGTTCGCCATAGGCGAGCACATCTTTGACTGGAGCGCTTCCAGATTTCTGGGTGCATCCAAGCGATTTATCTTCTAAAGTCGAAATTCCGCCTTTCTTGTTTCCAGGGGAAGGATTCTCGTAAATCGTCTGGTTATGACTCTGAAAATATTGTTTAAAATCATTAATGAGATCTACGGTCTTGTTGAAAAGAGTTTCATCGGCGCATCGGTTCATTAACAGCGTCTCAGCTCCGAACATTTCCGGGACCTCAGTCAGGATCGTGCTTCCGCCTTTTGAAATCAGAAGGTCTGAAAATGCACCTACCACAGGATTCGCTGTGATGCCGGAAAGACCATCAGATCCGCCACATTTCATACCGATGATTAATTCACTGCAATCAATGTCTTCGCGTTCGTATGCGGCAGCTTTTTCAGCCAATTGTTCGATAATGGCGAGCGCATCCGCAATTTCATCTTCACATTCCTGGCATACAAGAAACTGAACCCGTTGCGGGTCATATTCGCCAATATAATTTTTCAGAACGTCGATGTTGCTGTTTTCACATCCGAGCCCGAGGACCAGAACGGCGCCGGCATTCGGATGATTGATAAGATCGGCAAGAATGGTCCTTGTATGTTCCTGATCGTCCCCCATTTGGGAACAGCCGTATGGGTGTGGAAATGCAAAGATTCCGTCGATATTGCCATGGATAAGAGTCTGTGCTTTTCGCTCGATGGCGGTAGCGACATTATTCACACAGCCGACCGTAGGTATGATCCAGATTTCATTTCGGATGCCAACCTTTCCATCAGGTCTGCGGTAACCTTTGAAGGTGCGTGGTGCTGTAGGGGCGAGTTCGGAACCGGTCTTTGTATAGGTATAGGTGAGCAGATCGCCCAGACCTGTACGGATATTATGGGTATGTACCCAGCTTCCGCAGGAAATGTCTTCTTTGGCGGTGCCGATAGGGCACCCATATTTTATGATTTCAGAACCATCCCCAATTGCTTTTAACGCAAATTTGTGGCCACGCGGAATGTCTTCTGTAAGCGTGACCGAAGCCTCATCTACATTCAGTGTAGAATTTGCAGATAAAGGAACAAGTGCGACAGCTACATTATCATTTGGATGAATTTTTATAAATTCTTTCATGATAAATTCCTTCTTTCATTTTAAACGTGTTTTAAATGATAAATAGTATCAGAATAAAATTAGAAAATACAATGTAAGCGCTTACATAAACAATACAATATTTTTCCAAATGGGTCAATGGGAAAGCGAAAAGTAGTGTTAAATATTTGCAATTATGGTAAGGTGCACAAAAGAAAGACGTGAAATTTGGGCAAAAAGATTTATGAATATATATTGATTTTACAGGCAAAAAAGATGTAAAATGTAAGTGCTTACATTTTACAGTAAAAAGTGGTTCGCAGGAGGAAGAAGAAATGAAAAAATTTATGGATGAAGATTTTTTGTTAACGACAGATGTCGCAAAGAAATTGTATCATAATTATGCAGAAAATATGCCGATTATTGATTATCACTGCCATATTAACCCACAGGAAATCTGGGAAGATCGTAAGTTTGACAATATTACGCAGGTATGGCTCGGCGGAGATCATTATAAATGGCGTCAGATGCGTTCGAATGGTATTGATGAAAAATACATCACAGGAGATGTTTCCGACCGTGAGAAATTCCAGAAATGGGCAGAAACTCTTGAAAAATTAATTGGGAATCCATTGTATCACTGGAGCCATCTGGAGCTTAAGAGATATTTTGGATATGAAGGATATTTAAGCGGGGAAACAGCAGAAGAAGTATGGAATCTCTGCAATGAAAAATTAAGTCAGGATGACATGACGGTACGTAATATCATCAGAAAGTCAGGCGTGGAACTTATCTGTACAACAGATGATCCTGTAGATTCTCTGGAATATCACAAAAAGCTTGCGGCAGATGAAAGCTTTGATGTTCGCGTTCTTCCTGCATGGAGACCTGACAAAGCAATGAATCTGGAAAAACCAGAGTATTTGGACTATCTCAAAAAATTAGAAGAGGTAAGTGGAATTACCATTGACAGTTATGCATCTCTTATGAAAGCTTTGAAAGTGCGTATGGATTATTTTGCAGAAGTAGGCTGCAGCGTTTCCGACCATGCGCTGGAATATGTGATGTACGCACCTGTACCTGCTGACGAAATCGAAGCAATTTTCCAGAAACGTTTGTCCGGAGCGGGAATTACCAAAGAGGATGAACTGAAGTTCAAGACCGCATTTATGCTGGAAGTTGGTAAAGAATACAACAGACGAAACTGGGTAATGCAGCTGCATTATGGATGTAAACGTGACAACAATGTTCTTCGTTACAGACAGCTTGGTCCTGACACAGGATATGACTGTATCAACAACTACGCTCCATCTGCACAGATGGCTGATTTCCTTAATGCACTCAGCGAGACGGATGAATTGCCAAAGACGATTTTGTATTCACTGAATCCAAATGACAACGCTTCTATTGGTACGATCATTGGATGCTTCCAGAATGAGAAGACCGTTGGAAGAATTCAGCAGGGAAGTGCATGGTGGTTCAATGATCACAAGACTGGTATGACAGATCAGATGATTTCTCTGGCAAATCTTGGTATGCTGAGCAATTTCATTGGTATGCTGACAGATTCGCGCAGTTTCCTGTCATACACACGTCATGAATATTTCAGACGTATTATGTGTGAACTTATTGGTAAATGGGTAGATAATGGAGAATATCCAGAAGATTATAAGACACTTGAAAAAATTGTTAAGGGTATTTCTTATAACAATGTTGTACAGTATTTTGAATTTTAATCATAAACGGGATATTCTTTAGTATTATAGTGATATTAAGAGGATCTTTTATGAATATATATGATGTCGCCAAAATGTCAGGGGTTTCAATCGCAACAGTATCACGTGTTGTAAACGGCAGTGATAAGGTGAGTGACAGAACAAAGCAAAAAGTATTAGCCGTGATGGAGGAATGTGGGTATACGCCAAATGTCTTTGCGAGAGGGCTTGGTCTTGATTCGATGAAGACAATTGGGATTTTATGCCCGGATATTTCGGATGCATTTATCGCGCAGGCTGTCGCTTTCCTTGAAAATCGTCTCCACAAGTACGGTTATGATTGTATTCTTGGCTGCAGTGGATATGATACAGAAGCGAAGAAGGTGCATATGGAGCGCTTATTGTCGAAGCGGATCGATGCATTGATTCTGGTCGGTTCCACCTATGCAGGGCATGGAAAGGATGACAACAATCTGAGTTACATTTACGAAGCAGCCCAAAAGACGCCTGTTTTTCTGATTAATGGGCTTATAGAAGGAGAAAACATCTACTGTTGCTATGGGGATGATTTCCAGGCAGTTTACGATGTGACCAGTGAGCTTATCTGTCGTGGAAAGAAGCGGATTCTCTTTCTATGCGATTCCTATTCCTACAGTGCCAGGAAAAAACTGGCGGGATATGAGGCGGCACTTACGGATGCGGGATATCCGGCCCTGAATGAATTGAAATTTTATACGAAAAACAGGATTCATTATGTGAGAGATATGCTTTTAGAACAGAAGGATCTGGAGTTTGACAGTGTTGTTGCAACGGATGACTGTCTGGCCATTGGGGCACTTAAATATGCTAAGATCAAGGGCATGCGTGTCCCGGAAGATATTTGCATCACGGGATATAACAACTCACAGTTGTCAGTTGGTTGTGAGCCGGAGCTTACTTCGGTCGACAATCATTTGGAAAAGCTGTGCGACAATGCCATTGACAATATGCTGAAAGTTTTTCAGGGAGAAGAAAATGTTCCTGCAAAAACAGAGATTCCGTGTAATCTCAAGAAGAGATGTACGACAGATTTTTAGTAACAGTTCAGCCATGCGCTTAAAAAAGAAAGAAATAACTGGGAGCTTGCTCACAAAGTTATTTCTTTCTTTTTAAAGCATATGGCGTTCTGCCAAAGCGAGAAGTAGCTGCTATGCAGCAGATTCGAGCTTAATGGCTGAACTGTTACGATTTTTAAATTTCTCTTGACACATGGAAACGAATGCTTTAAAGTGGTAAAAGAGTAAAGGCATTTGTTGTAGAAGGGGATAGGCAGATGTCTATCCTCTTTTTTGTTCACTGATTGCTTTTTTAGGAAAGAAAATCAGCTGGATCAATATAAGAAATAACATCTGGAGGTAATGCAATATGTCATATGTAGATGAAGTAATGAATTTGGTAGTTGAGAAGAATCCACAGGAACCAGAGTTCCATCAGGCAGTAAAGGAAGTTCTGGAATCACTCCGTGTTGTTGTTGAGGCAAATGAAGAGAAATATAGAAAGGATGCTCTTTTAGAAAGATTGGTTGAGCCGGAAAGAGCACTTATTTTCCGTGTACCATGGGTAGATGATAATGGTCAGGTACATGTAAATAAGGGATATCGTGTACAGTTCAACAGTGCAATTGGACCATATAAGGGAGGACTTCGTCTTCACCCATCGGTAAACCTTGGTATTATCAAATTCCTTGGTTTTGAACAGATTTTCAAGAATTCACTTACAGGGCTTCCAATCGGTGGCGGAAAAGGTGGATCAGACTTTGATCCAAAAGGAAAATCAGACAGAGAAATCATGGCATTCTGTCAGAGCTATATGACAGAGCTTTGCAAATATATTGGAGCAGACACAGACGTACCTGCTGGTGATATCGGAACAGGTGCAAGAGAAATTGGATATATGTTTGGACAGTATAAACGTATCCGTGGTGTCTATGAAGGAGTACTTACAGGAAAAGGTTTAAGCTACGGTGGATCTTTGGCACGTACAGAAGCAACTGGTTACGGACTTCTGTATTTCACAAATGAAATGTTAAAGATTAACGGCATTGAACTTGCAGGAAAAACAGTTGCAGTTTCAGGTTCTGGAAATGTTGCTATTTACGCAATCCAGAAAGCACAGGAACTTGGTGCAAAAGTTGTGACAGCAAGTGATTCTACAGGATGGGTATACGATCCGGAAGGAATTGATGTGGCAGCATTAAAAGAAATCAAAGAAGTAAAACGTGCAAGACTTACAGAATACAAGAACTACCGTCCGAATTCAGAATATCATGAAGGACGTGGCGTATGGACAGTGAAAGTTGATATCGCTCTTCCATGTGCAACTCAGAACGAATTATTCTTAGAAGATGCAAAAGCATTGGTTGCAAATGGATGTATCGCAGTTGCAGAAGGTGCTAACATGCCTACTACAATTGAAGCTACACAGTACTTACAGGAACATGGTGTATTATTTGCACCTGGTAAAGCAGCAAACGCTGGTGGTGTTGCGACATCAGCGCTTGAAATGTCTCAGAACAGCGAACGTCTCAGCTGGACATTCGAAGAAGTAGATGCAAAATTAAAAACAATTATGATCAACATTTGTCATAACGCAGCAAATGCAGCTGAAAAATACGGTGCAAAAGGTAACTACGTTGTAGGTGCAAATATCGCTGGATTTGAAAAAGTTGTAGATGCTATGACAGCACAGGGAATTGTTTAAGATTTGATTTATTAAGGAAAAATTGTGGAAGAAGCGGGGAATCCGCTTCTTCTTTTATAGTACTTCCAGGGATTGTCCCCAGAAGGCGCCTGACAAGCTCTCAGGGACAATTGAAGCCGGGAGATCTAGGAAGTGGGTGAAGAATTGTCCTTGGGCGGTAGCTAACAAGTCCTCAAGGACAATCGGAGCCAGGAGACTGAGAAAGCGAGAGAAGAATTGTCCCCGGGAGACGCCAGGCAAGCTTCCAAGGACAATCGGAGCCGGGAAAGTAGAAAAAACAAATTAAAAAAAGGTATTGACATTTGTCGATAAGTAGTATTATAATAGCAAAGTCGGTTGTGATGAGTGACTTACAAAATATGGGATCATAGCTCAGCTGGGAGAGCATCTGCCTTACAAGCAGAGGGTCATAGGTTCGAGCCCTATTGGTCCCATTTCGTAGAAATAATTGAAAATCTGGCGGGATAGCTCAGTTGGCTAGAGCACACGGTTCATACCCGTGGTGTCGCTGGTTCGAATCCAGTTCCCGCTACTAGGAAAGAATCTCGGTTTATGCCGGGATTTATTTTTTAAATGTAAAGCAAAATGATTCCCGCAAGGATTATGTGTTTATTACACTTATTTTCTGGTGGGAATCTTTTTTAGTTCTGATGTTATAAATCTCTACAAATTAAATATTTCGGAGTAAAATAAAGTCAAGAAGCAGTTTCAAAGACTTCCAATCTGCATTGTTGCAGATTCATTTTTGGCATGGATTACAAGTATAGAGATCAAAGGAAAAATGTAGAGAAACTAGTGAGAGCCAGACGGAACGGATGGAAATATATCCTCTGAATGGTTAACCAGCTTTGGTCAGCAATAAACAGAAGCTTTGCAGGAAATGGGGACAACTTATCCAAATTCATAGGTAACTGTGATAATATGCAGTTTTATTATTTTGACAGGCTGAAAACCAATTTACATTTCAATGCTACGCATTGTGGTAAAAATTGACAAGATGAAAACAAGAGAATAAAATAAAAGGAAAACTGTTATTGAAAAAATTTCTATCAACAGATATTAGAAAATTTTTTCAAAATAGTGTGGTAGAAAAGAGGAAGAAAAAATGGAATTATTGGAACTTATGAGAACAAGACGTAGTGTCAGAAGCTATAAGGCCGAGGCAGTGGCAGAAAAAGACATCACTAAAATCGTACAGGCAGGTATGCTTTCGGCTTCAGGAAAAGCAATTCGCCCATGGGAGTTTATCGTTGTCAGTGATAAAGAAATACTTCGAAATATGGCTGGATGTCGCGCAGGTTCAGTAAAGATGCTGAAAGAAGCATCTCATGCAATTGTAGTAGTAGGCAATAGCGATGCATCTGACGTATGGGTTGAAGATTGTTCGGCTGTGATGAGCAACATGCATTTGATGGCACACGCTCTTGGACTTGGAAGTTGCTGGGTACAGGGAAGACTTCGCAAGGCAGATGACGGAAGAGATACAGACGAATTTGTAAGAGATATTCTTGGATATCCGGAAAATTACAAACTTCTTGCAATCTTGACAGTCGGTGTACCAAACGAAGAAAAAGAAGGTTATGAATTGGATAAGCTTCCAATGGAAAAAGTACATTACGGAAAAATTTAATCATAGAAGATTTTTGAGAAGAAGCGGAGAACAGCTTCTTCTTTTTGGCATTATACGAAATTTCTCAAATCGTAAAAAATAGTGTATAATAAATGAGAAATAAAAAAAGATAAAGTAAAAAGTAGTTGAAATGATAAAAAAAGTTATTGACATTTGCCGACAAATAGTATTATAATAATAAAGCGAGTTGCAATGAGTGACTTATAAAATATGGGATCATAGCTCAGCTGGGAGAGCATCTGCCTTACAAGCAGAGGGTCATAGGTTCGAGCCCTATTGGTCCCATTTCGCAGAAAGAGTTCTTAAGTAAGAAGATATCGAATGCGAAATGTGACGCGCACTACGTGCGATGCACACAGCTCTTGGAAGCTGGCGCAATTCATATAATTAAAAAATGAAGATTTGGCGGGATAGCTCAGTTGGCTAGAGCACACGGTTCATACCCGTGGTGTCGCTGGTTCGAATCCAGTTCCCGCTACTTAAAGGAAGTTCGTAAGGGCTTCCTTTTTTTCTTGCGCGCCATGGGGGCGCTCTGGTAGAAACAATTTCGAATATACTTAGTGAATAGGAAAATTGTTCATAAATTGTACATAAATGTTCTACAAAAGCTTGCATATTACAGATTGGTTAATTAAGGCGTTGTTAAAAAATGTATATGAGGAGGGAAAGAAAATGACAAGTTTAATTAGTGCAGATAATACATGGGTATTATTTGCAATCCTTGTCGTGATCGCTGCTGCAGCGATCTGGATGGAACAGAATTTAGCCTGGGCATCCAAAGTAACAGGCTGCGTTATCGCTTTGATCGGAGCCATGATTTTATCTAACGTTGGTATCATTCCAACAGACGCACCTGCATATGATTTTGTATGGTCATATGTTGTACCACTTGCAATTCCAATGCTTCTTCTTAAAGCAAATGTTAAGAAAATTTGGAAAGAAAGTGGACGTCTTTTAGTAATCTACCTTATCAGTGGTTTGGGAACACTTTGTGGTGGATTCTTAGCATACTCATTATTGAAAAATCAGATTGCTGACCTTGCAAAAGCTGCATGTATGATGGTTGGTACATATACTGGTGGTTCAGTAAACCTTGTTGCTATGGCTGATGCTTCAGGAGCAAGTGGTGATCTTGTTTCTACATCTGTAGTAGCGGATAATCTTTTGATGGCACTTTATTTCTTTGTACTTATTGCAATTCCAGGAATAAAGTTTTTCCTTAAGAGTTTTGGTCATCCATTGATTGATGAGATTGAGGCAAAGAAAGCATCTGGAGAAGATGCATCAGGAGCTGCAACATTCTGGAAAGCTAAACCTGTTGCACTGAAAGACATTGCATTTGCATTTGCTCTTTCATTTGCTGTAGTAGCTGTTTCAACAGAAATCGCAGGATTCTTTGCAAACGTTATTCCGACAACAAACTTTGTAATGACACTTCTTAATGAATTGATTGGTAACAAATACCTTATCATTACAACAATTACAATGCTTCTTGCAACATTCCTTCCAAATCAGATTGGAAATATTGCAGGAGCACAGGAAATTGGTACTTTTATGATTCATATCTTCTTTGCTGTAATCGGTGTGCCGGCTTTCATTTACCTGATTGTAACACAGGCTCCACTTCTTCTTGCATTCTGTGCGATTATTGTAATTACAAATATGGTTATTTCATTTGTATTCGGTAAGATTCTTAAGTTCAATCTTGAGGAAATTATCATCGCATCTAATGCAAATATTGGAGGACCTACAACTGCAGCTGCATTAGCAATTGCTAAAGGATGGCAGGCACTTGTTGTACCAGCACTTCTTGTTGGTACACTTGGATATGTAGTGGGTAACTACTATGGAATCTTCCTGTTTACATTCCTTACAAAATAATTATAATATTAGTTTTCAAGAAACAGGTGTCAGAGGTCGCTTTGACACCTGTTGTATAATAAAGGAGAATAAATGATGTACAAATTAGCTGGATGTGAGCCACAGAGAGTATTTGAAATTTTTGAAGAAATCAGTAATGTTCCACGTTGTACATATCATATTGAGGGAATTACAGCTCATTGTATTGAATTTGCTGAAAAGCTTGGGCTTCCTGTAAGAAAAGATGAGGCAGGTAATGTAATCATTACAAAACCTGGAACAGAAGGATATGAGAGTAGAGAGCCTGTAATTTTACAGGGTCACTTAGACATGGTTGCAGAGAAACTTCCTGAGTCAACGCATGATTTCCTGTCAGAGGGAATTGAACTTTATGTAGAAGATGGTTTTGTGAGGGCAAAAGGAACAACACTTGGCGGAGATAACGGTATTGCAGTTGCTATGGCTATGGCAGTTCTGGAATCTAAGACAAGAACTATCATATATGTAGCAACAAAATGTTATAAATTTATTGATATTTACAAATTATATGCGTATAATAAGAGTAAGAACAGAGATGTTCTTCTTCATCAATGATGAGTCCTGTGACGGTTCCGACAGGACGGTAAAATAAAAATTGACCGAGCGATGAGTCCTGTGACGGTTCCGACAGGACGGTAAAATAAAAATTGACCGAATGATGAAGCTTTTAACGAGAGGCTGAAAAGTCTCTCGTTTTCTTTATACTTAAGGAGGAGAATGTGGATGACTTTACCTGAAAATGATTATCAAATCTTAAAACTTACTGATGCATTCTATTACTCGTATCCCAACCCGCCATATAAAGAAATATTGAAGAAAAAGCAGAGAGCCTATAATTGTTTGCTTTTTCAATCTCATTATGATTATTTTATCTGTATACCTTATAGAAGCGAAATCACTCATAAGTATGCTTTTCACTTTTCGCATACAGTAAGATCAAAAGCACATAAATCAGGATTGGATTATAGTAAGATAGTGATTATTGACAAAACAGAATATATTGATTCTGTAGATGCAGTTATAGACAAGGATGAATTTAAAGAGACAATAATCAATCTTGAACGAATAAAGAGAGAGGCATTAGAATTTGTAGAAGATTATGTTTTGCATTTGAATGGAACTAAGAAATTACATAAGCGAGAGTTTGATAGAAGATATGGGTTTTCAACATTAAAATATTTTCATAAAGAATTGGGAATATAAGATGCGAAAGACCTCAAAAAACAGCGCAAGAAAGATAGAAAAAAGGATATAAATATGTTATATTGAAATGTAAGTATAAATCTGGGAGGTTTAAGATGGGAGACAAGAGCAGACCAGTACTTTTGATTATTGGTGGAGGATATTTGATATATACAGGAAGCAGACTCATATCAGAGGTTATGGAGAGTCATCCTACGAGCGAAAATTTGTTTATTGCGTTCGGAGCATTTTTTGTATTATTTGGGGTTCTTATAGTGGGAGTTAATCTGAAAAAGATATATGATCTGAAAAAGAGCGAGAAGGAATCTGACGTAGTTGTGGAAGATATTGATTTTTCAGAAGCAATAGAAGAGATGCCTGTGAGGAAAGAAAAATCTGTAAAGAGTAATGTTCGAATGGTGAAGCTGGAATCAGAGGAAACTGGAGAGGAAGAAGCTGAAACAGAAGTGGAAGAAGTTCAATCAGATGAGAAAGAATCTGAAGTGGAAGATGTATACGAAGAGGATGTAGAAGAAGAGGTAGATGACGACGAATTTATGGATGCAGAAGAAGTAGATGATACAGAGCCAGACGATGAAGAGGATGAGTTCATAGACGCTGAGGAAGAATTCTATGAAGACGATGAATTCTATGAAGACGATGAAGAGGTCGAAGATGAGTCGGATGAAGATTTATTTAAAATAAAGCTGGAAAGGATCTAGAAGTGAGGAGGATGTAAAATGCGGATTGGAATGGGTTATGATGTTCATAAACTGGTAGAAGACCGTGATTTGATCATGGGTGGAGTTCATATTCCATATGAAAAAGGACTTTTGGGACATTCTGATGCAGATGTATTATTACATGCAATTATGGATGCACTCCTTGGGGCGGCGGCTCTGGGAGATATTGGAAAGCATTTTCCAGATACAGATCCTGCTTACAAGGGCATTTCCAGTATCAAATTAATGGAACATGTGGGAAATCTTCTGGATGAACATGGATTTGTGATTGAGAATATAGATGCTACAATTATTGCACAGAGACCAAAGATGCGGCCACATATTGATCAGATGCGCGAAAATATTGCAGATGCACTTGGAATTGAAACAGACAGAGTTAATGTCAAAGCTACAACAGAAGAAGGGCTTGGATTTACGGGAAGTGGAGAAGGAATTTCATCACAGGCAATCTGCCTTCTTCAGAAATTGACAGATTTTGACAGTGTGGATGTCACACAGGCTGCAAAGTGTGCAGGGTGCAGAGGCTGCCAGAAGGGATAAAATATGTTACTGAGAAAAATGAAACCTGAGGAACATCCTCTGACGAGACCTTTGTGGGAAAAGATTTTTACGGAAGACAGTAATGACTTCCTTGATTATTATTATAATAATAAAACAAAGAATAATGAAATTTATGTCATAGAGACGGATGGGGAGATCCGCTCCATGCTGCAGCTCAATCCATACCATTTAGTAGCCGGAACGAAGGAAGTTCCAGGTCGCTACATAGTGGCTGTGGCGACAGATTCCTTTTACAGAGGAAAGGGCTATATGACGGCTCTTCTTACGAAGGCTGTACGTGACATGTATGTGCAGAAAGTACCATTTGCATATCTGATGCCGGCAAGTGAGAAGATTTATTATCCACATGATTTTCGGTTTATTTATGCAGAAGACATGTGGAAGATAGCAGGAATAGAGGATGAGACCAGAATGCAGGATCTGATTTCTGTTTGTCAGGAGGGGAAGGTGAGTATTCATCTGGCAGAGTCAGAAGACTTAAAGCTGCTGGCGCAGTTTGTACAGAAGAATCTGGAAGAACGGTATCAGGTGTTCGCGAAACGTGACTGGCTCTATTATGAAAATATTCTTCGTGAGCAGAAAAGCATGAATGGAGGAATCCTGCTTGCCAAGGAAGAGGGGGAGATCCGGGGAGCGCTTCTATTTGAAGAAGAAGGAAAGATTACCGTCCGAGAACCAGTCATTGCAAAAGGATATGAAACGATTTTCGAAGCGGCAGGAATCCGGCTGGAAAAAGAAGAGACGAAGCCGAGGATCATGGCGAGACTTCTGAATGTAGAAGAATTGTTTTCATGTATGCGGTGCAAATGTGAAATGGACATAACATTTGCGCTGTTTGATCCAATCATACGTGAAAATAATAAAATTTTTATTATAAAAGGAAACAGTGAACGAATGGTTGTCCGCACAAAACCGTGGATGAAGGGCAAATATGAAGATGTACAGAAGATCAGCATAGATGCACTTACATCGATTGTGTTTGGATACAAGTCTTTGGAGAAAATCGAAGAAGAAGAACAAGAAGTTTTCTCGAAAGAATTTAAAGAAGAGATTTCACAATTGGAACCGTTAAATAAGATTTTCTTGAATGAAATTGTTTAAAAGGCAGAGAAGGAGAATATCATGAAAATTTTTAATACACTTACAAGAACAAAAGAAGAATTTGTGCCATTAGAAGAGGGCAAAGTAAAAATGTACGTCTGCGGACCTACAGTTTACAATTATATCCATATTGGAAATGCAAGACCAATGATCGTATTTGATACGGTGCGCCGCTATTTTGAATACAAAGGCTACGATGTAAATTATGTATCGAACTTTACAGATGTGGATGATAAGATCATCAAAAAAGCAATCGAAGAAGGAACAAGCGCACAGGAGGTATCACAGAGATTTATCGCAGAATGCAAGAAAGATATGGCTGGAATGAATATAAAACCAGCGACAAAGCATCCGCTTGCAACAGAAGAAATCTGTGGAATGATAGAAATGGTGCAGGATCTGATCGATAAAGGCTATGCATACGAAAAGAACGGAACCGTATATTTCCGTACAAGAAAATTTGAACAGTATGGAAAATTATCTCATAAGAATTTAGATGATCTTCGTTCGGGAGAACGTGCACTTCTCGTAAGTGGTGCAGATGAAAAGGAAGATTCTCTGGACTTTGTTCTCTGGAAACCGAAAAAAGAAGGAGAACCGGCATGGGAGTCACCATGGTGCGATGGACGTCCGGGATGGCATATCGAATGTTCGGTAATGTCTAAGAAATATCTTGGGGAACAGATCGACATTCATGCTGGTGGGGAAGACCTTGTATTTCCACATCATGAAAATGAAATTGCGCAGAGTGAAGCTGCCAATGGAAAAGAATTTGCAAGATACTGGATGCACAATGCATTTTTAAATATTGATAATAAAAAGATGTCTAAATCACTTGGTAATTTCCGTACGGTCCGTGAAATCAGCGAACAGTATGATCTTCAGGTGTTAAGATTCTTCATGCTCAGCGCTCATTACAGAAGTCCGCTGAATTTTAGTGCTGATTTAATGGAGGCATCTAAGAACGGTCTCGAAAGAATCATAAATGCAGTGGATAATCTGAAACATTTAATGGGTGTGGCAGCAGAGGTACCTATGACAGATACAGAAGCGGAAGTATTTGCAAAAACAGAAGAATTTGTGAAGAATTACGAGGCAGCAATGGAAGATGATTTCAATACAGCCGATGCGATTGCGGCAATCTTTGATCTTGTAAAATACACAAATACAAATGTTTCTGCAGAAAACAGCAAAGAATGTTTACAGAAATATTTTGATCTGATCGTAAAACTCAGTGATGTTTTAGGACTGATCGTAAATAAAGAAGAAGAACTTCTGGATGAAGAAATTGAAAAGCTGATTGAAGAACGTCAGGCGGCAAGAAAAGCAAAAGATTTTGCAAGAGCCGATGCGATTCGTGATGAACTTCTGAGCAAAGGAATTATTCTGAAGGATACCAGAGAAGGAGTACAATGGAAAAAAGCATAGGATTTGACTGGGAATCTTATATGCGCAGGGAATTTGAAATGAAAGAGGTGAATATCGACAGCTATTCACCTCTTACTTTGGCGTATATAGGAGATAGTGTTTATGATTTGATCATTAAATCCCTTGTAATAAATGAGGGAAACAAGCAGGTAAAGAAGCTTCATCAGGAGACGAGCCGGATGGTGCAGGCATCCGCACAGTCGGAAATGATGAGAGTGATCCAGGGGGTTCTGACGGAGGAAGAGCATGCCGTCTACCGGAGAGGAAGAAATGCCAAGTCAGTTTCTCCGGCACGAAATCAGTCTCTGACAGATTATCGAAGAGCGACCGGTTTTGAAGCGCTGATTGGATGGCTGTATCTGAAAAGTGACTGGAAGAGAATCATTGATCTGGTAAAAATTGGACTTATACATTTGGATGAGATGGATGCCGAAAAAGGAGAGTAAGATGATAGAAGAAAATGGAGTAAAAAGTCAGGTAATTGAAGGAAGAAATGCAGTGATGGAAGCATTTCGTTCTGGAAAATCGATTGATAAAGTCTATATTTTGGACGGATGTCAGGATGGACCGATCCGAAGTATCGTGCGGGAAGCAAAAAAGCACGATACCATCATTAATTTTGTTACAAAGGAACGGTTGGGGCAGCTCTCTGAGACTGGAAAACACCAGGGAGTGGTAGCGATGGCAGCCGCTTATGATTATGCAGAAGTGGATGATATGCTGGAACTTGCGAGACAGAAAGGGGAAGATCCATTCCTGATCCTTCTTGATAACATTGAAGATCCACACAATCTGGGCGCAATCATCCGTACAGCCAACCTTGCAGGAGCACATGGTGTGATCATTCCAAAGCGCCGTGCAGTAGGGCTTACAGCAACCGTTGCGAGAACATCGGCTGGGGCACTGAATTATACACCGGTCGCAAAAGTGACCAATCTTGTGAAAACGATGGAAGAATTAAAAGAAAAAGGTCTCTGGTTCGTCTGTGCAGACATGGATGGAGATTTGATGTACAAGGTCAACATGAAAGGCCCGATTGGTCTAGTGATTGGAAATGAAGGCGAGGGTGTTGGTCGTCTTGTGAAAGAAAACTGTGATATGACAGCTTCTATTCCAATGAAAGGGGATATTGATTCACTGAATGCTTCTGTGGCGGCAGGCGTGCTGGCTTACGAAATCGTCCGGCAGAGACTGGGGTAACGATGACTTGAAAAAAGCTCTGCCTGATGAAAAGAGAGATATTGACAATTTATAAACAGTCATGATATACTATCCTAGTCGCTAAGACGTGCTACTATGGCGCAGTAGGTAGCGCGCATCCTTGGTAAGGATGAGGTCGGCGGTTCAAGTCCGCTTAGTAGCTTAAAGAACTAAGAAGTAACGAGGTTATTTCTTAGTTCTTTTTATATCAGATGGGGATGACTCTCGCGCCAAGACTCGCGAGCGAGTCTTGAATGAATTGTATGAAAAAAAGAGCGGAAAACCTCCAAAGAGGCTGTCCGCTCAAATTTTTTATGAGACATATGCTTTTAAGAGAGCAAGTGTGTTTTTAACGCCATCTATATGAGACCGTTCGTAGTTATGTGAAGCATATACACCTGGTCCGATGAGTCCGTGAAGAATATCATATCCGCTCTTGAGTGTTGCTTCTACATCAGAACAGTAATGAGGATATACATCGATTGCGAAGTCAAGGTTATTTTCCTTTGCTGTTGCGATGAGAGCGCTTGTTACATCGTAGTTGTATGGTCCGCCAGAATCTTTTGCACAGATAGAAACCTGTCGCTCTGTACATTCGAGATCTGCGCCGACACAGCCCATGTCTACAGATAACATTTCTTCTGTATCTTCTGGAATAAAGCATCCGCCGTGTCCAACTTCTTCATATACAGTGAAGAGAAGAGAAACTTTACGTTTTAACGAAAGCTTTTCTTCTTTTACCATCTTGGCAAGTCCGAGAAGGATGGCTGCAGAAAGCTTGTCATCCAGGAAGCGGCTCTTGATGTAACCACTTTCTGTCACGGTCGTGCGAGGGTCCATCGCAATAATATCTCCGACCTGAATTCCAAGCGCTTTTGTGGCTTCTTTTGTGTTTACATTTTCATCCAGAAGAATTTCCATGTTAGCTTCTTTACGTTCCACTTTTTCATCAGCAACGTGAGCAGAAGGTTCTGTGTTGAGTACAACGCCTGTGTAAACTTTTCCGTCGCGTGTGTGGACCGTGCAGTTTTCGCCGTCACAGGTTGTCCACTGGTGACCGCCAAGTGTTGTTGGGCGGAGACGTCCGTTCTCCTTGATGGAACGAACCATTGCACCGAGAGTATCAAGATGTGCTGCTAAAAGCAGAGGATTTCCCTCGCCGCCGAGTGTAACGTGAACATTGCCTTTGTTGGAAAAATATGGTTCATATCCCATATCAGTTAACACTTTGTGAACATGAGCGGTAACTTCTTTTGTAAAGCCGGAAGGGCTTGGAATAGAAGTGAGCGCCTTGAGTTCGTCTGTTATATAGTTGATATAAGTGTTCATAAAAACCTCCTTAAAAATTAAAGTGTTTGCTATAATATTAAGTGTAATGTTTTTTAGCAAAAAATACAATAATATTTGCAAAAAA
>JAQYAI010000134.1 GCA_029227655.1 bacterium | reverse complement strand
GGCAGGAATTTGTCTTCTGATTGTTGGTGTGAAAATGTGGACATCATTGACAGAATCAGATAAACTTTTTGAAACAATGGAAAGTGAAGGAACTGCGACAACAGAAACTATGGCAGATATGATTGCTTTTTTCATTTATCAGGGGAATATGTACGAACAGTATGAAATCGTGGACGAACCAGAATTGGTGGGCGCATATGTCGGAACCGCGACTGGGCAGATTGATGAGTGGTCGAAAGAAGAGGACTATGTGGAATCCGCAGGAAGCGTTCAGGGAGACTTCTATGAAGTCAATGGATTCAGCCCGGAATTTATGCTGTGCATGAAGCAGGACGATGGATCTGTTTCCACTTATATTAATGCCGATGGACTTGTTCTGGAAAAGGGGGCTGAACTCTTTGAAGACTACCTTCATCTGGCTGGAAATTATCAGGAA
Source organism: bacterium (assembly GCA_029227655.1). Lineage (GTDB taxonomy): Bacteria > Bacillota > Clostridia > Lachnospirales > Lachnospiraceae > Allocoprococcus. Next base: position 1,986 of record JAQYAI010000134.1, on the reverse strand, counting down.
GTGCAGTATCAGACCAGGGACGAGTGGTATTATGGTACTGGCGAGCCGAAGACCATTCCGGAAGAATACGCAGAAGAAGTTACCAGATTCGTTGGTGCGCTCGATGATGGTGAAATTATCGCAGCGGTAAGCTATCCGGTGAAAGAGGGCGAGGAAGATATCTATGCAGCAGAAATCTATCATATGTATTTCCAGATGGAGAATGGTATGCAGATACATCTCCGGATTTTTAAAAATGGTTATGTGGCTTTTGCCGGAGCACCGGAGCAGTTGGTGCAGGTGGAAGAGCCGGCGTTTGAGGAAATGATTCAGGTACTTGAGGAGGTGCGGTAAATGAAGAAATTTTTATCGATCTGCCTTGTGATTTGCGTGCTGGAAGCCCTGACCGGATGCAGTACAATCCAGGCGACGGACTTGATGATAGATATACAGAAAAATGAGATAATAAGTCCGGTAATTCTGGAAGAACAAAATGTGGCGGTTACAGATTTCGCTGTCCGTTTATTTCAGCAAAGTATGAAAGCAGGAGAAAATACTCTTATTTCTCCATTGTCGATACTGGCAGCACTTTCCATGACGGCAAATGGTGCAGATGGGGAAACACTTTCCCAGATGGAATCTGTGCTTGGAATGCCCGCGGAGGAGCTGAATGCCTATATGTATGCTTATATGCAAGGATTGCCAAAGGCGAATGCGGGTAAACTTGCTTTGGCTAATTCCATTTGGTTTACAGATGATGAGAAATTTACGGTAAATAGGGAATTTCTTCAGACCAATGCAGATTACTACGGAGCTGGCATCTATGAGACACCATTTAACGATACCACCCGCAAAGATATCAACCTTTGGGTTGAAGAAAATACAGATGGAATGGTCAAAGACCTTCTGGATGAAATTCCAGAGGAGGCGATTATGTATCTGGTAAATTCACTTGCGTTTGAAGCTGAATGGCAGAAAGTGTATGAAGAAGTACAGGTTCGAGAAGCTATTTTTACCAAAGATAACGGGGACAAGCAAAAGACAGAATTGATGTATGCTTCTGAAAATGTATATCTGAAAGATGAACATGCAAAAGGATTTATGAAATATTACGAAGGGAATCAATATGCATTTGTTGCATTGCTTCCAGAGGAAGGTATTTCAGTAGACGCATATGTGCATTCGCTGACAGGAGAAAAGATTCGTGCGCTTCTTGAGAATGCGGAATCTACTTCAGTCGATACAGCTATTCCAAAGTTCGAGACGGAATATGAAGTGGAAATGTCGGATATTCTGAAAGGAATGGGAATGCCGCTGGCATTTGATCCTGATTTTGCAGATTTTACGAGATTGGGCACACATGGGGATGGAAATATCTATATCAATCGTGTGTTACATAAAACGTTTCTTTCTGTGGCCGAAAAAGGGACCAAAGCAGGTGCTGCAACTGCTGTAGAGATGGTGACAGAATCAGCAATGGAAATGAAGGAAGAACCGAAAGAAGTGATTCTGGACCGACCGTTTGTTTATATGCTGGTGGACTTCGATCAGCAGATTCCATTTTTCATCGGAACTGTGATGAGAGTAGAATAAGAATGAAAAAAGATTGCGTTAAGGCGCAATCTTTTTTAGTTCTATCGTATAGGTGTTAAATGGACATGCTTTTCCACCATCAGTCAGTTCCTTTCCGGTCAGGCTGTTGAAATTGCCGTCTCCAAAGGTCAGATCCTTTTGATAGACTCCCTCTGCAATCGCAGTTCCTGTCAGAACGGAATTGTCATATGTGACCTTTGTCGTAATCTTTCCGTAAGAATTATATGCCAGGCAAAGCTCACCATCGCTAATCTGGCGGGCTTTCGCGTCATCTGGGTGGATGCGAAGCGTCAGCGGGCCTCGTTTTTCCACTAACTGCTGCCGGTAGGAGAAGTTTGAATTCAACGTCCATGGACTGTGTACCATGACAAGACGAAGCGGATACGACTGATCTTTTAAAGGTACATAGTCATC
>JAQYAI010000133.1 GCA_029227655.1 bacterium | reverse complement strand
TTTTCAATCAAGAGACACGTTCTGATTCTTTGCTCTACTGTCATATGTATTCTCCTTTCCCGCAAATGTTAATTATATTATAGCCACAGTTTTTATTCGGATAAACTGTATACTTGCGGAAATAGACCTATCTATTTTGCTTGTTTTACAGTCAAAAAATACAATCATTCAAATAAACAATTCCCTTTCTAGCAGATATCATATATAATACTATATAAATTTCTGAGAATGGGGAAAATGCTGTTATGGGAAGAAAATCTACAAAAGAAAACAAGAATATATATCAGACAAGCCGTGAAGATATGAATTATTCGCGTGAAGCAGCCGCTGAAAAACTTGGATTTATCTCTTCTGATCGCATCGAGAAAATAGAAAACGAAAGAACATTGCCACATCCGGAAGAAGTTCTTGCAATGGCTGACTGCTACAAGAATCCTTCTTTATGCAACTATTTCTGTTCTCACGAATGTCCTATCGGGATAGAATATGTTCCAGAGATCAAAGCGAAGGAACTCTCTCAGATTACATTAGAAATGCTCGCCACACTAAATAAACTGGCACGGGAAAAAGAACGTCTTATTGAAATCACAGTAGACGGGGAGCTTTCCGAAGATGAACTCCCCGATTTCTTTAAAATTAAAGAAGAATTAGCTAAAATGGCTTTAGCCATTGATTCGCTGAATCTTTGGCTGGATCACACAATTGCTACAGGGAAGATTGACAAGCATCTGCTACCTGATAAATTTTGCTAGGCTTCCTCTAGCAGACCATATATCTTATACAAAGAAAGCATGTTCTGATATTGCAGCTTATTCCCCATCAATTGACGATATGTTGCTGATTTTTCTTTGCCTTCTGCCTTTAACTGTTTCATATTCATCTCTTTCGCCCACCTTTCGTTATTTTTCTCATATGCAATAATTCTTCCTGTTCGGATAAACGACCGGTGGAAATTCTTCATCCGGAAATCTGTTTAACAATTCTTCAACATTTGTTTTGAGTTTGTAATCCAATTCTTCCTGATACAAAGCCATCAGTTGATAAAAGTGGATGTGTTTCCCTGATTTTAATTTAACTTCACACATCTCTCCGTCCATTCCAACTGCATTTAATAATAGAATACTATTCAACATCGTATTTTCTGCAAAAGGAGATTGCTTTTCATCCCCATGCACTGTATGCCCGAACCCTAACCACGTATTACAATAAATTGGTATTCTGGCAATTTGTTTAAGCATACCAATAGGCCAGTAATCCTTTTGCGCGTTTGATTCGAGATTCCATTCTTTCGGAAGATATATCACATATTCCGCATGTTCTAATTCATATTGCTCTAATTCAGATGGCACATTCATAGTATATGCTCCAGCCCCCATAGTAACGAGCTTGTAATAATCTTCCTCATCCGATGGTGGAATAATGATAACATCCAAATGAATATCAGGAGAAACTATTTCATGGAACACCTTTTCATACTTTCCAAAAGCTTTTTTTATATACGCTTCATACTCATCCAGCTCCCTTTCAGAGTAAAGGTATTCAGGATATTTTGTTTCTTCTTTTTGTACTTTTTTCTTTTTAAATATATCAAACAATCCCATTACATTTCCTCCTGTTTCAGGTTTTTCCTTTTTCTCTTGTCGCACTTATCTTGGCAAAACAGACACCATAACATATACGGCGGAATTTTTATCATTTCGGAATCCGCCGAAAAATTCTTTGGATGAATAATAATCTGTGTTTCTATTTTTTTTCCAAATTTGTCCTTAAATCTCCCTAATGATGTTGCCGTATAATTTTTTGATGATTTAACCTCTATCGGATATATTCTGTAGTTTATCTTACTGTCATTAGAAATCAAAAAATCTATTTCTATATCATTTCTATGTTTTTCTTCACTGTAGCGTGTGTAGAAATATAATTTTTTATCCATAGCAGTTATCATTTGGGATATTACATTCTCATATAACATTCCCTCATTCAAAGCAAGTTTTCCATCCATAATCTGCTTATATAACTGCTGATCCATCAGCTCATTTTCATTAAACGAATGACTGACTAGTAATCCTGTATCTCCCATATAACACTTTACAAACGCTTCGTTTTTATTGAGTGCAAGGCCAACGTTTGGATCATTGCATTTATAACAAAGATTACAAATCATGGAATCACCTAACCAGAACAATGGCTCCTCATACTGATCAAACACTGCCCCCTGCTCAATTTGACTCAACACGATTCTTTTTTCGTGCGTTGACAGATATGCCGGAATATTTTCGAAAATGGCTGATACTCTCGAATTATATCTTTTCGCTGCCTTCTTAATATCATCTTTATATAATTCAAGAATATCTCGCTTTTCTATATCTGCAGCTGCAAAATCTCTTCCGTTAGTTTTAAATGCTACGAGTGCCTGTGGCATGCCGCCTACAAGCAGATATTCCTTAAATAAATGCATTGCTTTAGCATGTAGCTTTTGGTCTAGTGCCACTTTTTTCTCATAACATTCAGCAATATATTCCATTAACAGCTGCTCACCCATATAATCCATAAACTCTTCAAAATCTACTGGATACATTTTCATCTTACGTTCTTCTGAAGGAATGGTAATACCTTCTACATTTTCTTTAATTGATATGAGTGATCCTGTTTCGATATAATCATATCGTCCATCCGCAACCAGGTATTTAATCGCCTCACGTGCTTTGGGGAATTTCTGTATCTCGTCCAAAATAATCAAGGACTTTCGTGGAAAAAGTCGAGTATTATATTCCAGAGATAAGGTCTGAAAGAAAATGTCCAGATTATTTAAATCATCAAATGCATCCTTAACTTTTTTGCTGGCTTTATTAAAATCAACAATAATATATGTCTCATACTCGTTCTTGCCAAACTCTTCAGCAACAGTGGATTTACCAATACGTCTGGCACCTTCAATAAGCAGTGCTTT
>JAQYAI010000132.1 GCA_029227655.1 bacterium | reverse complement strand
TGTTTTACCTATAAATTTTCCCTTTATAATAATAGATGCTATCTATAAAAGAGACTGCATTTTGCACGCAGTCTCCACTCCTGTTTTTATTTTTCCCAGCGTCCGCTCGCTCCGCAAGGAAGCACAAGTCCGCTTGCTGTTACCGGAAGACCGATCTCCTGTGATTCCACATGTCCTCCCCATCGCTTAAGCTCTGTAGAAAGCATATATGTCAGAACTGCCGGTGCAAGTCCCGTTGTATAGGAATTAATAAGGAAGAACAACGGATCATCCGATAAAATCTGTGTACAGAGTTTGATCAACGGATGAATTGCTTCTTCAATTTTCCAGATTTCTCCTTTAGGCCCACGTCCATAAGATGGTGGATCCATGATGATGGCATCGTATTTATTTCCACGGCGGATTTCACGTTCCACAAACTTCACACAGTCGTCCACAAGCCAGCGGATCGGTGCGTCTCCAAGCCCGGAAGAAACTGCATTTTCCTTTGCCCAAGTAACCATGCCCTTCGATGCATCCACATGGGTTACCTGTGCACCAGCAGCTGCTGCAGCCAAAGTCGCGCCACCTGTATAGGCAAACAGGTTCAGCACCTTGACCGGTCTTCCCGCATTTTTAATTTTATCCGAAAACCAGTCCCAGTTGGTTGCCTGTTCCGGGAAAAGTCCTGTATGTTTGAAACTAAATGGTTTCAAGTTAAATGTGAGACTCTTATAATGAATCTGCCACTGTTCCGGAAGATCAAAGAATTCCCATTCGCCTCCACCCTTCTGACTACGGTGATAATGCGCGTTACGATTCTTCCAGCCTTTGTTCGTCTTAGGGGTATCCCAGATTACCTGCGGGTCTGGTCTGACCAGAAGATACTGTCCCCAGCGTTCTAATTTCTCGCCCTTAGAAGTGTCGATAACCTCATAGTCTTTCCATCCATCTGCTATCCACATATCTCTAATTCCTTTCTTCTATCATTAAAGGCTGTTTTTCTAAATCGCTCTTGTATATTTCTTCAGCCATTCTTTTTCCTCTTCATTTAAATAAGGAGATACTTTTTCGAATACTTCTTTATGGTAGTTGTTCAGAAGCTTCTTATCTTCTTCTGTCATCATTTCCGGATTGATTGCATCAAGGTCCATTGGGACAAACGTCACTGTTTCCAGATACATAAAGGTTCCGTATTCATTTGTTTCTCCTTCACGAACAAGAAGTTCATTTTCCAGACGGACACCATGAGAGCCTTCGATGTAGATACCTGGTTCATCGGTCAGGAGCATGCCTTCTTCCAAAACGTCCGTCTCATCTGCCCGGTGCTGCCAGCGGAATGCTGCCGGTCCTTCGTGAATGCTCAGAAGATATCCCACGCCATGACCTGTTCCATGATTGTAATTCAGACCTCTTTCCCAGAATGGTGCTCTCGCAAGGATATCCAGATTCACACCTGTACAGCCTTTCATAAATTTCGCATTTGCAAGTCTTAAGTTGGACATTGCAACCAGTGTGAAGTGATCTTTCATGAACTGTGGTACTTCTCCAAGCGCATACGTTCTTGTGATGTCGGTAGAACCTTCATAGAAACCAGCACCTGTATCTGTGAGGAACAATTCTCCTTCCTTCAATTCCACATTTGTTTCCGGAGTAGAAGAATAATGGCACATTGCACAGTGTGCTCCGTAAGAAGAAATCGGTCCAAAACTTGGGCGGATAAAATTTCCCATCTCTACACGCAGTTCATCCAGTTTGTCAGAAGCGCTCATCTCTGTGATCGTCATCTTTCCAACATTTTCTTTGAGCCACTTCATGAAGCGAACATGTGCCACACTGTCCTTGATCTGGGCTTTGCGGATATTTTCAATTTCCACTTCATTCTTTACAGCCTTGAAAATAATCTCTGGATTTCTCACTTCTACTTTCTTCACATTCTCAGGAATGTTATTGTAAATCGCATAATTCAGTCTCACCGGATCGATCATCAGCACTTCGTCTTCAGAAACATGTTTGATATCTTCGTAAATATTGTTGTATGGCTGGAATACAACTCCATCCTTTTCTAATTCTGCTTTTAATTCTGAGCTGAACTTCGCCTCATCGATGTAAAGGTCGGCCTTGTCCATTGTGATGATTGCATAAGAAAGCACTAACGGGAAAAATTCAATATCATTTCCACGGAAATTGAAGGTCCAGCAAATGTCATCCAATGTTGTGAGTACATGAGCTGTTGCGCCCTGCTTCTTCATCTCTTCCCGAATACGTGCAAGCTTACTTGCAACGGTTTCCCCTGCATATTTTACATCCAATCCAAATACAGGTTCTGTCGAAAGCGCCGGCCGGTCTTCCCAGATCAGATCAATCAGGTCATATTCATAAATGATGTTACCGTTCTTTGCATTTACGATCTTTTCATAATCCTGACCTTCTTTCATACCGATCACGCGGCCATCAAAGCCCAGAGTACCACCTTCCGGGAACTCCTGTTCCAGATATTCCACGATTTTCGGAACACCAGGTTCTCCCATTTTCATCAGTTCCACGGTACTGCCTTCCAGCTGGGCAGCAGCCTGAATAAAGTATCTTCCATCTACCCAAAGACGTGCTTCTGTCGTTGTAATAATCGCAGTTCCCGCTGATCCGGTAAATCCCGTAATGAACGTGCGGGCCTTAAAATGCTCTCCAACATACTCCGTCTGATGAAAATCAGAAGTTGGAACAATGTAAAAATCTATTCCTTTCTTCGCCATTTCCTCACGTAATTTCGCAAGTCTTTCTACAATACTCATAACACAAATCCTCCATTTATGAAAACTATATTTTAAACGTTATCCCAAGTGTCTGTTCCGTCTCACATTGTCATTCCAGTTTCCAATAACCTCATTCACACTGGAAACCGTGATAAATGCCTTCGGATCCAGTTCTTTCACATATTGGATCAATTTCGCATATTCCGGCTTTTCCAGAACACTGACCACTTCCATCCGCTTTTCATTGGTCATTCCGCCGTAAGCTTCATAAAGGGTCGCTCCACGATTCAGGTCATACACAATGTAACGTGCCAGCTCCTGGTATTCTGTCGAAATAATGCATACATGCTTTCTTGTGTGAAAACCATTGATAAAATTATCAAGGATCACACCGCCCATATACGTTCCGAGCAAGCTCACAAACACGGTCTTCGTATCATAGACCAGAACTGAACTCAGTGCTGTCACATAACCTGCAAGGGCACTTGCCTGTCCAATATCCATGTAGAAAAATTTGTTCAGCAATTTCGCCACAATATCAAGTCCACCTGAAGACGCGTTGATGTTAAATAACATTGCCTGTCCCGCACTCAAAAGCAAGACATAACCGCAGGCATCCAGAAACTGATCTCCGGTCAACGACTGTACATTCGGCACGACCACTTCAAAAATGCGCAGATAAATCGGAAGCAGAATCGCGGAGATGACCGTCTTCGTGCCAAACTCACTTCCAATCAAAAGAAACGCAATCGCCAGCAAAATCCCATTCATAATGAGTGTCAACGCTGACATCGGAAGTGGAACAAAATTTGCAACGACCATCAGAAAACCTGACATACTACCAATCGCAATTTTCCCCGGCATCAGGAAAAAATATACCGCAATGGCCACAATGAACATCCCACTGACCAGGACCCATACATCCTTCAACGTAATCTTCTCTTTCATTTTCAGTTCCCCCTGTAACTCACCTAAAAACTCAAGTCTTCCAACCTAAAAAGAAAGCCTGTCGCCAAGCTCTCTTATATAGTAACATCTTTTTCCGAAAAAATTAATATAAATTTCCATTCTCCGATAAATATTTTAAAAATCCCTCGCAGCCTTCCAGCACATCGCGATATGTCTCATCAAAATCACCTGTATACCACGGATCTGCAATGGATGTTCCCTGCCGCTGTGTAAAGTCCAGCAGCTTGTACACCTTCCCGTCCGGGTCACTTCCAATGATGCGGTTCAAATTCCGCACATTGTTCGTATCCATGACGATCAGATAATCAAACTCTTCATAATCCTTTTTCGTCACCTGTCTTGCTCGATGGTCCTCACACGGAATCCCCACCTCCGCCAGCTTGCGGCGCGTGCCGTAGTGCACGCCATTTCCAATCTCCTCCCGACTGGTGGCGGCAGAATCAATATAAAATAGATTAGTAAGGCCACGCTCGCGGACCAAGTGCTTTAAGACCATCTCGGACATGGTCGATCTACAAATATTTCCATGACAAATCATGAGGACTTTTATCTTTTGACTTTTCTCTTCTCTCATCAATAACAACTCCTTACCATTTGGGGAATCCTTGGCATCCATTTTCTTTGAATTTTATACATTTTACATAAGAAATATAATTATTTCAATATTGAAACATTAAAAAAGTATATTTATTTCAACACGCAAATTAATATCATTCTCAGTGTATCATTTTTTGACATATCTGAGTTTATGATACCAGGTACCGATGTTTTGCTTACACCTAACTTATAATTCATATCATAGTTCTTACTTTATATTTGTGTCTTAAAGGTCTCAACGTCCAATCATTAAAATCAACTATTTTATCATTTTGCAATCTTCCTAAAACAATACCAGGATCACGATTTATTCTATTTGCAAAATCTTTAATTGATTGTAAATCAAATTTTGCATATTCAACAAACTTTTGGTACTGGTCGCTTGGTATCAAGCTATCCTGTGCAAACTTATTTGCAGCTTCTTCCTGTTCCCCAGTTTCCTTTTCAAACGATATCCCATAGTCACCATTTATAATGTGCCCTATTTCATGGAATAAAGTAAACCAAAATGAGTCAGCATTCAACCTTCGATCATTTACCATTAGCATTATATTATCACCAATCTTTTTTGTTGCTCCATTAGTCTTTGAACCCGCAATATTAGGTAGAATTACAAATATTACACCCGTTTCCAAAAAAGCTTTTCTAATCAATGGATAAAATTCTTCATGATTTCTAGTAAGTGTCAAAGCATATTTTACAGCTTCTTCAAACTTTTTCTTATTAAATCTGGGTGCCGCTATTTTTAATGCCTTATTTGTTGCAATTTGAACCATTGCATTTGCTTTAACAGTACTAGCTTCCGTTAAATCCTGCGTCGAACTTCTAAAGCTGACAGCCATGTCTCTTTTACGCAATACAGTAAGTGTTGCTACATTAAGAAAAGTTCTTAATGCCTTAATTTGTTCATCCTTCTGTCTTGGTAAATCCGGTAACCCGTAGTTTTCTCTAAAGAACTTGTAATCAAAATATTCAAAAACTTTTCTTTCTTCCGCAAGTTCTTCTTCTGATCTAAATTCAGCAATCAATGCATCATACGCATTTTGAAGATTTAACCAATAATTTACACTAGTTCCAATCATCCTTGATAATTTCATTGCAATATCAATTGATAAATTCTGTTCACCCCGAATTAAAAGACTTAAGTTTTTAGGCGTAGTATCAAGCCTCTTTGCAAAATCCTCTTGTGTCAATCCACTTTCATCAACAATTTCTTTTATATAATAACCCGGGTGAAATGCAATCTTATTATTATACTCAATATAGTTACTCATAATGTTTGCTCACCTCCATAATTTCCACTATTCTCACATTTCCCGCTATTTCATCAATTTTACAAGGATTATAAGACTGTTCATTTTCATCCAATGGCTCTAAAATAATTCTCCATTGCTCCCGCCTTGATTTTACATCAATTGCGAAATATCCTTCCAAATCTCTACCATTCTTATTTATCAATTTATGAAAATGAAAAGCGGGTTGCACTATAATATCTTTTATAGTATCAGCTTGCTTCAATGCATTTATTCGAGCCATAAGACTATTTGCCAGCATTGTATTTCCGTCAAAAAATTTTTTTGCTACCCTTAAGTCTTCACATAAATTTTTAACTTTATCAGTTGAATAAATTACTTTCAAATACGCCCTCCTTATGTTCTAATTACCCATCAGGTAATTTAATTGTACTCTTATCATATGTTCAAGTCAACAGAGATGCTACATTATTTACAGACGACTCTCTTTTCATCACAATTTTCCTTCTACAACAAAAGCCGCAGCTTTCGCCACGGCTTCCATCTAATGATATTGCCTACATTACAGCCATGAGGTTCTTCCTCGGTCAATCAGTTTCTCACCTTAACCTTCCCCATGGATTTCAGCACATTTCTATGCCTAAAGGAAAGTTTTTCATTTACCAAAAACGGTTCAAGAACAAAATCGTTGACTATTCATGATTAACAGTTCAAACAAAACCCAAAACAATTAACAACTGAAGATGTTCTTTTACATCATTTACAAACCCAATTTTTTGAAGGCAGGATTTGAACCCGCGACATCATGGTTACGAGCCATGTGCGCTACCAACTGCGCCACTTCCATATTGAGCAACCCAATTTAATCAGAATTGGTATGTTCTTCTTGTAACATAACCCCGTTACAGGGAAACTGAGTTTAGGATTTTCGTAATGCAGACAATCCCTTTATGCTATTTCAATAAATGTGGTTGCATTGGATACTTTAATCTGCGTATCCAATTCCGTAAGCAGAATACTTCTCTTTTCTTCAAGTAATTCTAACTTCTTCTTTACATCCAAAGGGTCCACGAGCTCTGTAGTATTTTCTTTTACATATGCCTCAACCACACCTAATGGCTTGTCATCTTTCGCCTTTGTATCGCGCCCCAAAATACTTAATCTCATGCTTTCTGCTGTATTCTGAAGTTGACTGTTCTTCATATCGCAAAAACGTACACGTTCATTGTATTCATTATTTAGTTTTTCCTGAAGTTTACCTTCGAAATCAGCATCTCCGTCATAAGAGTCCATGCCACGAAGTCTGCTTCTAAGCGAAATTGCTCCGGCTACAGTAAAAGTTCCATAAGAAGTTCTCACCTGTGTCTTTGCATTCGAATCCACAATTGCGGCATCAATCTTTTGAAAACGTTCCATCAAGTCATTAATCTGCTGATAGGCAGCTTCTGCTTCTTTCGCATACTCTGCCTTATCAATCCTCTTTGCATACACTTTGTCCTCATTTGGTTTAATTGTATCTACGAAGCTTGCTTTCTCAATTTTATCAGTTATTTTCTTTACCAACAGATCTCTCTCGTCCAGAGCCTGTGTTACTAACATCTTTTCGCTCATAAAAAGTCCTCCTTCAAATTATTTCCAAATCCTTATAGGAATAATTGTAAGGGAAGATTTCTCATTTGTCATTGAACTTGTAGTATAAAAATTTCGACAAGGAAATTACTTGCTACAACTATACCTGTATTTCTATGCAGCTTTGTATTCCTTAATCTTTTCATAATACGCACATAAACGTTTCATCGAAGAGTACTGTATACTTGTTGGAGTGTATCGTCTATTTCCACACAGCAAATCATCTACTGGCATTTGAAATAACTCACTAAGTGCATACAGATTATCGATAGTTGGCATACTAAGTCCATTCAGCCAATGATAGACACTCTGGACACTTCCAAGTCCCAGGTACTGCTGAATATCTTTCACTGATAATCCCTTGGCGTCCATAATTTTTCGCAAATGGATTCCTGTCATTTTCTTATCAATTATTGGAAACATTACTTTTCCCCCTTTGTACCACAAAGTTTTTACTTTCTAACCTCCGCTTTCACACATGCACATTTTCCCGAACAATATCAATCTTTTATTCGGAATAATATTCATCATTATTCCGAATAAAGCAAGAGTTTATTTCTTCTTTTCTTCCACCATTTTGGTCTCCGTATGATCAGCAATCCATTTGATGAAACGATACCACTTTCCAAATTTAAACTTAATATTCTCATTAAAGATAGACAGTACCATTCCAATATACCTTCTCTGAAAATCATCAATTCTTTCTAATTCCGAATCAGAAAGCTTGTCAACTTCTTTATAATGAAGGTTATTTCGCAATCGTCTGTTTAACTTAAAAGCATCCGTTCCCCCAAAACAGTCTTCCACCTGCTTATTTATCTTTTGAACTACTCGCGTATCCTGCCCACGGATAGCATCACCAAACGTACAAATAAGCATCTATTTCAGTTTCATTATAGAATATGATATATCGAAATGAAATACTTCTCCTTCGTTTTTCAGCGTTGGCACAAATTCATCCAGCATGCTGAATAATGAAAAGTAAGAATAATAATACATGATCGTATATTTATCTTGTTCTTCTGGCTCTGGGTTTTTGAAAAATACTGCACTGGCATAAGGATATTTTACAGGAGACATTTTATTCTCTATTTCCGCAGCATGGGTCTCACATACCGCATCATATTTTTGAATAAGAGCATCTGCGACTTTCTGGTCTACTATGTCATAAAGAAGTTCCTTTATAAGCTTTTCCGGATATCCCGCTAATGAATTAAATAATTCTAATTTTTCTCTTTCCACTCTTTGCAAATCCCAAAGTCCCAAATTTATGGAATATAATTTGCTTTTATCATGCTTATCAACAGTAAGAATCATGTCATATGCAAAATGGTTAAAATCTATTTCCATTTCTTCCCGAATCGTATCAAGATGCGGTTTCCCTACCTCAGCTTTCTTTTTCAAAAACCTTTGCCTGAACTGATTCATTAATGTTTTGGGCATTTTGCTATACTGATTTTCGTCTATCAGGTTGGCTTGATAAAGCTCATGTACAAAAATCGAGTAGAAAAATACCATTATGTAGCCATATATTTCTTGAAGAAACGGATTTTAGGTCTTATTCAAAATTATTATCATATTTCATTTGTAAGTACTCTTCGCTAGGATATTCTTCTTTATTATTTGGATATACAATCCTATCAAATACCCCTTTTAGGTCTTGACTAACAACTTCAATACTTCCGTTTGGTTTAATTTTTAAAAGCCCATTATCAAATGCAATTTCATGATTCGTGCAAAGGCAGATACCATTTGAAATTTCATCGCTACCACCCTCTGCAACTGGAACAATGTGCGCTGCTCGTAAAATCTTAGGTTCTTGTATACCACAAACAGCACATTTGCTATCATAGGCTTTCAATACATCTTTTCTAAATTTATCCTGTTTTCGGTATGGCTTTTTTACAACTATATCTGTCCATTCTCTATTTTTATAAGGGAATCTTGACCTTATTTCGTCTTCTGTTTCAAGTTGCATTTTTTGTTCTTTTTCATTCCAAATTGCAGTAGGTAACATATCGTATCGCTCAAGCGTCATATCCAAAAAGCCAGTTCCCTGTTCAAAAAAGAAAATTTGAACTCTAATTTCATCTTTTGAATGATACATATAGAATACTATTGGAAAAACATGTTCATCATTTAAACTTTCTAAAAATTCTTCTTTTAAGGCTCTATTTCTTTTTTCTCTTATTGCCGCATTATTATATTCAATTAGAAGCCACTTTGTAAAATATTTTGTTCTTTTTTCCATTTCTTTCTCCTATAATATTTTTTTGCAAGACGAATTATTTCTTAAATGCATTTTAATCCTTACTATTTTGTTATAACATATAGACATACAACTTTTTTTGTCCCTGTGTCTTTCATCAAACTTTTCTGCCCCGTGCTTAGCATCATGCTTGCTATGGTATATCATTTACTTCACCTAGACCTCTACTAATCCTCCATCAAATTCTTAAATGATTCATCCAATTCTTTTAATAATTCAAGTCTCACAACTTCTTCTGCCTTTTCAAAATATCCATTGATTAACTTAAATCCTGTATTTGCATACTTCTGTGCTTTAGAATATACCTTTCCGACGTCGTTTAATTCCTCCAGATCGTCAGTATTGTCCATATCTCCAATGTATGTTGAATACAAGTATGTTTCATTCTTTGTATTAATGTATTCTCCTCTGACTAATGTATCAGTCTTTGTTAAATCAGATTCAATTCCACTTTCTATACCGAGTGCCATAGCAAATAAGAACAATTCCATTCGAGAGCAGTTCTTTGTATCTAAGCTCAAGAGCTTAGACGAATCGATTCTTTCGATTGTCTTTTTTGCATCTCCGGAGCAATTTAGTATTTTCACAGATTTTTCCATTCTATCACCTACTTAATATAAGTTTCTTTTTCATCAACGGTTACAAGCTCTTTATATGTACTTGAACAAGGTTCTAATACGTTACGAATTTCCTGGGAATATTCTGATGGAGTAAAAGTCATAATAACCTGCTTGTTCTCTGACAACTGATTCAGTACCTCTGCAAAATTAGCTCTATTTTCTAAATCGACACGGCCAACTGGCGTATCGATAAATAGCATAGAATCATATCCAGAAACTTTTTGCAACGCCAAAGTAAATGAAAGCGCTAACAAAGCTCGTTCAGCCGCACTACAAGCGCCAACCATTGGATACCCATAACTATCAAACAATTCGAGATTGTAGGAATCATCTAACTCGATATGATCAAAAGTTTTTGTTTTCCAGTCTAGCTTTCCAAAAATATTCATTGTTTCAACGGTCATCTTGTCTTTTACCTCATCCATCATTTCCATCTCGATTTCCCTTACAATGGATAATGATTTCTTTGCAAACACTATCTTTTTCTCTAATTCGGCAAGATCTTCCTGCTTCTGAATCGCTTTTGCCAATTCATTTTCGATAGAAGCTAACTCTTTCTGTGCATTATCTAACTGAACTTCCAGTTTAATTCGATCCTCCTCATTTTTCTTTTTCAAATCTTGGAACTTAGAACGTTTCTCATGCATTTCACGAATTTTATCTTTATCTGAATAATTTTTAAGGAATGCATCTAGCTTATCAAACCTTTCCCTGAGCTGTTTTAATTCAGCTGTAAGACTTTTTTCTTTTTCCACAAGAGCCGCCCTCGCTTCTGGATATCTCTGACAACGTTCAATTGAATCTTCCAGAGGACCCTTCATTTTAACAAGAAGATGTGATACCGTTGTTGATAATTCCAACTGTTTTAGTAATCCTCTGACAGCTTCTTCTTCTGTATCATCCATATCGCGGTCACATATTAGACATTTATGATATTTCAGCATTCTTTCAAGAAACTGACGGTCGATGTTAGGTGGTAATTGACCCTGTCCCTCTTTCTCATTCACAAGATTTAACGTTTTCTTGAGTTTTGGATACATTGCAAATAAAACCTTATACTCCCGTATAAAGTAGTTAAAAGAAATCATATGATTCGCAAATTCTACTTCCTTTGCTTCAATTTGGTAAGATACTTCCTGATACTCCTTCTCTTTATCCGGAACCCCATCTTTTCCTGCCAGATATTCATTACAAATTGTAATCTCTGAATCCGCAAGGCTAATCTGTTTTTTACACTCTGCAATTCGCATTTTCAAGTCGTTAACGCTCATTTCTTTTGCAGACTTCTTTGCATTGAGATCTTTAATTCCAACATTCTTGCTTCCAGCATCAATTTGAAAATCATGAATAACTTTCCCTAATCTGTCACTCATTGAATCCAAAAGGTTCACCTGAGAAATGTTAAAAATAGCTTGATGTATTTTTTCTCCCTGATTACTGATAAAGTACTTATCCAATTGTTCTCCATCAAAGAAGAAATATTCCTTAATGTCTTCAGGAAGATACTGTTTTATCAAATTATCGATACGTTCAGAATCAGTAATAACATCATTGCCCGTAGGAGCAATAACCGTAACTACAAAAGAAGGCTTAAATTCAAAAGCATCTTTATTTGCCTTAAACTCTTGACTTCTTTCGAATTTAATACGCTTATTATCAACACCTATTGTTACCGCTACAGTGACGCAACACTTAGGTTCACCAGCTTCGATAGCATCTTCTAAAACAGTACTATTGATGCGTTTTCTTGCACTCTTTTCATTACCAAGGTGAGATTCTTTCCCATATAAACACCATGAGATAGCATTCAGCAAATTTGTCTTACCAATACCATTGTTACCAAGAATAATGTGTAAATCGTATTTCCCGGTTTTCTCAAAGTCAAAAACAACATTCTTGTATTGCCTAAAATTCTTAATTTCAACACGTTCAATCCTCATCATTTTTCACCTTTTACAGCCCTTTCAATTTCTGCTTTGTATTTCTTTTTGAATTGTCCAATACCTTTGTTTTCTTCATCTAGAATTGTAAGAATAAAATCCTGTTGTTTCTTATCCTTTTTTGTTTTTTCAGCTACTTTCTTTAAAATAGTTTTGCTTAAGGCCATCTTTATTCCCCCATTTCCTCATATAGTTTCTTCAATGCCTCTATATTGTTCGATGCATTTTCCGCAATATCGTATATGCGATTCTTTTCTTTATCACAAATCATTTTTTCAAATTCAATCAAATCAGGATCAGATAATTTTTTCACACTAGGGCGTATGGTAATATCCCAGATATTAGCCTTCGTTTTATCCGGAGCCTGGCGAATAACACGACCTATTCTTTGCACATATTCTCTTGGATTTGTGGAACTTGCCAGCAAAATAGCATTTTGAGCACTTGGAATGTCAATTCCTTCATCTAAACATTTTATCGCAACTAAAACCTTAAAATGCCCTTCTTTAAAATGTTTTATGATATGCTGTCTCTCTGTCAATCCTTCATATTTTTCAGAAATTACTGTTCCTGCTTCCTGTGTAAATGAATGAGCAGGGATTCTCAATTCATACATCAACTGCATCACCCTATCTTTTTGTTCTGGTGAAACAAAAATGATAAGATCTTTGATTTCTTCCATTGACAACAAGATTTTTTTTAATTTTATATATTTGTTTTCTGCATCTTTAATTATGTTTGCCCGCTTGAATAACAAGCGTTCCATTTTCTGTGCGTATTCATCAGAATCTTTAGAGAACGTACTCAGTTTCCGAACATCTTTCGAGATCTTTGAGTAGTCTATCAATTCTTTTTCTGTAAGATCCACGAACTCCAAGTTGTATGTGTAAGGGACAAGAAAGGGCCTGCCTGTTAATGGATTTACAGTAGTTAATGCATCACGAATAGAGAATTCAAAAGTATCTTCTCCAAAATATGTATCTAATACCTTAGTACCACTTTCATCAAACCATCTACTGGGTGTAGCACTTAACCCAATTCGATAATCATAGCGTTCCAATAACGCCTTTCGACTTTCTGAAGCCCCTAAACCATGAGCTTCGTCTCCTATAAATAAATATTTAATATCAGGATCACTATTGTTGATCACATTTGTAAAGTCTTCCTTAGCACCAGTAGTGTGAGTCGTGAAGATAATGGCCGTATCATAAAAGCCCGTGGCAATCCTCAATACAATCTCTTGTAATGAGCTTTTCCATCTCTTATTCGTTCCATCAATAACTTCAGACATGCCAAAGTCAAATGGCAATTTTTCAATCTCGGATTTCCATTGGAGTGAAAGTGTACCTTGAGGACAAGCAACAACTACAATAAATTTTTTTTGGATTAATAGTAATTCTGCAATACACCCAAACGCAGTACGAGTTTTACCAGTACCTGTTGCCATCTGGAACAATAATTTAAAATCATTATTGATCCATTTCTTAATAGCTTCTTTTTGATAAAAGAATAAGCTCAAGTTAGAATCAAAAATCTGTTTCTTAGAACTGTACTTTTTGTAACTTTTCGTGATACTGTGCTCTTTAGAAAAAGCTTTTGACTTTTCAATAATCCTCTTTTTTACCGATGTAGGCAAATCATAGGTACAGACATTTTTCCTTTTATTTTTCCAAAACTCATCAAACTTCTGCTCATCCTGTAGCAAATACTTTTTCTCCTCATTCCATGATGAGAAAACTTTAAACTCCTCGACGTTGTTCAACCACCCAGACGCAGTTTCATTAATTGAACCACTGAAAGAAATCTTATTTCCTTCTGCATCTGTAAGTATTCCAACTTTCTGATGAAAAATGCCGCTCTGCTCAACCTCACTACCAGTACAAAACTTTCCACCATCTGTAACAACCGCCAATTTGATTTCAAGGTATCCGTTTGCTACCATCCATCCCAAAGCTGCTATATGTTGATCCTGAAGTGAATCTTCAAGATCAGTAAACATATTTTGATACTTTTCATCAAAAAAAGTTTCAGGATTGGAATTTACCAATTCTAATACTTTAACATCCTCTTCGTCTAATCTCGGGCATGCGATCAAGCGCATAGTACCATGATTTCTAATAAAATCAGCCATACCTTTTGCAGCTATGGCAAGACTAGAGGACGTAAAAAAACCAGCTATGCGGTCATAGGATGTTGCACATCCTAAAACCGGGGCATAGAATTCTTCCACGAGATCATCTTGCCCAGATTCATAGCTGGATTTCAAATTTAATTTTATGAAATTTTTACTCAAGAAAATCACCCGCAATCATACTCAATTCTGAAGGCTAAAGCCTTCTCACCTTCTATGATCGATCTTAACACATTTTCTACATTAGATCTTCTTCTATTTTGAGTTGACGGGGATAATATTTTAATTTCTTCATTGATCTGCGCTGCAGATCCTACTTTAAAGACCCTTTGAATAATTGGAATGCGCAAGCAAAGCTTCTTGATAAGATTCTTCTTCTCGCAATCCGATAGGAGATAAAATCTCTTTCCAAATACAGATGAATAAATGTGGGATTGATTTCCCGTCTTGCTAATGCACGCCAAATCTAATAAGACAGCTAGTTTCGCATGATTTTCTCCATATTTCTTTTGTGCCACCAATCCGTCATTCATATTCTCATGAAGCTTTCCTAAATAGTAGCCCAATTCTTCAAATGTCAATTCTTGCTCTGAATCAACAAGAATTTTATTTACTTCATAGAACGCATCATTCAGATCGCTGTATTGAGGAATATTATCTTTACTAACATTTTCAAGATTCTCAGAGCTGATAATAATATCAACAATTTCTTCCAAGGTATACTTCAGTAAAATTTGGATCAATCTATCAGCTATAACATCCTTATCGTTACATTCCGAGTTCCCATATGTTAAGCACTGCAAATCAATTTCTTTTTCATAATATAACTTAAGAAATTTCTTTTCAGTTTCAGGATCTTCATCAAAAATATTATTCCAACAAATGCCTTTCTTTTGACAATGACTACATAACGGCTTATTCTCATACCTTCTTCCATAGCCATACTGCCGAACATAAAGATTTTCATTGTCAAATCTCAAATCAAAATATTTTCTAGCAATCTCAGGGAACTTTTCTTCAAAATCAATCATAGTTTGATATGCTGCACAATTAGTTTCTTGATTCTTCTTATACTCTTGGTTGGCGATACAGAACTCTCTAAATGATTTCTTTTTAAAGAAGTTTGGCTGATTACACCAACGAGCTAACTCTATGTACATTCCTTTATATGGACTTTCCTTATATTTTTCATATCTCATAATGTAAGGAAGACTTCCATATTTCATTAATGTTGCTATTCTAAAAAATACTCCTTCAATATCTTTTTCATCTTGAGAATCATATCCACTGATAACATACATTTTACAAACACGAGAAGAATATCTTTTCCATAACTGAACTTTTTCAATAATCTTCTCTGTATCTTCAAGATGATCAAAGGCAAATATGAAGTCCCCATGATATCTCGTATGTGTAAAACGATATGCTTTCCTATCATTCATTAATCGCAAATCTATACCCTGTCTAAATTGGAAAGGTTTCCCTGTTGCTTCTAATTCATCCAAAACTTCTTCCCAGTGTGGATAGGCCAAAATGTTATCATCCCACAAATAAATATAAGGTTTACTTTCATCATAAAACTCTTCAACTTTAGAATGTCTGAAAGCATGATCATATTTTTTATTTACACAGAAAGAACACTTTCTGAAACAGCCTCTTGTTGTAAATCCAATAGAGTAATCAAGATAATCTGCAAAATAAGTTCGGCTTTTTCCAGATTCTATCTGTTCATTTACATATTTTGTATACAGATCATAATCCGGTTTATGATGCTCAATGTCATAAGGTAAATCTGGACCCCCATCAGGGAAAAAACCAGTTCCACCGATATGCACATTAGGCAAATTTACAAGCCAATCTGGAATATCAGAAAAGGTAAAAACTTTAGATATATAAATTTCATCATATTCGTAAGCATCTCTATATGACCGGTAAATTAACTCAACATCATGTCCCTGTTCTTTATAATATCCAGATATTTTCATCAATGCTAAATTTGGATGTCTTGTACCATGATCCATTAAATCAGCATCTAAAATACCAATTTTCATAATAATCTCCTTTATACGTGATCGAACCTTTCTTCGATCAAAAATCCTCTATATTATAACATACACAGAAATAATATCAAGATCAGGTGCAAAAAAATTGACTTTTAATAACTATTCAGCTTTGCGGTTAAACTGAATCAAAAAGAGACAAAATCATTTGAATAAACTTCCTTAAATAAATCTTAACTTACGCTGATCTGCCACTTCAACCTCAATGACTTCATCGAACAGTTTGAACTTTCTCTTCATCAGGCAAGTAAAACACCTTCAATTCTCCGTTTTTCTTATCAATTGTAATCCCTTGCTTTCCGTAGACAATAACGATATCTTTATTTTCTCCTTCAAATAACCATGATTCTCCCAAATCATACGCGAAATACACTTCCAAATCATTGTTCTCTTCTGAAATATTCCAATGCTTCTACGGACTTCATATTATTCGCCTACTTTAACATTTAACCCAATAAGGAGAAAATTTGAACTCAATATTCCCTCCCCATTAAGTTCAGATAATATGTCTTCATAAAACTGTCTCGCATTTTAGCGCAGCATAGACCATGGATTATAAATCTATTCAGACCCTTTTACTGCAGCATTACCATCCATTCTTCATCACAAATGATGGTTCGTATACCAGTAGCGTAATCTACCATTGTATTTCTCCTTCTCCTACACTTCTCCAACGCATGAAATTTTTTATTTCTTCGATTTAGTAAACCATCCTTCTTGAAATCTTGATGCTTTTCCACTTCCATAACTTCCCGTGGCACCATAGATTTCCATACCTCAACTGTTCCTCTGGCGGTTTCTATTTTACATGGACTTATTGTATGATATCCAGCTTGGTACAGCAGTATTGCAACTTTATCCTGCAAATCCTTCCAATTTTTAGGATAATTATCTGTAAATTGCATCATTCTCACTCCTACACAATATTTAACACCTGTTGCCTTCCTCTCCCAGATATCCTTCGATCTTACCAATCAATCCCCTATCCGCCGGAAGCCAATCCACACTATACAGTGTCTCTTTCGTCAACCAAGCTGCTGCCTCATGTTCTTTCAAAGTCAAATCACCGGATTTGATCTTACAGATAAAGCAGTCCATCGACAAGTGGAAGTTCGGATAGTCATATTCTACAGTATCCAGCAATCTAATTACCTCAACTTCGGTATCCAGTTCTTCTTTGATTTCTCTTACAATGGCATTTTCTGGTGATTCGTCTGGTTCAATTTTCCCGCCCGGGAATTCCCATCCGTCTTTGAATTCGCCATATCCGCGCTGGGTTGCGAATACTTTATCATGATCAATTATAATCGCTGCCACTACTCTAATTGTTTTCATCTTGTCTCCCATCGTCTCTATTATCCATTTACAATATACTCGTAAATATCTTCTCTCACCGGAGTATCTAATGCCCATTCGATCTCTACTGCTGTTTTATCGGTATTTGGCATCGTAAATTCTTTCACCATTCCAGTCGAAGTCATTCTTCCAAGATAATAGAATTCTTTTGATATTTTATCGTCTTTATTTTTTCTTACAAAAAGATGCACATCTATTCCTCGTTCTTTCGCATGAATAAAATTTTGCACATCCTCAGAATCAATACTTCTGCCACTTTTGGAAATCGCTATTAAGCGATTATAGCTTGTAAAATGGTCTTCGTATTTTGTCGTGTCACTGATGTCTTCCTTCTTGTCATAATTGATGAACACCGGAAATGTTTTTGTTTTCTTGTCATACTTGTAGCCACCAATATTCAATGGCACTTCGTTTCTTTCCCAATGCAGCAAACGACAGGCATCTTCGTATGTATATTTCTGGTAAAGAACCAAATCCGTATCCTGATATCGCATACTAAAATTTTCTTTATAGCGTGCAATACCGAAATCCACCAGTTCTTTTAAGATTTGATAGAAGTCTTCATTCTCTAACATCTCACCAAATGATTTCGACACGCAATAATCCGAGCCTTCTTTTTCCAAAAATACGCATTGCGAATAGGTCTTCTTCGCTGCACTTGTTGGGAATTCATTTGTCATCATATTTACCACATTTTCCGCACAATTTTCATCCATAGAACAATGGTAATTTTCACTTAATGATTGCTTCAAAAGTCCCATCAACCCATGCTGATATGTAAGCAAACGTTTTAATAATTCCAGTTCGTGAATTCGTTTTCCGCTTGCCAACTTTTTCGAAACAAATTCGATTACCATTTCTTCATCTTTTGACAATCGGATGATATATTCTTTTTCATATTTCACAAGAAACTTGTAATAGGACCCCAAGCTATTATTATCAAATATTCTCAGAACATCCATTTCGCCGTATTTATCAAAATCTGCAAGTGCCGGAATGTGTCCCAACTTATTCTTCAAGTTAGTATAGTTCTCGCGAATCAATTTAATATCACTAAAGTTCGCATTATCAATCGCCTGGAAAATTCTCTTTCGAGAAATTTCATCAAAATGGATCGTACTTGCCCCAGGAATCACACGGCCACCTTCGGTTACATAACGGCGAATATTGTCTTTGTTATAACTTCTATCCCCAGAGAGTGCAATCGGAATCATAAAGTTATTCCGATAATTTCCAATAAAATCAATTACAACAACATATTCTTTCTCTTCTGCTTTACGAAGCCCACGTCCCAACTGCTGAATAAATACAATTGGTGATTCTGTTGGTCGAAGCATGATCACCTGATTGATTTCCGGAACATCCACACCTTCTGAGAAAATATCTACGGAAATAATATAATCTAACGCATCCTCCGCCTCATCGCCCGCAAGGCGCTCGATTGCAGCGGTCCTTACAGACTCGGAATCACTACCGCTGAGCACCAGCGTCCGCCAACCTTTTTCATTGAACTTCTTTGATAACTCTTTTGCCTCTTCGATTCGGCTACAGAAAATAAGTCCTTTTACTCTTTCACCGCTATATCCAAAAAATTCCGCCTGCTTCATTACATTTAACACACGCTCATCCGATGTTAAATATCGGAAATTTTCCACCCTTTCTTCGGCAGATTTTCCTGCATCTGCAATCACTTCCAAATCAGTAATTCCAAAATAATGGAATGGACACAGCAAATCCTCTTCCATTGCATTTTGCAAACGAATTTCATAAGCAATCTGATGATTAAAGATTTCATAAATATTTCTGCCTTCCAAATTATCATCGCGCTTGTCCGGCGTAGCTGTCATTCCCAGCCATAACTTCGGCGTAAAATAATCCATAATTTTCTTATAGCTGTCAGCCGAACTATGATGTGCTTCATCAATAATAATCAAGTCCCAATCATCTTTTTTATATCTCTTTAACGTATCTTCTTTGCTTAATGTCTGTACCGTTGCGAACACAAAATCCGCATCATAATCTTGATATTTTCCGGTAACCATTCCCATAGAAACTTTACCATCAAATACTTTTCGATAGGATTTCATCGCCTGTTTTGCAATTTGATTTCGATGTACTAAGAAGAGCACACGCTTAAATCCCAACTCTCTAGCTGCAAACGCAGACGCATATGTTTTTCCAGTACCCGTTGCAGAAATCAATAAGGCCCGATCTTCTCCCGCTTCATATATTTTCCGCAGATTATTTATAAAACCAACCTGCATAGAATTCGGCTGCAAACGATACATTTCCAAAGACGGAATTTCTGCCTGTCTGGCAATTTCTTTCTGTTTCTGAATAATTTTATTCTTCGTATAAAGGTTTGTGTATGCCTCAATAAACTGCTCAAACGACAACGACTGCTTTGCATTCCATAACTCGTCAAACTCTGCCACTACGTTCTGGGTATACTCACCTTGCTCTGTAGAAACAATCTTCGTATTCCATTCACGATTTGTTGTGAGTGCACTGAGCGTCATATTCGAGCTACCAACAATAATTCGATACATTTCTTCTTTTTTGAAAATGTATCCCTTGGTATGAAATCCTTCTTTGTCATTCTCCGTGACAAACATTTTCAACTCAATATTTTTAAAATTCGCCAGGGTTTGAAGCGCCTTTGGCTCACTAAAAGTCAAGTATAATCTCTTTATCTTTACTGAAAGCATTTTCTCAGCAACTACTCATCCCATGCTTCATCGTAATAGTCTTCTGCATCTTCGTAATCATAGAAATCATCATAATTATCATAATAGAAATCTTCAGGGTCCGAATAATCATACACATCATATGGATCATCTTTCACAGTATGGTTATTAGATTGCGTACTTGAATAATTTTTATGAGATCTTCCTAATTTTCCGGTAAGATAATCAGCGTGATAATAACAATATTTTCCTGCTTTTCCCTCGATGCTAGTTAACGCAAGTGATGTGCATCCCTCATAGTCACATCTATTTCTTTCATCGATAGCATTCTTTGCACTTTCAATTTGAGCCTCATACTCTTCATATTTTCCTATATCTTTCAAAAAATCTGCCACACGCAGCAAATCATCTTTCTCATATGCCCTGTCAATGGTCATTTTTGCGCCTTCCAGTAATTCTTCAGGATACAGCGTATAAAAAATATCATATTCCAAATCATAGATTAACCAGTAAAACATTTCTTCATAATCATTTTCGCGTCTCCCGGCCTCTGATCGTGCAATTGCAAACAATCTAGTTGCCAAGTCTTTATAGGCCTTCTCCTCGTAGCTGATAACCTCAGCACTGACTCGCCTTAATATTTTCTTATAATGCGATACTACTTCTTGCGTGCATTCTTTTAACAATTCTTCCTGAACATCTCGAAAGCCATATGCATCCATATTTGATATACTTTTTCTTTTTATGTAATCATCTAATTCTGTTTCTTTATCTATACGGTAAGACTCAGAATAATCGAGTTCTCCTTTGCGTTCAAAAGCCTTTCTTATCGCATTCTCTTTTTCCATCCCCCACACGGATAAATCTACAATCTCCTTATACAATTTCTCTTTCGTTTCATATCGTTCTTCCAACAAATATGTATAGTCTGGCGTATGCATTTCTTTATATTCCTCGAAAGGATCTGAATCTACAGGATTACTGCATCCACTTATAAACAACATTACCATCACTGTAATTACTATTATTTTCCAACAATTATACATTTTACCTTTCTTCATATTCTCCCCTCTTCCACTTCTATTTCTCTTCTCCTACTCCATCCCCGTATCTGTGATCCGGCAAATAGCCCCACCATCAATTACAAATACAATCTTTCCTTTTGCCTCATCACCAATCTTATCGTACAATCTTCCTGCACTCATAGATTCGCCTTTTACAGTATAGGGGCTGTTCGCCACATAACCACATGTTCCAAGACCTTTTATCTGTACCTGTATTGCTTCTTTGTCATGTACATTATCCGGCTCTTTAACCAGCTTTACTTTCATTCCCTTTTCCATAAATTCATTTCCGTAATAATGATTACATCCTGTTATTGTGAAATACATTTCATCCATAATTCAACCCTCCGTCTATATGTTCCATCATAAGTACATCCTGGATAATGACTATCTCCTGTACCATCACATTCTGGACAATGTCCACCACCATCGTATCTGTATCTTCCCATAATAACCACCTTTCACTCCTGATAAACGAATTACTTTCGTCATTGTTTTGTTGTCTCTATAATACAGAAATAGCTGTCCATAAATCAGGCCAGCTATTTCTTATTTCACTACTATTCTCTTTTTCTTAGCTTCTTCTTTTCTTACTGCACTTCTACAAGTTCGATTTTGAAGTTCAGTTCTTTTCCAGCCATTTCATGATTTGCATCCAGTGTAATCGTAGTGTCATCTTTTGCCACAACTTTCACTGGGAATGGCTGTCCCATTGCATTTGACAGATAGACCTGCTGACCAACTGTCAGGTCTTCAGAACCTGGGAGCTGTGCAATTTCAAATGTCATAACTGCGTTCGGATCTGGCATGCCATATGCTTCTTCCGGCATAAGATGTACATCGATCACCTGTCCAACTTCCATATTTACAACAGCGGCATCGAATCCTTTGATCATCATGCCTGCACCACAGATAAATTTCAGTGGTTGTCCACGGTCATAAGAAGAATCAAACTTTGTGCCATCATTAAATGTTCCTGTATAATGTACCTTACATGTTTTTCCAGCATTTTTTCCTTCTAAGATAATGCGTGGTGCACCGCCACAGCCGCCGCCACAACCACCGCAGCCACCGCTACAACCACCGCAGCCACAAGACTGTTCTTCTTCGTGGTCATGGTGATCACAATTTACTCCTGCTGAAGTGAGTTCTCCTCTTAAATAAGCTTCTACAACTTCATCTGTATTTCCTTCTGTTCCAGAAATTACTTCAATTCCAGCTTCGGAAAGTGCGTTCTGTGCGCCTTCTCCAATTCCGCCGCAAAGAACAACTGCAATTCCTTCCCCTGCAACAAACCCTGCAAGTGCATCATGACCAGAGCAGTTTGACGCAATGATTTCACTGCTCACAACTTTACCATCTTCTACTTCGTATACTTTAAAATTTTCTGTGTGTCCAAAATGCTGAAATACTTCTCCATTGTCGTATGTTACTGCAATTTTCATGTTCATTTCCTCCAAATAATTACATTTTCCATGTTCGGATTCATCTTATCATAGATTATGAAATTTCTCCACCTTAATCAAAAAATCCCAAATATTCATCAAAAATATTAAACAACATATCCCCTGAGCATACCGGCAGCTCTGCTGTTGACCTTCCAATCGGAACGTATGTATATAAATCTGTTGCTCTTGTCAGAACAAGCACTGGAATCACATCATATTCTGGTCCGAATAACACTTCCTGATAAGAAGTGTATTTTGCTGCCTGCTCCACTTCTTCTAGTTCGATCTTATCTTTCATCTTGAATTCGAAAGAAAATACTTGCGCATCAGTTATCACCAGAACATCTGCATAAATCCGAATCGAATGGGAACGTTTGATTCGAAGCTCAAATACGATTTCCCAATGATTGAAATCCACGTTTCCATTCAGATCTTCGAATAAATGTACCATGGTTTCTCTGGCATCACGAAAAGAATGAAAAAGACCTCTCGTATCATTTAAGTTTCGGCCGATTCGCCTGCATCCTTCCTGCAACTGGGCAAACCACTCTTCCTCTGTGTATTTCAGGAACTCTGACACGGTCGAATAATAACCGCTGTACGCTTCCAGTCCCGTATGCGGACGGGTCTGGCGAATGTAGCCATGCCAGTTATAATCCGCATCCCGGTAACAAAGATCATGAATGAACGGATAGCAGTACAGCAGGCGGTTCACCGTCGTCCGGTCCATGTGCAATTGCTTCGCAATCTCTCGCGCCTTAATCCCATCCGACTGGCAGATCAGAGCGTACATGCGATTCGAAATCTGACTCTCATTCATAGCGCCTCCAATTTTCATCATAAATCACCAATCTCTATACACTCCTGCTCTAACTTAACATTATGCTCCAGCATATAGGCAATCAACTCCTGTAAATCTTCCTGCCCCTGCATTGCTTCTAACCGTTTTCTGTCGTTATCTGTCAGTGTCTTCCCATATTTTTCATATTCCCGCAGGATATCCAGATTCATGTGATACATTTCAAACGGAATTCCAGTCTTCTCACACAAATCCCGATAAATTTCAAAGCCTCCGGCATCCATATCCCCAAAATGATAATAGCTTACTTCTGGAAAAACCTCGTAAATCTTATTTAGCAGATTCCTACGAACTGTATTGTGATAGCCACCCAGATAGATAATGAAACTGTCTGGTTCCTGCCAGCGGAAATAGGTCGTCAGATTTTCTATTGTCACAACTTTTTCTATTTTTGTTGTTCTAAGAATTTCTATTTCATCAATATCCTCTCCGGAAACTCCCAGTCCTTGTTTAAAAACAGATAAATTTACTTCTTCACCTCTGATTCGTATGCTGGCTTCTCCCTTTAGATACACAAAGTTCGGTGTCTGGTAAATATTGTACTCTGAAAGCCATTCTGCCAGGTCCTTGCTTTTATACGTATTGTCAAACCTACAGAAAATGCGGTGAACTTTTCCCACGATCTGCTCAAATATCTTGCTATCCTGAAATGTCAGGATGGAAAATTCTCTCAGATACAATTGTTTCGTGTTATTCTCTACCGCCCGGACTGCCACAAGCAGCTTTTTCGTTTCCTCTGGATTGTCTAATTGTATAAATTCCTTCACTGGTTTGTTTGTCTGCAGACGTTCCAGCAAATACTCTATGAAGCTTTTGCACACAGGGGCATCTGTGTGCTCCAGCATTTGTTCCAGCATTTCGATATTGTCTGCAACTTGATTCGCCTTTGGGATACGCTTCACATAAAGATAAGCCTTATCTACTTCTTCCACATTTAGGCGGATTTTTAAAATAACGTGTCCTTTTTTGTTATCTTTCCAAATAATCTGAATCAGTTTTCGGTCTTCTAACTGCTGCATCATGAGATGAATTTTCTCGTATTCTCCAGAACTCTCATCAAAATATGTCGGCAGGAGCGCTTTTGTGAACCGCACTTCAATATGAATTGTTCTCTCGTTTTCTCCTCTTGAAAGCGAGCTTGATTCATAGGTGTCTAATAATTTAT
This sequence comes from bacterium, assembly GCA_029227655.1. GTDB lineage: Bacteria > Bacillota > Clostridia > Lachnospirales > Lachnospiraceae > Allocoprococcus. The sequence goes on along the minus strand of JAQYAI010000132.1, from coordinate 3,312 downwards.
TTACTATCACTCTATCATAAGGAACCATTATAATATTTCTCCACAAAACTTACTTTTTCATCCGTCATTACCAGCAGGGTCTGCTCTACGCCGGGACTGATATATTGAATCTTATCCGGCGGCGCGGCGATAATGATCTGAAGCGGCAATCTTCGAAGGAATTCCAAGACCCCTCCGATTCTTTCATCATCCATATTGTTAAATGCCTCGTCAAACATGACCAGCCCGGCAGTCTCTCCACCGATTCCGCTCCTGTATAGCTGAACAAAGGATGCTGCCACTGTTACATAGAACGGAGTCTGTGTCTCCCCACCACTCTTTTCCTCGCACACTTTTGAATACAGAGAATAACTTCCATCGCTGTGGGCAATCTTAATGTCATAATCCATATATGTCCTGTAGTCGGTAAACTCATCAAGCGCTTTTACATTATTTTCCGTGTCCAGCGCCAGCCTCTCAAACAATTCATCAATGACCTCTTTATGATTTTCATGGAACAGTCCGGTAAAAATAGATTCCCCTTGCATCGCATTAAAATCGTCCATGATCATTTCATAATAATGACGGTATCTCTTACTTGGCATGAAGGAGAATTCATATTGCTCGCTGCTGAAACGAATGTCTTTCAATGCTTTATTCAGTTCTTTAAACTCCGTCTGTGCATTCTTCATATTTTCCTGCAATTTGGCAAGGAACTGCTCTCTGAATTCGTCTTCTGCCGATTTTCTTGCATTTTCGACTTTTTCTTCATAATTTAATAATTCTGAATTTTTCAATTTGAGATATTCCATTTCAAAATCAGGATAGCCCTCCAAGGTTGCCGCTGCCCCAAAGCCATGGGAAGTCTTGTATTCTACCATACTTTTTTCCATATTTTTGGTGTTGACATCCAACGTTGTCAGATTTGCCTTTTTCCTTCTGGCATAATTATCCCGAAATTGTTCATATCCTTTGTCTTTCGTCTGTTTCTCATACTCGCTGTTCCAAAGAATCAGATGCTGCTCTTCTTTTGCAGCAAATGCAAGATAAACACTCTTTTTCTCCGCATATGCCGCCTGTGTATCTTCGATTTTAGCCTGTTTTTCTTCTATACTGTTTTGAATCTGTCCCAAACGCTGATTCCATCTGCTCAGGTCTTCGTCAAGCTGTCCCAGGATTTCATCCAGTTTAGATAATTGGATTCTTTTTAAGATCATACCTGAATTCTTATCCAAAGTTGCAATATTTTCTTTGCACTGCTGCATCTGAGCGGCCAGATTCTTCAGTTCCGTCAGTACATCTACCTTATATTTAATGTCTGTTTCTGTATCCCATGCCAATGGTTCCCGCAATTCTTCAAGCTTATGTTGAATTTCCTGTTTCTGCAAAAGCTGTTTTACAAGTCCTTGCAATTGCAACGTCGCCTGTTCCAACTGCACTCGTATTGCGTTTTGTCCAATGTACGGAGTTCTGTAAATCTCCGGCTTAATTGCACTTGCAACGTGATTCTGATATCTCATACACTCCTTTGTAATTGCCGTTTTGTATTTTTTTAATTGACTGTAATGCTCACACATCATTACTTTTCCAAGGACCATATTGATGTATCTTTTCGCATACTTATTTTTAGAAGTTACTACTGTAGCAATTGAACCTTCCGGCGCTTTCTCATATTCATCCAGTTTTTGCGTGTTAATTAATCCCACGCCAAATGCTTTTCCTTCTTTACGTAACTTATCATAGGTGCCTAAGGCAATGTCGAAATTATCCGGCTCCACGATAATATAGAAGCGCTGTGTGTTTAAATAACCTTCGACGGCATTTCTCCATGAATCATCTGTTATTTCCAGCAATTCACATAAAATCCTCGGCTCCGGCTTTCTTCCAATTCGGATAAACTCTTCTCGAACAGCCTCAATCACTCTGTTTACGTCATCGGGATAAGATAATTTTTTCTTTTTTAAATTTGCAATCCGTAATTCTGTCTCCTGTTTATCGGAATCCAAGATTCGTATTTCATTTTCCAGATGAAACAGTCGTCTGGAAACTTTGCCACTCATTTCTTCCTTATATGAGATCACATCTGCCAGTGTATCCTTGAACTCACTGATATTTGAAATTTTCTCAAGCTTATTCAGTTGTTCTGCGTACACCTTGACACATTCTGCCACATCAGAAACCTGCAAAAGCTGATTCGTCTGCGCTTTCGCTTTATTCACACTTCTGAACAAATCTTCTTTTTCCGATTGTAATTCTTCCCTTCGGATTTCCAAAGCCTGTAATTTTTTCTCTTGTTCATCCCGCGCAATAAATGCCTGGTCCGATGCAAGTTCTGCGTATAAATCATCCCTGATTTTCTGTCGCTCAGTCTTTTCTTTTTTCAGTTCAAGAATCTTTCCACTATATTCCTGCAGTCTGAATTTTTCATGCTCAACAGCATTTTTCAGCTCAGAAATAGATACCGACAAGATATCTGCTTCTGCCCGCCCAAGAAAATATTCATACATCGCATCTTTCTGCATGCCATCCATGATCAGCTTATGATAGTGTTCAATCACCTCTAATCGCTGTAATCGGATTTTAATATTCTCCAATGTACGCTGCAGATCCTGATATGTTCTTACATTCTCACGTAAAATATCGATATTGACTTCTTTTTCATCCAACACATAGGAATACACAAAGTCCTTAATGTCATTAATCGGTCGAAACGCAAGCGCTTTTGGGATCAGTTTGAAAAATTTATCTTCAATTCTTCCCAAACGGTTCTTTACCATCGATTTCGCTTCTTTATCCGTCGTGCACCACTGCGTGATTTTTTTCGTATTACTTGTTCGGAACTGGGAAATGGATTTCGGCGCCTTTCCGTAATAAAATAGTTCATCCGCAAGCCGGACTCCATTCATGAGATAACGTACGGTTTTTTCCTGCCCTTCGGAAGCGGAATCGATCACGGCACCGATGATAAAATACTTCTTCTTTTCTTCCTCATAGAATTCTAATGCCACATGTGCACTGATTTCCCCGGTTCTCTCATAGGGCTTATTTTCACGGCCCGTCTTACATCTGACATATCCGCTTAGTTTTCTTTTTCCATTTTCATGAGCCGCCTTATTAAAATAATTGGTGGAACAGGTAATGACAAACTGGATGGCATCCAGCAAAGTGGATTTCCCCGCACCATTTTCCCCAGAAATCAGGGTGGAGCTTTCAAAATCAATCGTGGCATCTGTAAATCTATGCCAATTAATCAATTTCACTCGAATCAATTTCTTCATTTGTTCTTCCACCCTTTCTGTAATGGTCCAGTTTTTCATATACGGATCTGATATC
>JAQYAI010000131.1 GCA_029227655.1 bacterium | reverse complement strand
CTGCTGTCACCAGCAGTACAAATATCAAAAATGTAATTGTTGTGTAACCCAAAGCTTCTATTCCTGCCTCTCTACCTCATTTGGTGTATTCAGTGAATCTGTCAGGATGAAATCTCTGACAAGACGGTCACCCTCCGCCTTAGAATACAACACGACCGCCGGCATTTCCCGGCTCAGAAAAACAGCCATACCTTCCATCACAGAATATGCTCCTGTGCGTCCAAAGGCCAGAAAATCTCCCACCTCCAACTGCTCTGTCTCAATAGTGGCAAGTACATCCGCAGTGGTACACAGACTTCCACACAAGGTATATCGTTCTTTCTCACCACGTTCTTTTCTTTGATTCATCACGACAATCTCTGGTGTCTGCATCCCCTTTACCTGTCCATCGTACTTCAGTTGGTTCAGTCCACCATCACAGATTGCATAATGATATCCCTTGTTCGTCTTCACATCCTCCACTTTCGTGACGTAGGTACCACAAGGCGCAGCAAAAAATCTGCCCATTTCAATGGTCAGATGATAGTTTTCTCCCATTTCACGAATCGAAACTGCTGCCTCCTCAAGAAGTGCCCTCTCCGATGCATCCGGATTTTCCCCAAAATAATCTACATTTAAGCCTGTTCCATACTCGATACGCTCGATGGAAAAACCGGTTTCTGACAGAATTTTCTGTGCAAATTCATCCAGTTTCCGCAGTTCCTTCTCTATCACAGCAACTTTTTTCTTCTGCGTACCGGAAAAAAAGTGAAGCCCTGTGATCCGAATATTCGGGTATTCTTTTCTTCGATTGATCAGATCAATAATCTCAGCTTCATCCATCCCGAACTGGCTTCCACTGGTAAGCCGGACAAGTACCGGAACGACCAGATTTCCTTGCAGTGCACAGGCCTGGATCCGTTCCATATGGAGCCTGCTTTCCGCGGTAAAGACACCCACCCCATCATCCATTGCCCTTGCAATTTCTGGCAGCCTTTTATTGACACCAGAAAAAATCACCTTTTTCATATCTACTCCGGTTTTCTCACAGATCGTAAGCTCTCCCGGACTACATACCTCATAATTAGAAAAACATTCTGGGATATTTCGAAGCAAAAATGGATTTGCTTTTATGGAATAACAACAATGTACTTTTTCGCCGAATTCCTTTTTCACAAGTTCTGCACGCTTTCTAAAAACATCTGTATCAAAAATATAAAGTGGCGTACCATATTTCTTCGCCATCCATAGTGTTGCTTTTTGGTTCATCTTATTCGTCCTGCAATCTTTCAATCATTTTCCACATTGCTTCCGCCGAATTGAAATTCTCCGGAACTAATTCAGCAGGGCTGATCTCAATATCAAACGCATCGCAAAGCTCTCCCACCAGCGAAACAATATCAAATGATTCCAGGACATGACCATCAATCAGCGCCTTTTCCTTTTCAAACGCTACATCCGGTCTCAGTTCTTCCAAAATTTCCATTAATTCATCCATCTTTTTTTCTGCTCCTTTTTCTTTTGTCTTTTCTATCTTTTGGTTTATGAAAAATAAGTCTTTAACGTGACCATATCCGTCTTCCCATTCGGAAGCCGTGGAATTTCCGGCAGATTTATGATTTTTCTCGGAACCATGAATCCTGGCAGTTTCCCACGCATTTCTATGGAAATCTGCTTTTTCTGTTCTTCTCCGGTATAAAACAGATACAGATATTCCTTTTCCTTATCGTACAGGGCACAGCTTTCTGTTACCCCTTCGATTTCTTCTGCGGCTCTCTCGAGTTCTGACAGCTCCACCCGATGTCCAAGATGCTTGATTTGCCGGTCCATCCGCCCATGGAATTCCAGTTCTCCGTCTTCACGGAATCTTCCCAGATCTCCGGTCTTATATATGAGCTCACGATATGCATGATTTAACGGATTCTGTATAAATGCCTGTGCACTACGCTCAGGCGTACCATAATATCCAAGTGCCAACGCAGGCCCAAGGATACAGATTTCTCCAATCTCTCCGGGCAACGTTTCCTGATTCTGCTCATCTAATAACAAGATCCGATACTGGCGATAAGGCTTTCCAATCGGCAGCACGGTGTCTTCTGTCACACGTTCTTTCACTACATAATAAGTACAGGAAGCCGTTGCCTCTGTAGGACCATATTGATTCACAAACAGGACATCCGGTAAATGCTCCTGCCATATTTTTAAAATCCGTCCCGGCATTACAGAACCGGAAAAACATACCTTCTTCAAAAACCTCGGCACTTCATATTCAAATGCCCGCATCTGTACCGGAATCGTAAGTGCCGATGTGCTCCAGCAAAGTGTTGTCACCTGATATTGATTTAAAGCCTCGAACAATTTTGCCGGGACTGCAAAATACTGCTTCGGTAAAATGACGGTCGATGCCCCATCCTTTATTGGAAAATAAATATCCCTGATTGCGGCAATGTAATCCAGTGGAGACTGATTTCCCAACCTGTCCACTTCTCCGATATCAAGCACTTCCGAAACCGCTTCTATGTAACACATCAGCGCATAATGAGAAGTGATGACCCCCTTCGGCACCCCGGTAGACCCTGATGTAAAAATGGTATATAACGGCATGTCTGATGACATCTTCCGCCGTATCCTCTCCAGACCTGCCTCATCCACAGCTGTATCTTCCATCAACTCTTCCAGAATAAGTATCGTTCCTCTAAATTCCAGTTTTTCTACCGTTTTCATGTTATCCCTGTCTACAATCATTACATCCGATTGAATTACCTGTAAGATCTGTGTTAACCGTGCAACCGGCATTGTCGCATCAATTGGAGCATAAAAATTCCCACTATACACAACTCCCAGAAAACAGGCCGGCGTCAGCCGATGCCGTCCGCTCATTACCACCACTGGCTGCCTGTCCTTTTTATATTTCAAAAGCTGACTTCCGATTTGTCTTGCAATCTGTTGCAATTCGGCAAACGTGAGGATTCCCGATTCATCGATAAAAGCGGTTTTATCCGGAAGTCTTCCTGCCGTTCTGTCCAGCCAGTCTAACACTGTTATTTCCATCATCTTTTCCTCCTTACTATTTATTTATCATATATTTCAAAAAATTTTTTGAAGCAAATCTTAAGTTTTCATAATGATTTCTTTTTAGATAGTTTATTTTAAAACGTATTTTTCCAGACAACAAAAGAATCCCGAACATAACATCCAGGATTCTTTTACTGTTTGATTCTTCATATACAATTATCTCTTACGCAGAAGCCTTTAATGTGTTAAGCACATTTGTTACCATTACAATTGCATCTTCTACCTGCTCTTTGGCAGCCATAATTTTTGACTGTACGAGATAATCTGCAACCAGACCGTCAAAAAAGAAATCTGCAAAAGATAAAAAACTACTGATTTCCATTCGCAGATCTAAGGATAAATGTACATCTTTTAATTCCTTTTGAAATGCTTTCAAATGACATTTTGCATCTTCCATACATCTTGATGCATCATTCATTTTTCCGTGCTTCATCATATCAGCCAATAATCCACCGCCAAACAAATCAAACATTCCCCATCCTCTGGCACTATTTAATTTGTCCTGTGCTTCGTAAAGGCTATTTAAAGCCCTTTCTCCCGCAACAATTGCTTCCCTGATTTCTTTTTTATCATTTTCCATATTTTGAGCCCTGACCTTTCTTAATCCCTAAAAACAAACAAGGCGACTACTCCTATCACTAACAGAAGTGGAAATGCAATTCCAACTAATCCCATAAACACAAGCCCTACTAAAAATAATGGAAGCAACACTACTGTGCATATGATTTTTGATATTCCCCATGCCGCTCTAATTGCAAAACCAAGAATTTTTCCAAATATCAAAAACATGAAAATAAGAAATATTAATGTTAACATATCTGTTTCTCCTCCTCTCCATCCATTCTTTTTCCGTGAAATTTTGATGTATTTTCAAGTCCCAGCTTTTCACTATACGCTTTTTGTTCGTGCATCTTTTCAATCAAGAGACACGTTCTGATTCTTTGCTCTACTGTCATATGTATTCTCCTTTCCCGCAAATGTTAATTATATTATAGCCACAGTTTTTATTCGGATAAACTGTATACTTGCGGAAATAGACCTATCTATTTTGCT
>JAQYAI010000130.1 GCA_029227655.1 bacterium | reverse complement strand
TGATTATGTAATTATTGATACACCGCCAACTGCAATGCTTTCGGATACGACAGCTTACCGGGAAGTTGCGGATGCAGTGCTTCTTGTGGTCCGTCAGGATTATACAGAACAGAAAGAAATCCGAAGAGCATTAGAAGCAATCGCGGATGTTAATCTTCCGATTGCGGGATATGTGCTTAATGGAGCTGCAGAAGGTACGAATGCATATGGGTATGGTAATTATGGTGGATATGGATACCGTGGTTATGGATATGGTTATGGAGATAACTATAAGAACACAAAGAAGAAAAAAGAAAAGGTATAATAGTGAACAATTTAGATTTGAAAGCAAAATTAAAACAGAATAAAGAAATGCTGATTCGTCAGACTGGTCTTGTTTTGCTGGATTTTGTTATTATACAGATCAGTATGGCGGGGGCTTTATGGGTTCGTTGTGATTTCCACTTCAGCGAAATTGACCCGATCTTTATCGAAAGTCTGGCTTCCTACTGGTGGATCAATATCATTTGTACAATTATTATTTTTGGAATGTTTCATATGTATACCAGCTTGTGGCGGTTTGCCAGTGTAGTGGAGCTGGTTTATACGGTTGGTGCTGTGTTGGTGTCGACTATGGTACAGGTGATTGGAATGAAATGGATGAATCTGTCTGTTCCAAGAAGCTATCCATTCTTATATGTATTCCTTCTGTTGGTATTGACGGTCGGATTCCGTTTTTCTTACCGGTTTGGACGAATCACATTACACAATGTGATAGAAAATTTAAAACAGGTAGGAAAACGAAAGACCCGTGTAATGGTAGTTGGGGCAGGTGCTGCCGGTTACATGATTGTGCGTGAAATGAAGAACAGCAAGCATTTACATAAAAAGCTGGTATGTATTATTGATGATGACCCTGCAAAAGTAGGGACATTTCTGCAGGGAGTCAGAATAGCCGGAAAGAAGGAACAGATTCCGCGGTTTGTAGAGGAATATAATATTGATGAGATCATTATTGCAATCCCAACACTTAAGAAAGAAGCAAAAGACGAACTCCTTGAAATCTGTAATTCGACGGCATGTCATATTCTGATTCTCCCGGGCATTTATCAGCTGGTCAATGAAGAGGTGTCAGTATCCATGCTCCGTGAGGTGGAGATTGATGATCTCCTTGGTCGTGAGCCGGTGAAGATGGATCAGGAGGATGTGAAGCATTTTATTAAGAACCGTACTGTACTTGTGACAGGAGGCGGAGGATCTATCGGAAGCGAGCTTTGTAGACAGATTGTAGCGTATGAGCCAGAGAAGCTGATTATTTTCGATATTGCAGAGAATACAACGTATGATCTGCAACAGGAACTGAAGCGAAAGTATCCGGAATTTACACCGGTGGTACTGATTGGTTCGGTCCGAAATAAAGAGCGTGTGGACAGTGTGTTCGCGACATATCATCCGGACATTGTGTTCCATGCGGCAGCGCATAAGCATGTACCGTTGATGGAAGACAGCCCGAACGAAGCGATTAAGAACAATGTCTTCGGGACATGGAATGTTGCAGAAGCATGCGACCATTATGGAACGAAGAAGATGGTACTCATTTCTACGGATAAGGCGGTGCGGCCGACCAATATCATGGGTGCGTCGAAGCGCCTGTGTGAACTGATTGTTCAGGCGTTTGCGCAGTTTTCAAAGACAGAGTACGCAGCAGTTCGTTTTGGTAACGTATTGGGAAGCGATGGAAGTGTGATTCCGTTATTTAAGAAGCAGATTGCGGAAGGTGGTCCGGTCACGGTTACACACCCGGACATTATCCGTTACTTTATGACGATACCAGAAGCTGTGAATCTGGTTCTCCAATGTGGTGCACTTGCCAAAGGTGGGGAGGTTTTCATTCTGGATATGGGCAAACCGGTCAAGATCGTAGACCTTGCGAAGAAGATGATCAGGCTTAGCGGTCTGAAACCGGGAGAGGATATCGAAATCAAATTTACAGGACTTCGTCCGGGTGAAAAGCTCTATGAAGAGCTTTTGATCAACGAGGCAAATCTGAAGAAGACAACGAAGGACAGAATTTTTGTTGTTCGGCAGAGTGGCGTAAATGGACGCCGGTTATGTGCGGATATTCAGTTGCTGATCGACAGCGCGTTTAAAGAAGATCCGAATATCAGGAAGAAAGTACAGAAGCTGGTGCCGGAGTATGTGATAAAAAATGAACAATAGGAATAAGGTAAGGGACTGTCGGGAGACAGTCCCTTATTTATATAGCTTCTATATAGTGGTATTCATTTAAGTATTTGGAAAAATTCTCTTTATCAATGAGATATTTGTTGTATGGATTACCACTCTCGATTAAATATGTATCGAAAGAATTAATTTCATCTCCAAAATAGATATAATGCTGTACAGATATTTTTGAATCAGCAATTTTAAAAAAAGGAGGAACGTTTCCAACTTCAAATCCTAAACGGTTTATTTCGGAAACGCTGAGCAAATCAAAATCCATGGAATGGAACCGGATAATTGCTTCTTTGGTCTCAGGGAGAAGTTTGTTTTTGGGAAGTATAACTGAATAAATAGTAGTACAGTTATCTGTCGTACCTTTTCCTTTTAGTAAAATTGTTTTTAATTCGAGCACATTTGCTTCGTGAATTTCAAGATTACTCTTTACTGTTTGCTGTATATTTAGTTTTGGATAAGAGGTTAAGTTACCTTTTTGCTTTTTGGCAAAAGCGCCAATGTAATATCCACGACTAAAGCACCTGTTAGATATTACCCCTGTTTTGCTATGTTCTTTATCGTATTGTTTCAAGATATTTTGTATAATCGCAGGATTAAATCTGGACATATATGGGGATAATGGGTAACTATAAATTTGTTCTAGTAAAAAGAATTTTTTTATAGTTTCTTCTAACTGATGGTAATCAGAATGTTTACAATAAACATAATAATTTGGCATTTTGTTATCTTGTCGTGAGTCTGCCACCAATGCACGATTATCTTCTTTAAGAGGAAGATAGGTTGTAGATTGAGCCAATTCATATTTACTTTGATAGTCATATAAAAAATCTCCGTTAAAGAAAGAAATCCATAACAGACCATCTGGTTTTAGCCAACGGTTGAAATAAGTTGAATATAATGTTAATGCCCGAATTAAGCTGGCATTTCCCATGCCACAAATAATCATGTCGGCATTAGAATACAAAGTATATTCTTTTGATACATAATCGGCTATTGCAGCTGTGAATTCGACAAACTCAAATTCACACTCACATTTGTTGAGAGAAAATTTGAAGGAGTTCGTTTCGTCATTATTGAATTTGGAATGAATAAAATCAGTATAGGTACTGATACATTTGTTGGCGGTGTCTAAAAAGACGATCCGCTTGAAATTATGCATCAACTTAAAAATAAGCGGGAAACTGGAAAAACCAAAAACAATCAGCAAATCTTTTTGATTTCCTGATATTTTGTTTTCTAAAAGTTCACCTTCAAAGTTTAATTCTTCCTGTTCGGTTATTTTTGGCTGCCATAACATAAAAGGATTAGGGTTATTATGTGTAATCAAATTACTCTGGCTGAAGAAGACATTTTTATATATGACAGAAAAATATTTACTCAAATGAGCGAGAAGAATGTCTGCGAATTGATTTGCAAATAGAATTTCTTTTGCATGTTGTTCGTCATTAATATATACAAAATCTTTTCCTAGTGTATGTTTAACTAATTCATTTGGCAATATTTTATCAATATATAGGTTTTCTTTAATGCAGGAGAAGATAGTTTCTGGTTGTTCTTCGAAAAAGGAGAATTGAAGAATCATATCTGCCTGATAAGGTTTTTTTAGTTTTTCGATGTTATGTTTAAGTGCTGCATTCCTATTTTGTGAAAATGGTGTCATACAATAATATGAAATTAATACCTTATAACAATAGCGTTGTTTTAAATCCCAGAATTCTAATAATGTATCAGATGAAGATGTTTGAATTACTCGGAAAAACCCATATTTTTTTGCATTTACTTCCATTTTTTTTCGGATAACTTCTTCTATATAAGGATTGTTTTTTAATGTATTTAACAAAAGATAAATTTCTTTTGTTTCTTCGCTTTCTTTTTGGTAATCAAAAAGAAGATAATTTATATAATACTCAAAATTTGTATTTTCATATAAATCTGCCGGCAGACCAATATGAATTTTCTCAAGATTATTATTCAAAAGGCGCATGAATTCATTTTTTTCATCTTTGTTAAAAGAAGATAAAAAATATTTTTGAGTTTTTCTTCGGGTTCTGGCGTCCATAGAGGTTTTTTCTTTTAACCAGTTTCTAATACTTTGCGTACTGCAGTCTATTTTACCTGCCAATTCTTCATTGCTTAAGTGTTTATAATCTTTTGTGGTTTCTAAAATAGTTTTTATTATCCTTTTGTTTTCACACATTTTCTCAAATCTCCCTCAAATAAGAATATCTAAATAATTTGAATGGTTAGCTTGTGAATCGTTGAACTATATTCTAATGTTAGCATATAGATTTGAATGTTTCAATTTATTTAAGAAGGAGGGAATCATTATGCATATTTGTGTAGCAATTGGAATTTTAAAAAATGATAAGAATGAAATTCTTCTCGTAAAAAGAGAGAGAGGTAATTTTCCAGGATTATGGGCACTTCCAGGTGGAAAACTTGAAAGTGGAGAAGGAGTTTTTGAGGCTGCCATGCGTGAGATAAAAGAAGAGACTGGAATTAAAGCGAAAATCAATGGATTTTTAGGGACTGCTGTGGAAATTATTCATGAAGCTGATCATATGTCATCTACAGTATTATTCTTCTGCGAACTTGAAATGACAGGTGAAGATATTGTGGCAGAGCATGAAAGTAGATGGTTTGCATTAGACGAGCTTTCAGATAACAGTGGAATTGTTCATAGTGACTTGCTTTTCTTAAAGCATTTTTATCTTGAAAAAGATATGACTTATATGAAGCTGGAATGTGTGCATCGGTCAGATGGAAGTTATCTCTGGAAATAACTGGAACAGGAGAAAAACATGGAACGAACGAAACATATCATATTAAAGTGGAATGAGATGCCTTTTTTTCATGAGTGTGCACCAGATACCATTTATCAGCATGTACGGATTTTGAAGCGTTTTTCAAAAGATGTCAATGAACAGTATGTATGGTGGGGAAAGGTATCTGTATCAGGGTATCTTGGGGAAATAGATAAACATATTGCTGAAATTAATGAAGAGGCAAAAAAGGGAGAAACCTATTTGTATATGTACTGTCCCGATTCTCCACAGCCAACAATGCACGTGGGAAAACTGTGTGAAATCAGCTGTGAGAACCAAGTTCTGGACAAACATACCCCGGAGTATTATAGGGAAGTGGCAAAGGAATATAATATTCCGTATTGGTTTAAACTTTCAGATATTATAAAGATACCATTATACCCTACTTTAGCAATACTCGTTACGGAAGTGGGAAAGCCCTTTGATCCAGTTAAGGTAAATTATTATCCGATGGTAGTTTACCAGAAAAAAATACATCAATATTTCAAAAGTGATGATATGTACGAGTTTTTGTTAGGAGGATACGAAATGAAGTGTTTTAAAACAGGAAATGAATGTTCATGTACGATTAATTATAACCCAAAACAAGTTTTTATTGGCTGCCCTTTTAAACCAGCGTTCTTAAACACAGTTGCTTTTGCAATCAAACCTGTGTTAATGGAATGTGGATGGAGTGTATGGATTGCTTCGGATGTAGTGTCCAATATTGATATTATGTGTAAGGTCTGTCAGGCGATTCAGGCATCAGGCAGAGCTATTATTGATATAACAGGGTGGAATCCAAACGTTCTCTTAGAGTTGGGCCTTTTATACGGTAATGATAAAAATGTTTTAATTCTGAAGCAGAAGGGAGGAAAATCTCCAATTGATTTAAGCGGTATTGAATATTTAGAATATGACCCGGATGATTTTGCTAAGCTTCAGAGAAGACTGAAAGAATATTTCTAGGATAGGAGGTGGCCGTAATGCAGATCATGATGGTAGTTGGAGCTCAGGGTGGTGATGAAGGGAAAGGCAAAATTGTCGATTATCTCGCTTCTGACTACGATGTATTAATTAGATTTCAGGGTGGAAATAATGCAGCACATACAGTAATGGTTGAGCAGAAACCTTATACACTTCACCTGGTTCCAAGTGGTATTTTCAGAGATCATACAATTGCATTTCTTGGAAATGGAATGGTGGTTTCTCCAGACGCATTAAAAAAAGAATTAGATGAGTTGACAGAATATGGGGTAGATGTGAGCAGAATTTATATTTCTGAGAAAGCACATATTTTATTTCCACATCATGTTCTGATTGACAACCTTTCTGATAAAGCAAATGGAGTCATTGATACTACACGATGTGGAATTGGACCAGCTTATATGGACAAAGCATCCAGGGAAGGAATTCGTTTTGAAGATTTGAAGCATCCGGAACTGCTGAGAGAGAAGTTGAAAAAAATTCTTCCTAGAATTAATACGATATTAAAAATGTATGATTGTCCACCACGTGATTTTGAGGAAGAGTTTCAACGCTGCGAAGAATGGAGCCGCTGGATACTCCCAATGCTGAAGGAACCAGTTTCTTTTATGCAGGAGTGTTTGAAAGAAAATAAGAAAATGCTTTTCGAAGGGCAGTTGGGAGTATTGCGTGACTTGGATCTTGGTACTTATCCATATGTTACATCATCTTCTCCAACAGCAGCTTATGCATGTGCAGTTTCTGGAATTCCGATTAAAAAGGTGACCGATATTGTTGGTGTAGTACGTGCATACCCTATTTTAGCTGGAAATGGACCGTTTCCTACAGAAATGGAAGAGTCAGTTGCATCTGTGTTAAGAGGAACTGGTGAAAAACCAGATGATGAATATGGTGGAACAACTGGCAGAGCCAGAAGGATTGGATGGTTGGACTTATCGGCATTAAGATACTCAGCAGGCATTAATGGTTATACTAAGATAGCGTTGTGCAAACTGGATAAACTGGATGATTTTTCGGAAATCAGAGTATGTACACATTACATATTAGATGGAGATAGAATAGATTATATGCCAGATACGGTAGAGTTAGCAAGAGTTAGACCATGCTATATAACAGTGCCTGGTTGGGAAGAATCTACAAGACACATCCGCTTTATTTCTGATTTGCCAAAAAACGCTCAAAACTATATCAAGCTGATAGAAGAAGCTGTTCAAGCACCTGTTGTATGTGTGGGAGTAGGACCGGATCGAGATGAAATCGCCGTTTAAATGCGAGGAGGTCACAAAATGAACAATGAAAGAATCGAAGTGTGTGGAATTATGGCATCAGGAAAAACTACATTAGTTAGACTGTTTGAAAAGAATGGATTTGGAGCATTTTATGAGCGATACTGGGAAAACCCGTTTGTCAATGCTTTTTATTTAGATAAAAGTGAGGAATGCGTGTTTGAAACAGAAATGGTCTTTACATTGCTTCATTATAATGGAATTAGAAATAACAGGGCCGTCTGCTATGATTATTCATTGCTTCAGGATTTGTCATATTCTGAAATTAATTTAACGGGGAACCATGCTGCTATCTACAAGGAGTTTTATGATTCTTTAATGAATGAAATCCAGATGCCAAAGTATTTGATTTATTTGAAATGTGATGTGGAAACAGCTATGATACGTTTGAAAAAACGTGGCAGAAATATGGAACAGGAGATCCCGGTAGAATATTTGCAGAAAATAAAAGAGAAATTGGAGGAAAAAGTGCTGGAACATCCTAATTTGTTGATTATTGATTCGGAAAAGGTAAATTTCTTAGCGGAAGAAGAAGCAGTAATGAAAATAGTAAAGAAATATTTATGTTCTTAGTTATGTAATCCATAAATTTTATGGATAATACCAATTAGAAATAAAAGAAAGTAGAAATCCTGTTGACATCCCATTTGTAAGATGCTACTATAACAGTCGGAACAAAAGTAAATATACACTTTCTCTTATTCAGAGTGGTGGAGGTACAAAGGACCTGTGAAGCCACGGCAACCCCAGCGATGGAAGGTGCCAACCTGAGCGAGTAATCGAACAATAAGAGGATTGAGAAGATGATAAAGTATCGGGTCAATCCTTGTGGGTTGACCTGTTTTAGTTTACATGTTGCAAAAGGCATTTCAATCCCGATAGAGAAAGACAAGAAGAAAGGAAGAACAGACATGGAAAGATTATTATTTACATCTGAATCAGTAACTGAAGGACATCCGGACAAGATCTGCGACCAGATTTCAGACGCAGTGCTTGACGCGCTTATGGAACAGGACCCTAACAGTCGTGTTGCCTGTGAAACAGCTATTACAACAGGGCTTGTACTTGTTATGGGTGAAATTACAACAACAGGATATGTTGATATTCAGAAAATCGTTCGTGACACCGTTCGCGAGATTGGTTATACCAGAGGGAAATTTGGATTTGACGCGGATACCTGTGGTGTAATTGCTGCAATTGATGAGCAGTCAGCAGACATTGCCATGGGTGTTGATAAGGCTCTCGAAGCAAAAGAAAATAAAATGACGGACGAAGAATTAGAAGCAATCGGAGCTGGTGACCAGGGAATGATGTTTGGTTATGCTTCTGATGAAACAGAGGAACTTATGCCATACCCAATTGCTCTTGCACATAAATTGTCTCGTCGTCTTACGGAAGTAAGAAAGAATGGAACACTCAAATATCTCCGTCCGGACGGAAAGACACAGGTTACAGTAGAATATGATGAAAATGGTGTTCCAGCGCGCCTTGATGCAGTGGTTCTTTCTACCCAGCATGATCCAGATGTCACACAGGAACAGATTCATGAAGATGTGAAAAAATATATTTTTGATGAGATTCTTCCTGCTGAAATGGTAGATGAACGTACAAAATTCTTCATCAATCCAACAGGACGTTTTGTGATCGGCGGACCACACGGAGACAGCGGACTTACAGGACGTAAGATCATTGTTGATACTTACGGTGGAATGGCACGTCATGGAGGAGGTGCTTTCTCAGGAAAAGACTGTACGAAGGTAGACCGTTCAGCAGCTTATGCAGCGCGTTATGTTGCGAAGAATATTGTTGCTGCCGGACTTGCGAAGAAATGCGAGATTCAGCTTTCTTACGCAATCGGTGTTGCACAGCCAACATCCATTATGATAGATACATTCGGAACAGGAAAAGTGTCAGATAGCAAATTGGTTGAAATCGTTCGTGAGAACTTCGATCTTAGACCAGCTGGAATCATTAAAATGCTGGATTTAAGACGTCCAATCTACAAACAGACAGCAGCATATGGACATTTTGGACGTAATGATCTGAATCTTCCATGGGAAAAGCTTGACAAAGTAGATGCTTTAAAACGGTATTTATAGATTTTTTAGAAAAATTTACGGGCGCTTTAATGTGAAGCGTCCGTTTTTATGCTATTCTATAAGATGATAAGAAAGTGGGAAAAGGGAGGAATCTTTATGAAATTAAAGAATCGTCTGTTAATTTCATTTATGGTGATTATGACATTGCCTCTTATATTAAGTGCTGTTTTTACATGGGGAATTGCACAATATCAGATCAAAGTAATTGAAAGAACATATGGGCTGACTGGCAATGAGTATCAGAATTTCTCACATTCGCTGGAATTCCTGAGGGAGATGCCGGAAGTGCAGCAGTTTTTGTTCCATATGGGTGTTTCTATTATTTGTATTTTGCTTCTGACAGCGATGATCCTGGTCCTGTGGGTCTATGGAAGTGTGATCCGTCAGATCAATCGTCTGCAGGATGCAGCAAAGCAGGTGCAGGCAGGGAACCTGGATTTTGAATTAAAGCCGGAAGGCGACGACGAGATGGGTCAGCTGATTCAGGCATTTGAAGATATGCGTGCCCGTTTAAAGGAAAATGCGGAGGAGAAGCTTCGCTCTGACAGAGAGAGTAAGGAACTGATCAGTAATATTTCCCATGACCTCAAGACACCGATCACTGCAATCAAAGGATATGTGGAAGGTATCAGGGATGGTGTCGCAGATACACCGGAGAAGATGGACAAGTATCTGGGGACGATTTATAATAAAGCGAACGAAATGAATCTGCTGATCAATGAACTGACCCTGTATTCGAAGATTGATACGAATCGTATTCCATATAATTTTGCTCCGATTTCGGTCAATGCGTATTTTGATGACTGTGCGGAAGATCTGGCGATGGAGCTGGAAGCAAAGAATGTAGAATTTGGATATTTTAATTATGTAGAGCAAGGACAGATGATTATTGCAGATCCCGAACAGCTGAAGCGGGTGATTAACAATATTATAAGTAATTCCTTGAAATACACAGATAGAGATAGAAGAAGGATTAATCTCCGGGTAAAAGATGTCGGAGATTTTATTCAGGTGGAAGTAGAAGACAACGGAAAAGGAATTGCCGCAAAGGATTTACCGCATATATTTGAACGGTTCTACCGGACAGATGCCTCGAGAAATTCTTCCACAGGAGGAAGCGGAATCGGTCTTTCGATTGTAAGGAAGATCATTGAGGATCATGGTGGCAAGATTTGGGCCACGAGCCGGGAAGGAATCGGAACAGTTATGTATTTTGTAATAAGAAAATATCAGGAGGTACCGACAAATGAGTAAAATACTGATTATCGAAGATGAAGAAGCAATCGCTGATCTGGAAAAGGATTATTTGGAATTAAGTGGATTTGAAGTGCAGGTGGCCAACGATGGAACAACTGGCCTGAAACTGGCACTTACGGATAATTTTAATCTGGTGATTCTGGATCTGATGCTTCCGGGAGTGGATGGATTTGAGATCTGCCGGAGAGTGCGTGATGAGAAGAATACGCCAATCATCATGGTCTCTGCAAAGAAGGATGATATCGATAAGATCAGAGGACTGGGACTTGGCGCGGATGACTATATGACGAAACCGTTCAGTCCAAGTGAGCTGGTTGCCAGAGTGAAGGCGCATCTGGCACGATATGAGCGTCTGATTGGAAGCGTAGTGGAAGAAAATAAAATCATTGAGATCCGTGGCCTGAAGATTGATACGACGGCAAGAAGAGTATGGATCAACGGAGAAGAGAAGAACTTTACGACAAAAGAATTTGATTTGCTGACCTTCCTTGCGAGCCACCCGAACCATGTGTATACCAAGGACGAATTATTCCGTGAAATCTGGGATATGGAATCCATCGGAGATATTGCGACGGTGACGGTCCATATTAAGAAAATCCGTGAAAAGATAGAATATGATACATCGAATCCACAGTATATCGAGACAATCTGGGGAGTTGGATACCGGTTCAAGATGTAGCAAAGAATAAGGATTACAACGCCGATGTGGATTTTTGTCCTTGAGGGGAACAGCTTGGGCCACCAGAGACAAAATTTGTGTCTTTTTGGGCCGCGAGTTGAGAGAATTGTCCTTGGGGAGAACAGCTTGGGCCTCCAGGGACAAAAAATATGTGGAACCGGGTGTTGAAACAAGTATATTGTCCTTGGGGATGGAAGAAGCAAGTGGCCAAGGACAAAATATGGGACTGCCCGTGCCGCGAGATGAGAGAGTTGTCCTTGTGGGGAACAACTTGAGCCTCCAGGGACAAAAAATATGTGGAACCGTGTGTTGAAGCAAGTAAATTGTCCTTGGGGAAGAAAAAACA
>JAQYAI010000129.1 GCA_029227655.1 bacterium | reverse complement strand
TTTCATCCATTAATTTTGCATCTGACTCCAGCTCTGTTACCATGTACTCCCCTGTACTGACATCTGCAATAGAAAGTCCATAATTATCTCCTGCATACACAATACACATGATATAATTATTCTTTGATTCGTCTAATGCCTGCGTATCAAGATTCGTTCCCGGTGTAACAATACGCACCACCTCTCGCTTTACAATTCCCTTTGCAAGCTTTGGATCCTCCACCTGTTCGCAGATAGCCACTTTATATCCTCTCGAAACCAGACGATTCAGATATCCATCTACTGCATGATAAGGAACTCCACACATTGGTGCACGCTCTTCCAGCCCACAGTTCTTTCCAGTCAGCGTGATTTCCAGTTCCTTTGATGCTGTGATTGCATCATCAAAGAACATTTCATAAAAATCACCAAGTCTATAAAAAAGAATGCAATCCTTATACTCTTCTTTTGTTTTCATATATTGCTGCATCATCGGAGTTAATTCTGCCATGATTTTTCTCCATTTCTTTCGTATTAGAGTGATGAAAAATCTATCACCACTAACATTCAATTATAACATATTTTCCATATATCACAAAACAAAAAAATGCGGTTTTGGTTCTTTATATATCACACATGATAAAAATCCGCCTAATAAAATGGCGATCAATAATAATCCTGAAAATATAATCGCAAAAGGCACACAGATCTGCCCCCAAAGCTGTAAAGGCTGATCCGAATAATCCCAAATATTTTTCCGCAGCCATTTATTAAAAATGATTCCCGTTGTAAATTCCAGTGATATAGCATAGATCACTCCTCGAATAATCTGTACCCATAACCCTTCCGACC
This sequence comes from bacterium, assembly GCA_029227655.1. Lineage (GTDB taxonomy): Bacteria > Bacillota > Clostridia > Lachnospirales > Lachnospiraceae > Allocoprococcus. Next base: position 8,741 of record JAQYAI010000129.1, on the reverse strand, counting down.
ATTCCATTTTAACGCCCTGTATAATACAAAATAAGAAGACAAGACCTCCAACGCAGAACATGCTCCAGTGTGAAAATCCACGAAAAGCGATTTCGATTCCATAATAAATACACCCTCCCAATGCCCAGAAAAATATATATTCACTTATTTTTTTTGATATTGCTCTTAATGCCATAAAAAATACCCTCACTATATGTTTCTACATAGTGTGGGCATTTTACTCATATTTTATGTGATTTTAAATCATTTCTCCCATATAATAAAATCCTTTTGCTTCTAATAAGTGTACATCTACGATCTTACCGATAAGCTCCTGCGTTCCTGGGAAATGTACCAGTAAATTATTGCTCATTCTTCCTGTCACAAGCGATGCATCATGATCATTCATGCTTTCTACCAGAACAGACTGTATGGTTCCCTCATGTACGGAACATACTTCTGCTGAAATATCCTGCACTTCTTTTAACAGACGATCAAAACGTTCTTTAACCACATCATCCGGTACCTGATTTTCCATTGTAGCAGCCGGAGTTCCTGTCCGTTTCGAATAAATAAATGTAAATGCACTATCATACCTTACTTTTCTAACAACATCCAGGGTTTCAAGGAAATCTTCTTCTGTCTCACCAGGAAATCCTACAATAATATCTGTAGTAAGAGAAATATCCGGAACAGCAGCTCTAATTTTGTCGACCAGTTCAAGATAATGTTCCTTTGTATATCTTCGATTCATCTTTGAAAGAATATTGGTACTTCCAGATTGTATAGGAAGATGCAGATGTTTGCAGATCTTCTTTGATTTACTCATAACTTCAATAAGCTCATCCGACAGATCTTTTGGATGCGAAGTCATGAAACGGATTCTCTCCAGTCCTTCGATCTTTTCAATTTCCTGTAACAGCTCTGCAAATGTCATTCGCTCATCAAGGGTCTTTCCATAAGAGTTGACATTCTGACCAAGTAACATTACTTCTACGACACCATCTGCCACCAATTTTTCGATTTCACGAATAATATCCTTCGGATTTCTGCTTCGCTCACGCCCCCGCACATATGGAACGATACAATAACTACAGAAATTATTACATCCGAACATGATATTTACCCCTGATTTGAACGGGAATTTACGTTCACTTGGCAGGTCTTCCACAATTTTATCCGTGTCTTTCCAGATATCGATAACCATTCTTTCTGACTCAAATCTTGTTACAATCAGTTCGGCAAACTTGTAGATATTATGTGTTCCAAAAATAAGATCCACGAAACGATAGCTCTTTTTCAGTTTTTCTACCACTTCCGGTTCCTGCATCATACATCCGCAAAGTCCGATGAGCATATATGGTTTCTGCTTCTTCATCCGGCTGAGCTGTCCAAGACGTCCATAGACACGTTTATTTGCATTTTCCCTGACTGTACAAGTATTATAAATTACGAAATCTGCTTCTTCTTCATTTGATGTTTCCACATATCCAATCTGTTCTAGTACCCCGACCAGTTTTTCAGAGTCACGTGCGTTCATCTGACACCCGAATGTCGTCACACAGAATGTAAGCGGATGTCCCAATTCATCAGCTTTTGCAGTCACATACCTGCGTGCCTTTGCCATATAATAATACTGTCGTTCCGGTTCACATACCGGCGCTTCTTCATTTATATTTATATTTGAAAAATCAAGTAATTTCATATATCTTCCTTTCTTTTGCTATGTATTTTAATAGTCCTTTGTTCTTAATACATGATGCCTGATATAAGCAAATGTAGCGTCTTCTCCCTTTTCCTCCAGCATATACAGCAGCTCCTCCAAAAGTTTTCTGGTATCATCATGCATGACCTGATGTTCCAGACCACCCTTATAATAAGCAAGCGGCGATGCATCTGTATATTTCTCTTTTAAATATATTTTTGACGCTGCGATACGGTCCATGAACATTTCGACTACATATTTTTTAGGCATCTTCATTCCTGCCAGCCCTGGTTCTTTCACACTATAATCGATCCAATATTCATAATGATGCTTATTCCGGCCTTTATGGTGCAGCCAGGCAGAAGAATAGCCTTTTTCTTCTCTTTCTGCATTGTTCGGACTTCGATTTCCCTGATAATACTTACAGCCAATAATAAACTCAGATGGCATGTATTTTGAAAGATCATGCATAACTCCCTGCCAGTATAACCCCACACGAAAGCAGTTCTTCATTACCAGAATTTTATGATTTGTAATTGTACGAAAATGATTCCATGCTTTCATAATAATTCCTGCCTTTTACATCACTTACTGCCATCCGTCGATACCATACATCTCTACATTTTCAGCAGTAATAAAAAATACTTCCTCATAAGAAATCTTCTCATAGTCATTTCCCTGCAATATATTAATTGCAAGTTCTGCGGCATTCTTTCCCAAATTAATAGGAGACTGTGCACAAGTACCTCTGATCAGTGTATTTTCTTTTTTTAACTCTTTTTTCAAATCAGGTGAACCATCTACACCATAAATCAGCATATCTGAAACAGAATGTGTATTTGCAGAAACAAGAGCCCCTAGTGCAATCTGATCGTTTCCGCACATTACTGCAACAAGATCAGTATGTTCATCCAAAATTTCGTTCATGGCCTCTCTCGCCAACTTTAGATCACCTTTTGTATCATAGCGAGCAGCAATTTCAAAACCTTTTCCTGCAATAGCTTCCTCAAATCCAGTAATACGTTCATTGACTGAATTCTGTGTGGGACTTTCTAACAAAGCAATCTTCCCACCGTCCGGGCACATTTCAATCAGATCCTTGGCACAGATTCTTCCGGCTTCTACATTATCCGATCCAATATATGCATCTACATAATCAAATTCTTTTACTTCTGAATCAATATTAATAATTTTAACTCCCGCATCTCTAAGATTTTCTAATGCAGGGGTGATTTTATTCCAGTCTACAGGGCATAAAAAAATAGCATCTATTCCATCTGCAATCATAGCATCAATCTGATCAATCTGCTGGTTGACATCTAAATCTGGATCATTGGTTATAAGTGTATGACCTTCTGCTTCCAAAGTATCTCTTAAAGACTGTTCTAATGTAATAAAGTATGGATTCTCCATTGTAATACAGCTGAAACCGAAGGTGTATACCGGTGCTTCCTCATCCTCTTCTTCCTCAATAATTGCATTATCCTCACTCGTTCCGACATGCTTTTTACAGCCTGTACATGAAACAATTATCAAAATAAATGTGATCAGCATCAGAAGACTTCGTTTTAACATACCATCATTCCTCCCTTAGTCATGTTTCTATTTTAACTTTTTTATAGGCAATGTCAATAGTTTTCCCCTTGCAAATCCTTCCATACTCTGTTACATTGTATAATATATGCGACTTTGAAAGGAGAAAACTGTGATGAGTAGTAAAACACTATTGCCAGAATATGTAACACTTACAATAGATGATGAACCTGTCAAATGTGAGATTCTTGTCGTTCTTGAAACAGATGAAAAACAGTACATTGCTGTTCTTCCATTGGACGAAAATGATAATCCATTATATGACGATGGTGAAGTATGGCTCTATCGCTTTGAACGAGATAAAACAGGTGGCGATAACCATGAAATTTTCAACATCGAAGACGATGAAGAATATGATCTTGCCGCTGATAAGTTTGATGAATGGCTTGATACACAAGAATTTGAAGAAATAACAAATAAATAATAATAAGGACAAGCTCCTATCTGATAATCTCTATTTAGAAACTTGTCCTAATATTTCGTTTACAAAGCGGGAAGGGCATACCCTTTTTCCGCTTTTTTCTAATATATAGGATATATTCAGTTTATCCTTTGCACGCGTCATTGCCACATAAAACATTCTGCGCTCTTCTTCCATTTCTTTTTGTGTCCGTGCTTTTTGATATGGAATTTCCCCTTCATTTGCATGAATGATATACACAGATTCAAATTCCAGTCCTTTAGAAGCATGCATCGTCATCAGCTGTATTTTATTCTGATCTGTTTTATTCCCAATCTTATGGCTCTTTTCCTGGTTATCCAGTTCTCTGGTATAAGATTCAATATGATTAAGTAAGTCCTGATAAGTGCGATATTCTTTGCAGCGCTCTTCGAATCTCTTTATGACTTCCTGCAATTGTTCTAATGGTATCTGATGTTCTTCTGAATATCTTTTGATAAATTCATCATATCCGATCCTCTTTCTTATGTATTGTACAGCCGCATATGGAGCCATATGCTCCATCATTCTTATATCAACCTCAAATTGATCGATGATATCCTGCATCCACTCTTTATCACAGTAAAACTTCCGTAAATCTTCAAAAGAAATGATATTTTTCTCCATACAGTTTCTAGATAAATACCGAAGCGGATGATTGCATATCATAAGAAACAGGTAGCGTTCTCGTTTTCCCATTGCAAGTTTCATATAAGCCAACATATCTTTCACAATAAAATGTTGGTAAAAATTATTGATATGCTCTTTCATTTGGAATTCAATATGATGATCTTTCAAAATTTCTGTGAGCATTCTCGCCTGAATTCCTGCTCTGTATAACACACAAATCTCGTAAGGCTTGATTCCAGACCTCAAATCCTTTTCAATTTCTCCGGCTACATATTTACTTTCTTCTAACTCATCTTTCACTTCCTGCACATGGACATTCTTTCCCTTACCGCGGAAAGCCTGAATCTTTTTCTTATACCGTTCATCATTATGGAGAATCACTTTGGATGCTGCACCAACAATATACTCTGTGGACCTGTAATTTACTCCCAGCGATATAATCTTGATTTCAGGGAAACCTCTTCGAAGCCCCATCATTAACTCCGGATGAGCACCACGAAATCCATAAATCGACTGGTCATCATCTCCTACCACAAACAGATTTCTATCCTTTCCAGCCAACATGCGAAGCACTTCATACTGTACGCGGTTAATATCCTGAAACTCATCTACTAAAATATATAAAAAACGTTTCTGCCATTTTGCAAGTTTATCCGGAAATTTTTTGAATAATGCATAGCACTGGACAAGCATATCATCAAAATCCAATTTGTGCATCTTTCGCTTTTCTTCTTCATATGCACGAAATAATTCCGCAAATTCCTGCTTGTTTAAATGTTTGCTTTTAAAATCGTTAAGATGATATAATCCATTTTTTACAATTCCAATATCCTGCGACAGATCAGCAACCAATTCATCATCATCTTCTACTGTAATTTCTGATTCAATATACATCTGATCCAGAATATGTTTTACTAAAGCAAGAGAATCCTTTTCAGCCATCAGATTCGACGCATTGATCCCATACTCACATTTTAAGATACTATAAAAAACGCTGTGAAATGTTCCAAATGTAACTGGATAAGCTTTTCCCTTGGTAAGCATTTCAAAGCGTTCTCTCATTTCCCTGGCTGCATATCTGGTAAATGTAATCACCAGTATCTGTTCGGCCGGGATATTCAATTTTTCAATCAGATATTTTGTTCTTTGGGTCACTACTAAAGTTTTCCCTGATCCCGGCGGAGCAAGAACCATGCATGGTCCTTGTCCGTGGGAAATTGCTTCTGTCTGTTCTTTATTAAAGCTCATTTAAGTCTTCCTATTTTTCAAGTAATTCGATAGCTCTCTTAATACGTGCAACAGATTCCTCTTTTCCAAGAATCTCCATAATTTCTGTAGCACCTCCAGGAGTATTCTGTTTACCGGAAACAGCTGTTCTTACAGGCCACATAACATAACCATTCTTCACACCTTTTTCTGCGACAAAATCTTTTAATACAGCATAAAGAGCATCATTACTGTAATCATCCAGTGTTTCAAAACGTGGAAGGATTTCTTTTAACACTTCTAAAGAAGTTTCTTCATTTGTTTTCATTTTCTTATGACAATACATGGATGTATTATATTCTGGTAATTTCTCAAAGAAATCAATCTGGTCTTTGATATCCGGGAAGATTTCAATACGGCTCTGGATAAGAGCAGCAATTTTCCTAAGATCATAATCTTTTGTGACAACTTCTTTAATATATGGTTCTGCCATCTCATAGAAACGATCAAAATCCATTGCCTTTAAGTATTCGCCGTTCATCCATTTCAGCTTCTGAGTGTCAAATACAGCAGGTGATTTACTCATATGATGATAATCAAATGCTTCCACCAATTCCTGAAGTGAAAAAATTTCACGATTATCCTGTGGACACCATCCAAGAAGTGCAACGTAGTTTACGATTGCTTCACTTACATAGCCCTGCTCTAATAAATCCTCATAGGAAGAATGACCTGAACGTTTACTCAGTTTTTTGTGTGTCTCATCTGTAATAAGTGGACAGTGTACATAAACCGGCACTTCCCATCCAAATGCTCTGTAAAGCTGGTTGTACTTTGGAGCTGATGATAAATATTCATTTCCACGTACTACATGTGTGATTCCCATCAAATGGTCATCCACTACATTAGCAAAATTGTAAGTTGGATATCCATCTGATTTGATAAGAATCATATCATCCAATTCTGCATTAGGAACTGTAATATCACCATAAATTTCATCATGGAACGTTGTTGTTCCTTCTGTTGGCATATTGATACGAATAACATATGGTTTACCGGCTGCAAGATTAGCTTCGATTTCTTCTTTGCTTAAATGAAGGCAGTGCTTATCATAATTTACGATCTGAGTTCCATCTTCGGAAACAGATGTCTTTAATGATTCGAGACGCTCTTTGTCACAGAAACAGTAATATGCATCACCTTGTTCGATCAGTTTTTTTGCATATTCCATATAGATTCCTGAAGCCTGGCGTTCACTCTGCACATATGGACCTACCCCACCATCTTTATCCGGACCTTCGTCATGGATAAGACCAGTCTTTTCAAGTGTTCTATAAATAATATCAATCGCGCCCTCTACATAGCGTTCCTGATCAGTATCTTCGATACGAAGCATAAAATCTCCACCTTCATGCTTTGCAATTAAATATGCATATAACGCCGTTCTAAGATTTCCAACATGCATTCTTCCAGTTGGACTTGGCGCAAATCTTGTTCTTACTTTACTCATCTTTCCTGTTCCTTTCTCTATATAAAGTTTAACTTGCATGCTTCTTTTATATTATCATATTACCAATTTTACTTCAAGCTTACTTTATGCTTCTTCCGATGTCTTTCTGTTATGTCTGTGTTTTAATATAAGTTCTTTCCAGTTTCCTCTCTGAGCTGCCCGAAAGACAGAATCCACTAAAAAGATTGCAAGCGCAATGGCTCCAGCTATTTCCAAAGTCTGTATCATATAATATGCGGCCTTCGCTTCATCCTCAATCAAAAGATGATGAACCGTTCGGTACATTCCTGCACCCGGAACGGTTGGCAGTATACCCGCAACAAGAAATAACGTTACCGGTGTCTTAAAGATTCTTGCAAAAATATGAGATACCAAAGAGACAGCAAGGGCTGACAGGAAAGAAGCAAGCACATCTCCTCCATGTAATTGAAGTGCTGCCAGATATACAAATCCACCAATGGCTCCTACTAGTCCTGCTTTGAAAATATGTTTTTTGGGAGTTTCCAGATAAACAGAAAAAGCAAAAATACTCAAAAAGGCACCCAAAATTTTAACAATCATAGATAATGTCATTTGCACTGTTTTATCCTCCTAAAATACAATATTTCCAATACAAAGAATACCAAGACCGATTCCAATTGCAATTGCTGCCGCTATCAGAAAAGCTTCTAATATACGCGCACATCCAGAAATATAATCTCCCTGCAGGCTGTCTCGGACGGCATTCGTAATTGCCACACCAGGAACCAATGGCATAATAGATGAAATAATTACAATATCCATATTCAGATTCACAAAAAATGCTCTTAACAGAATACTTGTAAAGGCAATTCCAAAAGAATTGAATACATCCTGTAAAAAGAACTGGAAATGTAACTTCTCTCCAATTGTAATACAAAGTGTCAGAAATGCCCCTACTGCCAAGGTAGCAATAACATCTCCGATATTTCCTCCAAAGAAAATTGCAAAACCTACACAAATTCCGATTACCGACAGTCTGTTTTCCAGCTTTGTATAAACTTTCTTTTTGATTTTCATCAATTTACTATATGCTTCTTCTAACGAGATTTCTTTGCTGCAATATGCTCTTGATATGCTGTTCACTGCTAAAATACGATTCATATTTGTAGAACGGTTATTGACTCTTTTCACAACAGAAATCGTATTTTCATCTTTTACTTTTAACGTTGCTGTGATACCGGTCATAATTACAAACACTTCTGCCAGCTCAATATTGACTGCTGTATGAAGCATCAGATACATGGTATTTTCTACACGATATGTTTCAGCGCCACTACTTAGCATAAGCTCTCCGGCAAGTACGGCTGTTTTCATAAGTAATTGCGTATCCATTGATTGCCCTCCGATTTCGTATGTATGTAAAGTCTATGAGCAATATTACTATTTTTATACAGAAAAATCAAGCAAAAAAAATAGAATCCCGAAAAACGGGATTCTATTTCTATAATACAAGTATGTTATACAAAAATTATCCAATATATCCAGCAGCTTTAAGATGTTCTTCAGCTTTTGCAAGATTAGCTGTAGAAACACGAATGATAGGACCTGTACATCCCATTCCGCTTTCAGCGTAGATATTATTTTTCCAGAGTACTTTAACAGCATCTTCAAGGTCCATAACTTCTACACCAGGAATCTGAGCTGTAACGATTTCCTTT
>JAQYAI010000128.1 GCA_029227655.1 bacterium | reverse complement strand
ATTTCGATAGTGGAATGGCTCTTTCATTCCGCCAATCGGCTCCATGATTTCGTCGATAAATGTCTCGTCAAATCCTCCGATGCGGATAAGATTCCCGCGCACTTTGTTGTGCTTGAATTCCAACTGTTTCGCATAGGAAAGGGCCTGAATCTGGCAGCCACCGCACTGTCTGGCAACACTGCATACTGGTTCCACACGGTCCGGTGACGGGGTCACAAGCTTCATCAGCCTTGCATAACCATAGCTTTTTTTTGCTTTCATGACTTTTACTTCCGCCACATCTCCAATCAATGCATCTTTCACGAACAGGGTAAATCCGTCTACTTTGCCGATTCCTTCCCCATCGACACCCATATCTGTAATTTCAATTGTTACCGTATCATTCTTCTTAAACATGAATTATTTCCTATATACTCGTCTTTCTGAGATTTGAATCAAACAACCGGTTGAAGCCCAGCCAATCGTTTGTATCCTTTTCTTTGAAAATTTCTGTCAGTGTCTGCATTTTTGCATCCGTATTATCTGCCATATTCAGTGCTACTGCCTCTGCAAGTGCCGGTTTCTTTGGCGAACCAAATTCCAGCTCTCCGTGATGCGCAAGGATGCAGTGCTTCAGTTCATTTGCCAGTTTTACCGGAAAATCAGGAATCTGGCGGATCGCTTCTGACATCATTTCCGTTCCAATCACGATGTGCCCGAGAAGCTGTCCTTCATCTGTATAATCATTTTCAGGGAAATCTGACAATTCCTTTGTCTTTCCGATGTCGTGACAGATTGCTGCGGTATACAACAGATCTTTATTTAAAATCGGATACGCACCCGCAAGGTATTCACAGAATTTCACCACGCTGAGCGTGTGTTCCAAAAGCCCACCGGCGAATCCGTGGTGCACGCTCTTGGCTGCCGAATGACCTTTGAATGCTTTGATAAATGCTTCATTTTTCACAAAATAATACTGAAGTACCTGCTGGAGATACTGGTTCTTCACCTGCGCGATGTAGCTAAGAAGCTCCTGGTACATACCATCTACGCTCTTTTCACTCGTTGGCATATAATCTGCCGGATTATACTCCTCTTCACTTGCCACGCGGAGTTGCTTGATATTGAGCTGAAGATTGCCGTTATAACTGATTACTTCTCCATAAACATCAACGAAATCTTTTTCATCATAATCGGCGATGCCATTGGAATTCGGGCTCCATACTTTTCCATCCAAAGTGCCTGTTTTATCCTGTAAAATCAAATTGTCATATGGTTTCCCATTTCTTGTCTCCGCGGTGCGTTTTCCTTTGCAAAGATAAATTTCTCTGATCGTTTCACCCTCGCGTAATGTATTAATATATTTCATTTTGATCCTCTTTCTAAATACTTTATTCTTTGCTTCCAATTGTCACGTCAAATGGGACCTCTGCATATGCTTCTGCACCCTGACGCTGGACGACTATCTTTACATGCTCGCTCACTTTATATTTTGAAATTACTTTTCCTAATCCATATAATGTCTTGACCGTCTCACCCTCCACGCTGACCACAATATCACCGTTCTGGATTCCCGCCTGCATGGCAGGCGAGTCAGACTCAATTCCTTTCACATAAATCCCCTGCGGAATTCCCTGTGCCTCTGCAATCTCTTCTGTTATTTCGACTCCATTAATTCCTATGTACGGAACGCCGTTTCCATTCGAAAGAAGTTCCATCACTTCTTTGATTCCTGAAATTGCATATCCAGTCACAAGAGTTGCACTGCCCTGTCCGGTAACCATCTGATCCCCGATTCCAATGACTTCCCCATCGGTATTGAACAGAATCGTGCTTCCAGTTTCTGCTGCTGTAATGTCCGTCGTCAGTACCCGATAAGCCCGGTCTGCCACACTGATATAATTATTTACCGTACTGATAATTCCATATCCGGATCCCCCGGCATACCCGAACTGATTTCCAAGTGCAATGACCGGCATTCCTTTCGTCACGACATTCGAATTGCCAAGCGTTGCCGCCTGAATATATTTTTTTGTAGAATCTTTTAAAGTCGGTGTCATCACAGAAAATACTGCCAGATGCGAATTCTTATCCTGTTTTTTCAGCTTCGCCTCATACGTCTTTCCGTCATTAAATGTAATCTGGACCTTCGTTCCTTCACTGTCTAAAATTCTGGATGGTGCAGCAATAAGCACTTCTGCAAGATTCTTCCACACGATTACACCTGAAACGCTCTCCGTCTTCTCACCAAGACTCTCAAGATCTGTAGAATCACTCACCATTTCCACTGTAACAACACTCTTGGATGCTTCTTTTGCCACCTCTGTAAGCACGCCTGACATTTCCCGGTAATTGTCTACCGTATATTCTTGCTGTTCCGGCACTTCCTCCGTGATCTCTTCATCCTCCGGCTCTTCGTCCTCCGGAATCGTCACAACATCCGTTTTCCTTTCAAACATTGCTTCCGCCCAAGGCTTTATTCCGCAGAAAGCCAGGCAGGCAGCAAGACCGAACACAAGACCTTTGCCCGCGATTTTACATACGTTCCCTATCATTTTTTTCGGTTTTATTTGTTCATCTTTCAATGTTTCCTGTAGGAAAGAATACTTTTCTTCCTGTTTGTTTTCAAAATCGTCCGGCATCTGTTTTCTCCTTTTTTACAAGGCTTTTCAGCATTAAGTATACATGATTCCTTCCAAATGTTCAACGATAATCAATTTTTCTGCTTTTGGCTTTTCTTTCATTTCCAAATACGGTAAAATAGATTTAAATGACATTTGAAATGCACGAGGTAATAGAATAAATGAACCAGAAAACTTTAAATAAATTAGAATTTACCAAAATTATCGATCTGCTCGCTGAAAAAGCATCTTCTCCGGGCGGGAAGAATGCCTGTAAGCATTTGAAACCGATGACAGATCTGGAACAGATCGACACCATGCAGGAACAGACGGCTGCCGCTTTTACACGTATTGTAAAAAAAGGACATTTGTCCTTCAGTGGCTGTTATGCTGTCACCGACTCATTGAAACGCCTGGAAATCGGCAGCGTACTCACCGCCCCAGAACTACTCCGCATTGGAAAGCTTTTGAAAGTCTCCTCCCGTGCCAAAGCTTATGGGCGCCACGAAACGGTAGACGAGGCAGCCGATTGTCTGGACATCTTTTTTGAAGCACTCTCACCACTCACACCTGTGTGCAACGAGATTGACCGTTGCATCATCAGCGAAGAGGAAATCAGCGATGAGGCCAGTGCGAAATTAAAACAAATCCGCCGAAGCATCCACAATATGAACGACAAGATCCATTCTACTTTAAATAACCTTCTGAGTGGTTCTATGCGCACCTATCTGCAGGATGCTATCATTACGATGCGTGGAGACCGCTACTGCCTGCCAGTTAAGGCAGAATATCGAAGCCAGGTAAATGGTCTGATTCATGACCAGTCTTCCACCGGCTCTACACTTTTCATCGAGCCGATGGCTGTCGTAAAACTGAACAATGACCTGAAAGAACTGTACGGTCAGGAACAGGAAGAAATCGAAGTCATCCTTGCCCGTTTAAGCAGCGATGTTGCTGATTATGTGGAAGAGATCCGCATTAACTATAAAACATTGATCGAATTGGATTTCATTTTTGCTAGAGGTGCTCTTGCACTGGAAATGAATGCCAGCCGGCCGATTTTCAATCAGGAAGGACGCATCCGCATTCGCGAAGGCCGTCATCCGCTGCTTGACAAGAAGAAAGTCGTTCCTATATCCCTCACTTTGGGCGATACCTTTGATCTGCTCATCGTGACCGGTCCAAATACCGGTGGTAAGACCGTCTCTCTGAAGACTGTTGGCTTATTTACTTTGATGGGGCAGGCCGGACTTCACATTCCAGCTCTGGACCGCTCAGAACTTGCTGTATTCAAGAAAGTATTTGCAGACATTGGAGATGAACAAAGTATTGAGCAGTCGCTTAGTACCTTCTCCTCTCACATGACCAATATTGTATCTTTTTTAAGACATGTGGATCAGGATTCTCTGGTTCTCTTCGACGAACTTGGAGCCGGAACCGACCCTACCGAGGGCGCTGCTCTTGCCATAGCGATTCTCTCACATTTGCATGACCAGGGAATCCGCACCATGGCGACCACACATTACAGCGAACTGAAAGTATTTGCACTTTCTACCCCAGGCGTAGAAAATGCCTGCTGTGAATTCAATGTGGATACATTAAGTCCGACTTACCATCTGCTGATCGGTATTCCTGGAAAGAGTAACGCATTTGCAATCTCTGAAAAGCTGGGACTTCCGGACTATATTATCAGCGATGCCAAAGCTCGTCTCAGTGAACAGGACGAATCTTTCGAAGACCTGCTCACTGATCTGGAAGAAAGCCGCCGTACGATTGAGAAGGACAAAGCCGAAGCTGCTGCCTACCATCGTGAAATGGAACGCATGAAGACGGAAATGAAGGCAAAACAGGACAAATTAGACGCTCAGCGAGACCGTATTATCCGTGATGCAAATGAAAAAGCAAACGCCATCGTCCGCGAGGCAAAGGATTTTGCTGATGAGACTATGAAGAATTTCCGTAAATTCGGCAAAGAGTCTATCTCTGCCGCAGAAATGGAAAAAGAGCGGGAACGTATCCGCAAACAGCTTGCAAAGACACAGAATTCCACAAAACTCGAAGTAAAGAAACCGAAAAAGCAACACAAAGCCAGTGATTTCCATCTCGGAGATTCTGTCAAAGTGCTCAGCATGAACCTGACCGGTTCTGTCACTTCACTTCCCGACGCTAAGGGAAATGTGGTGGTACAGATGGGAATCCTTCGCTCTCAGGTAAATATTTCTGATTTGGAAATCATCGAAGAACCAATAACTATTTCAGCAAAACAGATGCAGCGCACTTCCACAGGAAAGATGAAGATGGGAAAATCCATGTCAGTCAGCCCGGAAATCAATCTTCTTGGAAAGACGGTAGACGAAGCGATTGCTGCTCTTGACAAATATTTAGATGATGCTTACATTGCCCATGTAAGTCCGGTACGTATCGTACACGGAAAAGGAACTGGTGCGCTCAGAAGCGGCATCCACCAGTACCTCCGCAGGCAGAAGCATATCAAATCCTTCCGCCTCGGTGCATTTGGTGAAGGAGATGCCGGCGTAACCATCGTTGAATTCAAATAACAGGGAGGAACATAGAATGACAAAACAGAAAATCTTAATTGTCGACGACGATGAAAATATTGCAGAACTTATTTCTCTGTATTTGACAAAAGAATGCTTTGACACCATGATGGTGCATGATGGATATGATGCCCTGACTGCATTTGAGACTTACAGACCGAATCTGATTCTTCTGGATCTGATGCTTCCGGGCATCGATGGGTATCAGGTCTGCCGTGAGATCCGCAGCAAATCAAATGTGCCGATCATCATGCTCTCTGCCAAAGGCGAAGTTTTTGACAAAGTCCTCGGTCTGGAGCTGGGTGCAGATGACTATGTCATCAAACCATTTGATTCCAAGGAACTGGTCGCCCGTGTAAAAGCTGTACTCCGCCGTTATCAGCCATCCAAGCCGGAAGCTCAGGGACAGCCACAAGGAAAATACGTAGAATATCCGGGAATCGTTATCAATCTTACGAACTATTCGGTTGAAGTAGATGGAAAAAATGTAGAAATGCCTCCAAAAGAGCTAGAATTATTATATTTCCTTGCCTCTTCCCCAAACCAAGTATTCACCCGTGAACAGCTTTTAGACCAGCTTTGGGGATATGAATACATCGGCGATACCCGCACGGTAGATGTGCATATTAAACGTCTCCGCGAAAAGATCAAAGACCATCCAACCTGGAAACTCAGTACTGTCTGGGGAATCGGTTATAAATTCGAGGTAAAATAATGCGAAGTACACTGAATTTAAAATTCGTAATTTTATATATCATTTTCGGATTTCTGAGCATTTTTGCTGTAAGCGCCCTTTCTTCCCCACTGATCACAAAATCTCTGGAAAAAGAAATGGCCGGAACCATGTGTCAGAGTGCCACCCTCATGTCCACTGACTATCTGCCGGACTATTTTTCCGAACGGATCAGCACCGCCGACGTATACACGCAGTTAAAAGGAATAAGCTCCTATCTGGAATCGACGGTTTGGTTCGTTGCAAAAGACGGAACCATGATTGCCTCAGCACGCGCAGAGGGTGTTAAATCTGTTCCTGATGTCATAAGCGCCTTTGATCCACTTGAGACTGGAAGCAGTCAGTATATTACAGGAACTTACCATGACTATTTCAAAGAGAAAGTCATTACGGTCATAACACCTGTTACCCAGCAGTTCTCTATCAAAGGCTACCTTCTGATTCATAAACCTTATGAACAGATTACTGAAATAAAGGATATTTTTTCACACCGTCTTCTCATTATGTTGCTTGTGGTATATCTCCTTTCTTTCATTATCTTTATTGGAATACAATTTTTTATCTATCGTCCGCTCCGCAAGATCACAGATGCTGCCACCCAGTACGCATCCGGCAATCTGGACGTTGTCATTCCGGTAAATTCGCAGGATGAGATGGGCTATTTATCTGCTTCCCTTAACTATATGTCCGCCCAGTTAAAGGACATGGAGGAATATCAGAAGACTTTCGTGGCAAATGTATCCCACGATTTCCGCTCTCCACTGACCTCCATCAAAGGGTATGTGCAGGCAATGGCCGATGGCACGATTCCAGTAGAACTTCAGGATAAATATTTGAAAATTATTTTATCAGAAACAGAGCGTCTGACCGATCTCACACAGGATCTGCTGACACTGAACGAATTTGACACGAAGCATCTGCTTCTCAACAAGACAAAGTTCGATATTCACGAATTGATCCGTAATACTGCTGCTTCTTTTGAAGGAACCTGCACGGCAAAGAAGATTTCTATTGCACTTGTGTTCACTTCGCGGACTCTGACCGTATATGCAGATGCACGAAAAATTCAGCAGGTACTTTACAATCTGCTGGACAATGCGATCAAATTCAGTGATCCGGACTCTACGATTACAATCGAAACAACCGAACGCGGCGAAAAGGTTTTCGTCTCCGTAAAAGATAACGGCATCGGAATTCCTCGCAAGAGTCTGAATAAAATCTGGGAACGCTTTTATAAGACAGATCTGTCCCGCGGGAAAGACAAAAAGGGAACCGGTCTTGGGCTTTCCATCGTAAAAGAAATCATTCAGGCACACGACGAAAATATCAATGTCATCAGTACGGAAGGGGTCGGTACAGAATTCGTATTCTCGCTTTCAAAAAAATGATCGAAAAATGGCTGCCCGCTTACCCGGACAGCCATTTACTTACTGATTTCCAAATATTTCTCTTACTCTCGCACTGGATGCCTCCAGCTGCTGCTTTGCAGCACGAAGGTTCTGCACATCTGTCTCAGAAACCTTATCCAGTCTTATTTTCTTTAAGCATTTTTCCAATGTTACGCAATCGCTTTTCAACTGTTTCTTTTCCGTTTTCTCAAGGGATTTCCCAGCGTTCTTCATTGCCTGCTGTGTCTTGGCAAGCAAGGATTTCGACTCGTCCGAAAGAGCAAGCGCATCTCTTCTAATCTGATCCTGTCCGGCGTACATCTGTGCATCGTACATCGCTTTTGCAATTTCTTCTTCAGACATACGGTCATTTGCCGTGATTGTAATCGACTGCTGCTTTCCTGTTCCAAGATCTTTCGCAGATACTGTCAGGATACCATTTGCATCAATATCAAATGTCACTTCGATCTGTGGCACTCCGGCTGGTGCTCTCTTGATTCCACCAAGCTTGAATTTACCGATGGTCTTATTGTCCCTCGCCATCGGGCGTTCTCCCTGAAGGACATGAATTTCTACATTCGTTTGGAATGGCGCTGCTGTTGAAAATATCTTTGAATACCTTGTCGGGAGCGTTGTGTTTCTCTCCACCAGTCTTGTGGCCACACCACCTACCGTTTCGATAGAAAGGCTCATAGGCGTAACGTCTAATAAAAGCATTGGTTTCTGCGAACCAGGCGCTGCAAGATAATTTCCCTGAAGGGTATTCCCCAAAATGGCAGCTCCCTGTGCCACACACTCGTCCGGATTGATATTTCTCGAAGGCATCTTTCCTGTCATCTGACGAACCTTCTCCTGTACCGCCGGGATTCTGGTAGAACCGCCAACCAAAAGAACTTTTCCTAATTCCGATGGTGCGATTCCCGCATCAGAAAGTGCGCTCTGCACCGGTCCCTGTGTCCGTTCGATCAAATCTCTTACCAGCTCACCAAACTGCACTCTTGTCAGTGTAGCGTCAAAATGCACCGGCTCTCCCCTTTGCTGCGTGAGATATGGCAGTACGATCTGCGTACTCTCTGCATCTGAAAGTGCCTTCTTCGCCTGTTCTGCTACTTCTTTGATTCGCTGCATAACAGCAAAATCTCTGGACACATCTACCTTATGTTCTTCTCTGATTTTTCCCACGATCCAGTTCGTCACTCTGGCATCAAAATCATCCCCGCCGAGATGGTTATCCCCCGCGGTCGAGAGAACTTCAATGACACCGTCACCAATTTCAATAATAGAAACGTCAAAGGTTCCGCCTCCCAGGTCATATACCATAACTTTCTGTGCTTCCCCGTGGTCAAGTCCATAAGAAAGTGCTGCACTGGTAGGTTCATTGATAATACGTTTTACTTCCAGTCCTGCAATTCTTCCTGCATCTTTTGTTGCCTGACGCTGGATATCATTAAAGTACGCAGGCACTGTGATGACCGCTTCTGTCACTGGTTCACCAAGAAATTCTTCTGCATCCTTCTTGATCTGGGTCAGAATCATGGCACTTACTGTCTGGGGTTTATATTCCTTTCCATCAATACGTGTCGTCCAGTTCGTTCCCATATGACGTTTTACAGAACTGATCGTACGCTCTGCATTCGTGACTGCCTGACGTCTCGCCGTCTCGCCGATCAGTCTCTCGCCATTCTTTGTGAATGCGACGATACTTGGGGTTGTCCTCCCTCCCGCACTGTTCGGAATAATTACCGGAATTCCGTTTTCTACAACTGCTGCACAACTATTTGTAGTTCCCAAATCAATTCCAATTACTTTTCCCATTTACGTTCCCTTTCTATTTTCTCTGAATTTTTTAATAACAACAACATATGCAGTATAGCTGCATCAAGAACCATGACATGCAAAATCTGCCCGCACAGTCAGCATAAGGATTATACGCCTGTCCTGCCTCTGAATAGGTGTAGCCTGTTCTGTGAATGGTTGCTCTCACATTCTGATATACCGGATTATTCGGTTCCATCTGAACTGCTCTGTCAATCTGCTCTGCTGCCTGAATGGTATTTCCAAGTCCCTTATTTGCCAGTGCACTTAAGTAATACCATCTGGCATTTCTCTCAGCACTCACCATTCCATTTAAAATTTGCACTGCATACTGATACCTGCCCATATTGATAAAATCAATCGCCTGCCTGATATCCTGACTGTCTCCCGGCTGGGCTTCCGGTCTGGTCGCCCCATAATTTCTGTTTCCAAATCCGAATAAATCTTCAAAATCAAATTCCTGATAGGAATAACCGCCATATGGATCCTGCTGATAATTTCCTCCAGACTGATTCTGTCCATATGGATTACCATAGGCGTTCCCATATGGACTTCCATATGGATTGCCGTAAGGGTTCCCTGTATTCTGCTGCTCTGTCTTTTTATATTTCTCCGGATGATTCAGCATATCGTAGGCTTCATTTACCTCATTCATCTTCCGCTCTGCATCCGGATCATCTGGGTGCAGGTCCGGATGATATTCTTTCGCTTTCTTGCGGTACGCCTTCTTTATCTCTTCTTTCGTCGCATTCTCCGACACTCCCAGTATTTTATATGGATCGCTAATCATGTTTTTTCTCCTTCTTGGATCTTCGCGCATAATACTGCTGCCATACTCCGCCATACAGAATATTTCTCATCAGATTTTCATCCTGCACAAGTGGCAGGTCCTCAAACCTTGCCGCAGCGCCACCTATCATTACTTTTAAAACATCTTCCATTTCTTCCGGTCGTTTATTCATCAGAACAAGGGGATTATAATTCTTTGTTTTCAGATCTTTTTTATAATCCATCGTCGCATCCATTAAATAGATAAACCTTCCAAGATCATACCCAAATGCCCGCAGGTCCTTGCTCCAGAAATCTTCTTCATAAACGAAAATCTCTGAAACAATTTTTCCAAAACAATTTACTGCACTATCAGCCGTGGTTCCTTTTGTATTTTCTATCATCGCCAGCTCGTTAAGGCCTTCTTCAATTGCTTTACACTTGTTTGGATAACTCACACGTACCTCTTTATATGCTTTCTTTAAATGTGTGCCATATAAATGTTGTAAATGTTTTTTTTCGTCATTCCAATCATCCAGACATTTATGATAGGTCAGGGCAATCGTCATATCTGCCGCATAATCTGTATATTTATTTGTCAGTTCCGTTTTATTCTTCAATGGGTGAAGTGCACATTTGAAAGTCCTTTCTGTCTCAGCCGGTTCATATAAAGATGATAATAAAAGTATCAAAAATGTCATTTCATAGTTAAGGCTAAGCCTTGACAGCTGCCCATATCTTTTCTCCAGTGCCTTACACAGCCCACAATAAACACTTTGATACCTTGCCTGTTCTTCTTTGTTCAGTTCTCCTCTGTTACACATTACATACCCAAACATCTTATGCCTCCCTTGTTTTGTCTATTCAGACTTCACAATAATGCAAGTATATCTTACTTATTTTTCAGTTTCAAGCGCGCCGCCGCCCGAAGCAGCCGATTTCACAGAAAATTTGGAATTGGTTTATCTTCATTTTATAATTTCTTTCAATCTAAAACGAGGTGTGCTTTTCGCACACCTCATCTACTATTCAAGACTCGCTCTTAATACATCATATTCTGAATTGCCTCATCGTCCAGATTCTTTGCAGTTACCCATGTAAATCCCGCATCTACAATGGCTTCATTTCCCTCTCCCATTGCAGCTCTCGCACATGCAACAACAGTAGCATATCCGATACCATATGGGTTCTGAACGATCAGCCCGGTAAACCTGCCGTCTTCCAGACGCTCCAGTTGTTCTTCACCACCATCAAATCCAACGATCTTATATTCTTCTTTATTTTCAAATGCATCAACAACATTCAGAACTGCTTTTGCTGCTGATTCTGAAGTTGTATAAATGCCTCTTGCTTCTGGATGCTGTTCGAAGATATATTGTATAATATCTGCTTCTGTCAGCCCTGATGCTATCTCGGAAATTACATCTGCATCTTCGTCTTCTTCCGAAACTTCTGTATTTTCCTGTGCCATCTCTGACGCTACCTGACGCTTCATGGCATCAAGTTCATCCAGATGATAAATATTTGCAATCGTTACTCCTGAATGTTCATCGGCAATTGCCTTCACAAATCCTTCTTCTCTGCCTTTTGCTGAAGTTGAACTGGAATCATGCACAAACATCAGAATCTCTCCACTGTCTGAAATGGCATCACAGAGCTTGGCCGCTGCCGTAGCTGCCGCTTCTATATTATTTGTATCTACCATGCAGACTACATCTTTATAATCAGTTCCTGAATCAAACGCAACAACTGGAATTCCATTGTCTGCTGCCATATCGAACTGCACCTGACTGGCACTTGCATCAGCCAGTGCAATCCCTACTGCAACTGGGTATCTGTCAAGTTCTTCGTCCAGAATGTTAACTTGTCCATCCACATCATTCTCTGTTTCCGGCGCCGAGTAGTTCAAGGTTACTTTATCGTTACCTTTATATCCAAGATTCTCATTGATCGCATCAACAGCCGCCTGCGCACCTTCTTTTACCGCTGTCCAGTAAGCTGTCTTTTCCTGCCGGCCGATAATGGAAATGATCGCACCCGGTTCCAGACTCAGCCCCTGCACATTTCCGTAAGCATGTGGCTGCAATGCATCTAACTTACTCTGATTGCTGTCTTCTTTCTTATTATTTTCAACAGATCCTTTCTTATGATTGGCGCTCTCCGAAGTGCATCCGCCTAAAACCATCATCAGACAAAGTGCGCCTGCCAATATTCGCTTTCCTGCTTTCATTTGATCACGCTTCCTTTCGTTTCTGCCT
Organism: bacterium; assembly: GCA_029227655.1. Lineage (GTDB taxonomy): Bacteria > Bacillota > Clostridia > Lachnospirales > Lachnospiraceae > Allocoprococcus. Next base: position 8,184 of record JAQYAI010000128.1, on the reverse strand, counting down.
ACACAGTAACCACTATACACCATATTTTCAAAAATAGGGCGAATTTTTTCTTAAGTTTTCTTAAGTTTTCTTAAACAAATCGTTTTATTATTTTTTACTGTACTTTCCACTTGTAACTTTTTTTTATATGTATTAGAATATATATGTTATAAAAATCACAAATATTAGGATTATTGTGTTAAAGGAGGTTAATTTTATGCTTAGAGCACGCGTTATCTCAGATGAATGTGTAAGCTGCGGGGCTTGTGCAGATCAGTGTCCAGTTGGTGCTATTTCTATGGGTTCTGACCATATGGAAGTTGACCCTGACAAATGTGCCGCATGTGGAATGTGTCAGCCAGTCTGCCCGGTAGGAGCTATCAGCGAACTTTAATCTCTATTCACTATTAATCTGGAAATTCAAGGAGGATTATTACTATGGCACGTACTATTTCAGATGCTTGTGTAAGCTGTGGAGCTTGTGAAGCTGCTTGTCCAGTTGGCGCTATCGCTATGGGTGCTGATCATATGGAAGTTAATGCAGACGCTTGTGTAGACTGTGGAGCTTGTGAAAGTGAATGCCCAGTTGGTGCTATCACAGAAGCATAATCATAACTACATATGTTATATGAAAGAATCTGGTTCTGTCTGGTACAGGACCAGACTTTTTTGATTTATAAGAGATTTTTCTGGCATCATTTGTCGAACGATTTTAACTCCATTTTTCTCCTTCTATGTTACAATATATTTATCAAATTAACACTTCAGAACCTGATTCTGAAGTCTGAATAAGGAGGTCATCGTATGGGCGACGTTCATTACCTGATTTCAGAGACTGCGAAACGTGTTGGCGTGGAATCGCATGCGCTCCGCCACTGGGAAGAAGAACTTTCTCTTCCAATTGGTCGTACGGAAATGGGACATCGTTACTATACGGAAGAAGATATACAACTATTCTGTTGTATCAAGGAACTGAAGGAACAAGGCGTCCTTCTAAAAGAAATTAAGGAAATACTTCCCGATATCTTACATACAAAAGCACTGCTAAAAGAAAAAAAATCTGCAAGTCTTCCGGCTACTGCCACGGCAGGTATTCCCGAACTTGTCACAGACACCCCTGGCCTTGTAGAATTTCAGGAATTCTTGGGTGCTACACTCCAAACGGTTATCACAGAGAACAACAGAGTGTTGGAAGAAAATATTTCCAGAAATGTTTCTGAGAAAGTCGCTAAAGAAATGGACATGCTTTTGAGCGCAAAAGAGAGACTGGAAGAAGACCGCTATCGCAAACTGGATCATCTGATCCGTCAGCAGCAGGTCATTCGAAAAGAGACAACAAAACCTTCTGCCGGGCATTATCTTCGAAAACTGTTGGGAGAGTCTTAGTCTCATAATTATTTATCATCAAAAATTCAAGACTCGCTTGCGAGTCTTGGCGCGGGATTCGGGTCTGCAAAGCAGACATACTGCTTATCCGAATCCCTGCGCTTCCTCGCGGAGCGTATTCTTTTGGTTCTTCCGATCCATCACTCTGGCATTCAAACCATAATTGAAGTTTTTGAAATAATCTCGATCCTTAACACATCTTTTATCTGTGCCGGATAAGATTCCATAATTCCGCCTCTATATTCTATCTCAACTTTGTCTCCAACCTCCAGAGTAGAACAAGTATGTCATGAAAAATCCGATTCAGTCTTTTATTCTTTTTTACAAAATATTTGACCATGGTGATCAGTTTATTATTTTTCAAATTCTCATCGACAAGTTCGGGATCTGTCACTTCATAAATATGAACAATCGATATGTCCTCTGAAACATCCTCAGATAAGGAATAAATCTCTGTCTTTTCCCCATCATAGACCATCAGGAGAATTTCCGTACCTTCCGGGACCTCCGCATGGAGGCCTATTGTATATGAAATATTTTTTTCAATTTGAAGCATAAAAACTCCACTTCCCGGTAGTAACTCAACCGATCGTGAAAATGATTCCTCCGATAAAATATGGACGACAATATCAAAATTATTTCGATTTTGAAATGATAACACCCCTGTCTGGGATATAATCTGTTTATCGCTGTATATGATTGTATACTGATCATCATCCGATACTTCCGCGCTAGTAACCGAGCAATCCCACTTGGACGTTGATTTCATTTCTTGCGTTTCACTTTCCTTTGAAATTGGATTCGTCAGAAAACATACCGCTATGACAATACAAGCAACGAATGCAATAGCAATCATCCAAAAAGCGGGCTTTTTATAACCCATTACAGATTTTACTCGCTCTTTCACGCTCACTTCACCAGCTTGCTGATATACTCATATTGACAACTTTCAAAAAAAGTTCATTCATTATGATCCCCTTTCCTAATACGGTCAATCATGCGCTGTATTTCGTCCAGTTCATCAATTTCACTTTCCTGTGCTTCATCCTTGGAAATAAGAGAGGTTATAGTTCCATTGTCATTCTTTAATACGCCACGTTCTCCCAACCTTTTAATGACAGTATAAGTCGTGGTTCGCTTCCAACCTAACTGTTCCTGGCATAACTTTACAAGCTGTGCTGCTGTAATAGGCTCGCTCTCCCACATAATCAAGCAAAAACGATATTCACTTTCATGTATTCTCGGAATTTCCATAATCAAGTCTTCCTTGTCCATAGTCTATATTTCGTTAACTATAAACTGCTGGCACCATTCTATCTTCCGGCATTGGGCGTGGCAAAATAGCAAGCAGATTTTCTATGCGCTGTAAGAAAAATATGTCAATTTTTGTACTGAAGAACTTGTACGCTATGACGGCAGACAATTTCGAGGCTTGCGTCCGCGAGGTGCATGCTAGTTACCGCCATCAAGAGCCCAGCCTCGCGAAGCGAGCTTGCTCGACTGGCGGTTTATAGACGCACGCACTGAAGCAGCAAACGAGACCCTTGTCTGATGGCATGGTGTACAACATTCAGCATACAAAAAAGACAGGCTCCTCTCTCTAAGCACATAGGAACCTGCCTGCTTGGGAATTCTTTTATTCATAATCTGGTATTTGCTTCTGTGAATTTGCAAATTTCGTGTACTGTGGCAGCCATGTAAGTGTCACTGTCCCAATTGGGCCATTTCTCTGTTTTGCGATGATGATTTCTGCCTCATTTACATGCTCTGTATCTTTATGGTAATAATCATCGCGGTAAATGAACATTACGACGTCCGCATCCTGCTCAATCGCTCCTGATTCACGAAGATCAGAAAGCATTGGCCTGTGATCCGGCCGCTGCTCTACTGCTCGGCTGAGCTGTGACAGGGAAATTACCGGCACATTCAACTCCCTTGCCAGTGCTTTTAACGAACGTGAAATATCAGAAATTTCCTGCTGCCTTGAATCGCTTCTTTTGCCTACACTTCCACTCATCAACTGAAGGTAGTCGATAATGATCAGGTCCAGCCCATGTTCCAGTTTATATTTTCTACATTTGGAACGCATTTCCGAAATAGATATTCCCGGTGTATCATCAATGATCAGATTTGATTTTCCGATGGTCCCTGCTCCTTCAATCAGTTTCTCCCAGTCAGAATCTTTCAGATTGCCAGTTCTCAAAAGCTGTGCATCTACATAAGATTCCAGCGAGAACAGTCGATTCACCAGCTGTTCTTTTGACATTTCCAAGCTGAAGATTGCTACCGTCTTGTTCTGTCTGAACGCCACATGCTGGGCAATATTCAGAACAAACGCCGTTTTCCCCATAGAAGGTCTGGCCGCAACCAGAATAAAATCCGAGGGCTGAAGGCCTGAGGTCTTATAATCCAGATCAATGAAGCCCGTTGGGATTCCGGTTACCGTTCCCTTGCTCTTAGATGCCTTTTCGATTCGCTCCAACGCATTTAATACGACCTGCTTGATTGGAACATAATCTCCGGTATTCCGGTTCTGTACAAGCTCGAAAACTTTCTTCTCTGTACGTTCCATGATCGCTTCAACCGGTTCTTTCGCAAGGTAACACGCATTTGCAATTTCTTCGTTAAGCCTGATCATTTTTCTAAGTGTCGCTTTTTCTGCAACAATCTCAGCATAATATTTAACATTTGCAGAAGTAGGCACTGCTGCCACCAGGTCACGGACGAACTCCAGACTGCTGATTTCTTCCGGAACTTCCTTCTCCTTCAGTCGGTTCTGTAAAGTTACCAGATCGACTGGTTTCCCTTCATTAAACAATTCCACCACAGAGTCGAACACAACACCATATGCAGTTTGATAAAAGTCATCTCCACAAATAATCTCTGATGCAGTCGTGATCGCATCTTTATCGATCAGCATTGCACCGACTACGGATTGTTCTGCCTCTATACTGTGCGGAGGCACTCGCTTAATGAGCGCTTCATCCATGGTTCTTCCTCCTAAGCTTCTCCTACATGCACTTTAAGCTCTGCTGTTACTTTCGCATGCAGTTTGACTGGCACAATATATGTTCCAAGATTCTTGATGGAATCCTTCATCTGGATTTTCTTTTTGTCAATATCGTAACCCAGCTGTTCTTTTACTGCCACTGCAATTTCTTTGGAAGATACAGACCCGAAGGTTCTTCCACCTTCTCCTGTTTTGATCTTAACTTCTACCTTGCCAGCTTCAATCTTCCCTGCAAGTTCTTTTGCTGCATCAAGAATTTCCTGCGCCACTTTTTCTTCATTCTGTTTCTGAAGTTTTAAATCATTCAAGTTCTTATTTGTTGCTTCTAATCCTAATTTCTTCGGTAAAATAAAGTTTCTTGCGTATCCGTCATTTACATTTACGATTTCTCCTTTTTTACCTAATGATTTTACATCTTCTAATAAAATTACTTTCATTTATTTATACATCTCCTTTTTGAATCCATTTGTCAATGACAGCTTTCAGTGCTGCAACTGCTTCTTCCATATCCGTATGTTCAAACTGAGTACCAGATGCGTTGATATGTCCACCTCCACCCAGTTCTTCCATGATACGCTGTACATTTACCTCATCAATTGAACGTGCACTTACATAAATCCTTCCATTATATGTTGTAAGTACAAACGATGCTTTGATTTCATCAATGTTAAGCAGTTCGTTCGCCACTTGTGCACCAATAATCGTCGGACTCTCGATATTCAGATTCTCCGCCCTGCCAATCGCAAATACTTTACGATATACTTCTACATCACCTATAATTGCTGCTTTCGCACGATAAGAGGCCATATCATCTCTCAAAAGTTTGCGTACATAAGTAATGTCCGCACCACAGCGTCTCAAATACGCTGCCGCTTCAAAAGTTCTTACCCCGGCTCTTGTCATAAAGTTATTCGTATCGATCATAATTCCGGCATACATGCTGTTCGCTTCCATTGGTTTTAATTTCAGATCTTCTCCGATATACTGAAGAACTTCTGCAACCATTTCACATGCCGAGGAAGCATATGGTTCAATATAAGAAAGAACCGCATTTTCAATTTCGTCATCACTCTTACGGTGGTGATCAAGAACTGCAATCGTTTTCGAAAGCTTCAACAAACGTTCACACTCTGTCATCTTTGGTTTATTTGTATCCACAACAATGACCATTGTATTTTCATCTGCAAGTTGTTCTGCCTCATGGGAATTCACGAACAGATTTTCCGGATAGGCCGAATTGTTCTTAAAAGCTTCATAAAATGGGCGCACAGACGCAGAAACATCATTTAATACGATATTGACTTTCTTCTCCATGGAAGCTGCCGCCTTATAAATACCAATTGCAGCACCAAAAGAATCCACATCAGCCATTTTGTGTCCCATTACGATAACGCGTTCTTTTGTCATCATAAATTCACGCAGTGCTTCTGCCTTTACGCGTGCTTTTACACGTGTATTCTTAGAAGTATGTTCATGTTTTCCACCATAATACTTGATACCCTGTGGGCTCTTTACGACCACCTGATCCCCGCCTCTGGCAAGCGCAAGGTCAATCGCCACACGGGCATAGTTATATCTGCTTGTATAAGTGTCAGTTCCAAATCCAAGACCCACGCTGAGAGTTACCGGAACCTGATTACCAATATTTACATTCTTTACTTCATCAAGAAGTGTAAATTTCGTTTTTTCCATTTTCTCGAAACTGATCTTCTTAATTACAACAAAATATTTATCCTTTTCCAGCTTCTTCACAATTCCGCTAATTCCGGAAATATACTGATTGATCTTACGGTCAATCAGAGCCACCAGAAGTGACTGTCTTACTTCTTCAACACTCTCCATGACTTCATCATAGTTGTCAATGTAGATCAGTCCGGCTACCATTTGCTGTTCTTCATTTTCACGAATGTATGCCTTCAGCTCGGTCACATCTTCAAAATGCACCGCAATAAAATGTTCCTTTTCTTTTGGGAGCTCCAGAAGCTGCTCTGTATTGCTGAATCCTTTGATGGAAACACATCGTAACTCTGCCTGATAATCCCTGCCTTCGTATGTAACCTCAACGGTCACTGCTTCGCCCTCTTCTTTCGGAAATATCCCTCTGTGCAGATCCGGCAAATATTTACTCAGATAAACATCTCTGTGAAGCTGCTCTCCTATCATTTCCTTAAATTCTTTATTTCCCCAGATAATCTTGCCGTCATCCAATAATATAGCATAAGGTGTTGGCAGTTCTTTTAAAAGAATGTTCTGTACCAGCCCGTATTGCTCGGCAAAATCGACCATATCAGAAAGCACGATATAACGGCTGCGGAAATACATGAACAGTACGACACAGACATATGTTACAACGAACAATATCATCACTGCCCCTGCTTCTTTATCTATTTTGAAAATCCAGATATTCATAGCAACGAGCAGAATGGTCAGAAAAATCGGCCATTGCATATAAAACTTAAGTTGTCCTTTTAATTTAATATCCTGGTTCATATGCTTTTCCTCTTTCACATTTAAAATAACATTGTGCCTACTCAAGAATCTTCGATTCTTTCGTCGCGGGCATACGCCCCTGCTTCGCACTTGCGCTGTGCCTACTCAAGAATCTTCGATTCTTTCGTCGCGGGCATACGCCCTATGTATCCGTCAGATGTCAGCATTAACTGCGAGCAGTTATGCCTGACCTCTTCCGTCTACGCACAGCTTAATGCTGTCCCGTACATTATAGCACTGTTTCTCTATTTGGAAAAGTAAAAAAACTCATTGGAGATTTTTTCTCCAATGAGTTTTTTCATTTTTTACAATTAAGACTGATATCCATTTGGATTCTGTGTCTGCCATCTCCAGGCATCTTCACACATTTCTTCCAAACCTCGCTGTGCCTCCCAGCCAAGTTCTTCTTTTGCTTTCTTAGCATCTGCATAGCATGTTGCAATATCACCAGGTCTTCTAGGTTTGATCTGGTAAGGTATCTCTTTTCCTGCTGCTTTTTCGAATGCATGAACCATATCAAGTACAGAATAGCCACATCCTGTTCCAAGATTATATATACATACTCCTGCTTTTTCCTGAATTTTCTTTAGAGCTTTCACATGTCCGATCGCAAGATCCACTACATGGATATAGTCACGTACACCCGTTCCATCATGTGTATCATAATCATTTCCGAATACGCCCAGACATTCTAATTTTCCGATTGCCACCTGTGAAACATAAGGCATTAAGTTGTTCGGGATTCCCTTCGGATCTTCCCCGATCATACCACTCTTATGCGCTCCGATCGGATTGAAATAACGAAGCAATACAACATTCCACTCCGGATCTGCCGTGTGAAGATCTGTCAGAATCTGTTCCAACATCCACTTTGTCCATCCATATGGATTTGTACAAGTTCCTTTTGGACATTCTTCTGTGATCGGAATAAATGCCGGGTCTCCATAAATCGTAGCAGAAGAACTGAAAATGATATTTTTCACTCCATGATTTCTCATCACATCGCAAAGTACGATTGTTCCTGAAATATTATTTTCATAATATTCCAAAGGCTTTGCTACCGATTCTCCAACAGCTTTCAGCCCTGCGAAATGGATAACGCAGTCAATACTTTCTTTATCAAAAATATCATTTAATGCTTTTGCATCCCGGATGTCCGCCTGATAGAAAGTAAGTGATTTTCCAGTAATCTTTTCAACTCTTCTCAAAGATTCTTCTGATGCATTGCAGAGATTATCCACAACTACCACTTCATACCCTGCATCTAATAGTTCTACACAAGTGTGGCTTCCAATAAAACCAGCACCGCCTGTTACTAA
>JAQYAI010000127.1 GCA_029227655.1 bacterium | reverse complement strand
CATAGTAATAATGTGAAGTTTGGAATCAAGCAGCGTATGAGGAGTGGAAAAGCGGTCTTGAACCATACGCAGTTTTTGGGATATACAAAGGGAGCAGACGGTGTTCTGCAAGTAGTACCCGAAGAAGCAGAAATCGTGCGGAAGATATTTGAACTCTATGTGCAGGGCAACGGAGTACGAAAAATCAAACGGTACCTGGAGGAACATGGCATCAAGACCGTCACAGGAAAGATGGAGTGGAGTACTTCAACCATCGACAGAATGCTGAGCAACGAGAAATATATTGGGCAGGTATTTATGCAGAAAACCTATACACCGGATTTCCTGACAGGAAAACAGGTGAAAAATGATGGAAAATTGGAGATGTATTTGGTAAAGAACGCGCATGAGGCAATCATTGATAGAGAGACTTTTGATAAGGTTCAGAAAATGAAGGGAAATATTAAAGGCAATAAAAAGCGCTTGTAAAGACGCAATCATTTGATCGAAAATTCAAATGGGGCAAGGGATAGAGGCTTACGGTTTTCTTAGTCCTGTATTAGAGTAAAGCGTATAGCGCTGGAAAGGAGAATACCATGAACATCAGGAAACCTGTGGATTACAGCGAACTGTTTGCATCTCTGGATACGTTCATGGAATAGAGTTTCTAAAGAGAATTGTGAATGGCGTTTCCTAGCTGGTTGGTGATTTATAACAAAGAGATGAAAAAAGCAAGAAAATGATTGAACTAGGAAAAAAAGATGGTATAATTATTACAATTAGTCAACATGGATTTAGTGTTGACAAAAAGGTTGGAAAGAAGGAATTATAATATGGCCAAGCTTTCCATGTTTATGCTTTGCAATGCTATTAATAATTTGCAACAAGCGAATGGAAGTATACCGCAGTTAATAGGCCCCCAAACCGTGCTGCGTCCACAGTTTGTTCCGAGCAACTTCTCCTTTGGCATAGCAGTTGGAGTTACTGATGTTAATTTACATGAAAGCTATAGAATTCGGTTTACAATTGCTGACCCTGATGGGAAAGTTGTACATGATTCTGGTGAAAGTGATTTTCCTGCAATTGAAAAAGCGGATACACTCCCTGTTGAATATCAAGGTTTTGCTCTGAGTATAGATATTCGAAATTTGATTGTTGAAAAGGAAGGCGCTTTTAAGTTTAATCTTTTCATAAACGGAAAAGTCGTTGGTGAACATGAAATACCGATTTTTTGCGGTGGAAAGCAATGAACACAGAATATCAATTATCTAATACAACACATACATTTTCACCTCAGTCGTATTTGAAGCAGGTTATTGCAGGCACTGCAACAGCATGTATAATTGCGAGTTCGATTAATGGAGTGTCTGTTTCTATGCCTCAGCCAATTAATTCTCTTGAAAGTGTTATTTCGACGCCTTTCCAAGAGAGTTACTCGTACAATAGTGGCAACATAAACCTTTATATTGAAGGAGTTGCTGCTGTGAGAATTGAGGTATTGAATAGCTTAAGAGTTCTTGATGAAATTGCTGATTTAAAAGATGATTGGAACAATAATGGTGCATCTAAATTCTCTGAGGCAATTATTACAGCAATGAGAAAAATCATAAACAATCTTGAAATTCAACCGATGATTTTTCCTACAGCAAAAGGAAGCATTCAATTCGAGTACGAAAATAATACCGACGACTATTTAGAATTTGAACTATTTGAGGATTTAAGTATCAAAAAGTTTACCTTAAATCACAACGGCGTATCGAAAACGGAAATGATTTCAGTTGAAAAGATAGATGAGGTAGTTAAAGAATTCTATGGATGCAACATTTGATGATCGAGAGTCTTTGCTAAGAGCTGTTTGGCCTGCAAATCAAAGACCGAAATTTTGGGAAAATGGGCATTTATCGAGTGCGGCATTAAAAGACCCAAAGGGCCTCTCTGTCAACAGAACATATGATCGGCCTATGAGAGATTCTGTGGAATGGATGGTGAAACATTTCCAAGGAGCAATTGTATCTATCACGGTCCCTGCGTGTTTGGAAGTAGGTGCATATATTAAATATTGTCCATCTGAAACAAATGCATATCACTGTGAAATACATGAAAGTAAAACGAGTGTTTTACTTAATGATACTCAAGCTAGAATACTTGCACAGAGCGCTAAGCTAGAATATGAGCCGAATAGTGCATTCTTGGTGTAAACTATTTGCTGACAGTTGAAAATTGGCAGCTTTAGACAAATCGTATACGTTCGAAATCAAATACTTTTGCCACTTTGTTGGATGAAAACAGCGAACTATATGGAGAAATTTCAAAAGATTTTTCCCGTGACATAAGAAGAAAATTAATTTGTGCACACTATTTGGTAATGCGGAAAATATCCAAATTGTCCATGCTTTACAAATGGAATGCCTACAGTAAATTGGACAGTCCTTTTTGGACTAACCAAAATACTGTAGGTGTTTTCATCTTTAATAGATTTATAAAACAGAGTGGGGATATTTATGAGTCGCAATGAGGTTTATGACACCCTAACTAAATATGGCATTAATTCAGGAGGTGAAATAACTACCTTTAGTGACGTGGGTGAAATTTTTAAACTGTTCCGCTTTTTTGAGCAAGGAGAACTTGTTTCGTTTGAACGGCCAGATGCATACATTAAAGCAGGAAACGAAATCCTAATTATTGAACACTTTGCCATTGATGGGTATGATACTTTTGGCGATGGCGGAAGCAAATTGAAGCGGAATGAAAATGAGATGCAGAAAGAATTTAATAAGATTTCTGCAACCACAGATGGAGTGTATGTAACAAAACCACTTGAGATCTATAACTCCTATGACGGTTTTTTGACCAATTGCAAGGCGCGATTCAATCACCACTATAAACAGATCGAATCCTACAAACAGAACTTGCTGAAAAAGCATGTCGCCAATGCAACCACAAAATTTACTGTGTGCTTTTTAATGGATGAAATCTCTCCGCTTGGAACACTTACTTACGATGGTGAAAAAATATGTCCCGTTTGTTTAGCAAAGTCTAAGGAGTTTTTAGAATATTTCGAATCAATGAAAGATGTGGACTGGATTATTTCCGCAGTAGTGCTATCTGATGGACTAAAGCCCTATTTTTTCTCGCAAAATGAAATCAGCGAATGCAAGAAGAGTGTTTTAGATTATGCAGCCTTTCAATTTCTTTCAAGCAACCCGATGCGAGCAGATTTCAAAATTTTGATTCCGAATAAGGAATAATATCTGGTTCGAAACCTATCACCACCGCCATAAGAATTGCCTGTGATTGTTTTGAAATCACAGGCTTTTCTTTTTATATTCTGATGTTTGTGCAGAAATAGTTGTGCTCTGATTTCTGCATGAAGTAGATTACCCCACGTTTTACCCATTACAGGTCTGAAACCTGCTTTATCAGCTGTTCCATCCTGTCCTGCGTGTCTTTACGCATGGTGTTAGATACGGCTGCGTAAGTGTCCATTGTGAATGCGCTGGAATAGTGCCCAAGCTGTTCTTGTACGCTCTTGGGGCTATCGCCGGATTGCAGAGCATTGATAGCGTAGCTGTGCCGAAGATCGTGGAAACGTGTGTCCGGTAGGCC
>JAQYAI010000126.1 GCA_029227655.1 bacterium | reverse complement strand
AGCTCCTCAATCAAGTCATAATGTTTATCGATAAACCTATTTACATCTTCCACGTTTTTCTCAAGAATTCCACTATAAATTCCTTCATGGTACATTTGAAGCTTTTGCTTCGCCTGGGCATCCGCTCTCTTCAGAACAATATCTATCCACTCTCTATAGACTGTCATCACTGCTCCCATAATAGTAATCAGCAACATATTATCGGATGCCTTCATCAATAATTCATGAAATTCTTTATCGAGGGATGCCTGATTTTTACCGGATGCCGTCTTCATCTCTTTGAGTTTTTCTTGAAATATAGACTTATCTTCCTCGCTGATTCCTTTTTCAAGGAGTAACATACATGTTGCTTTTTCCATGGTACGTCTGAATTCACAAACTTCCTTTTTCGTAACTGTCCCCAAAACCAGCATTATAGTCAGCATTTGACAGATTCTATCATTCATTTTCTCGGAAATATAATTTCCAGATCCTTGAACACGCTCAACCACTCCCATTCCATGCAAAATGCTTAACGCTTCTCTAGTAGAATTTCTACCAATATGCACTGATTCAGCTATAGCCCTCTCTGTAGGCAATTTGCTTCCTATCGTCAGTTCTCCTCTTTGAATCATCTTAAGGATATATTCCATTGCTTTTTCATATTCCATTTGTGTGTTTGATTGTTCCATCTTTTCCCCTTATAAAAAGCATGCATAAATAGATGCCAGAACAACAGTCAGTAACCCAGACACTGCTATCGCAAGGCTGCTCATGGCCCCTTCTATCTCCCCAATTTCCATTGCTTTCGCCGTTCCTATCGCGTGAGAAGCGGCACCTAAAGCTAATCCTTGGGAAATTGGTTCTGTAATTTTGAATATTTTACAAATTATCTCTCCAAACATATTTCCTAAAACACCAGTAATAATGATTACGGCAACTGTAATCGTGACATAGCCGCCCAGTTCTTCTGAAACGCCCATTCCTATAGCTGTTGTAATAGACTTTGGCAGCAAGGTGACATATTCTTCATGAGATAATCCACAAAGAATTGCAAGAATCAAAACGGTCGTAAGACTTGTAATCGTGCCTGCCACAAGTCCGACCACCACAGCTTTATGATTCTTTTTCAGCAAATTCCATTGTTCATACAAAGGAATTGCCAGACAGACCGTAGCCGGTGTCAATAACCAGCTTAAATACTTTGCGCTTTCATTGTATGTATTGTAATCTATCTTTCCAACAACGATTACAAGTATCGAAATTACAATGGATATCAACAAGGGGTTAAAAATTCCAAGTTTAAATTTCTTCTTAAGAAGTGCCCCTATCCCATATGCAAGTAAACTTAATACTACACCAGCAAACATTGATTCTTCAAAAAAGCTATTCATGATCAGCATCCCTCTCTTTCCTAATTACATTTTGAGAAAGTAATCCGGTTGCTGCCATGACAGTTACCAGCGTAACAACAGTGATGATACAAACAGGAATGAACATGGATTTTAATACTTCCCAGCTTGTGATCAGCCCTACTCCGGCAGGAATAAACATGACCGGCATAATCTCTATCATAAATTTTCCTGTTTCTTTTACATCTTCCAGCTTAATGAAGCCCGTCATAAGACATATAAACAAAATCACCATTCCGTAAATACTCGCTGGAATAGGCAACGGGATAATGTACTTAAGTACCTCACCGATCAAAGTAATTAATAGTATTACAAGAAACTGTTTTAAATATTTCATAGGATTCTCCACCACGCATTAAAATTGGTAGCACCAATATTGGTGCTACCAATTATTATATATCGTATATATTCATTGTCAAGACATAAAATTATCTGAAATCAGGATCTCTCATGTCATAACATTCCAGCTCACAGCAACATCCACAGACATAAGAATATATCGGATCTTTCTCTTTGAACTCCTCAATTGCTTTGTCAAGCTTTGCAAGCATCTTTTCTCTGTCATCCGGAAGCGTACCTCTTACACGCACTTTCACGAAATCGTGAAATCCGTCATACTCTACGTCTTGCACGTCCAGAAGTTCCAGAAGCCTTCGCTCTTCCATCATGTTCTCCAGTTCATCTGCCGGCACAAAAGTACCTTTTTCAATATCTCGGTAAAGTGGAGCTTCTTCGTGAAGGAACAAGGAGAAATTCACAATTTTCCGTGGATTTGTCTCATTATAGAACTTGGCAATGGCCTCTGCATTCTCCATTCCACGTCCTTTTCCAGCAATTCCGGTCATCATATGTGCATCATAATCCATTCCAAAGCTATGCAGACGCTCAATTGCCGCATACACATCTTCCAGATTATGATCCTTACACATAAAAGTGAGCACATCGTCAAGTCCTGTCTCGATTCCAAGATAAAGCTGATCCACGCCTGCTTCTTTTAATGCCCTCAGCTCTTCATCTGATTTCTCCTGAATATTCGTAACGGTCGCATCCATATTTATGCCCTCACAATTCGGAAAATAATGATGAACCATCTCCAATATCCTGAGAAGTTTCTCGGTTGCAACACCAAATGCATTTCCATCTCCCAGAAATACTCTCTTCGGATTACCGCCAACTTCTTTGACGCGAATCAGTTCCGCCTCAATCTCTTCTAACGGCAATTCTCTATATTTTAAATGCTTAAATAATGTACAAAATTTACATGCATTGTAAGAACATCCAACTGCAATCGGAAGCATAAATGCAGAACGTTCCATTGGCGAGCGACAAATCTGACCTTCGTATTCCATACAGGTCCCTCCTTTATTTCTGAATCTTTATCCGTTTATATCTATTTCTATTTTACTCAATTCATTCTTTAGTTTCAATAGATTTATCATCATCATACTGAGATAAAATAACTGCGATAAAGACCGTAATAAATCCAATCAGCATTCGCAATGTAATTTTTTCATGATATATAATAATCGAAAAAATGACCCCGAACACGGATTCCAGGCTGAGTATCATTCCACCAATCGATGGTTCTGCATATTTGAGACCGTAGCTTTGCAAATATAGACAGAGTGCTGTTGCAATCAGACCCAGATACACGACTCCACCAACGGTATTTAACGGAAATTCCGTTGGAAATGTATTTGTGAAAACCACGCAGATCCAAGCCAGGACCATGACTACACTAAGTTCAATTGTCGTGAGTAAAAGAGGATTCTTATCACGACACGCAATCGAAGAAACTACAATATTAAAGGCACATGGTGCCCCACTTAATACCGTCAGAATATCTCCCATGGACATTCCCCACCCTCCCTGAAGGGAAAGAATTCCAATTCCTGCAAGACAGATAAATACACATAATATATGTAACCATTTCGGTCGATCTTTTGTCACGAACCAATGCAGAAATGGAACCAGAACACAGTAAGTTGTGCATAAAAAAGCACTCTTTCCCGGTGAAGTATCCAGGGAAAGGCCTGCCACCTGTAATAAATAACTCAAAAATAACGTAATTCCCATCCATATTCCGTCCGTCAGATATTCTTTATTTACCTGATTTCGAAGTGTATACGAGGCAATCACCAGTGCGATCGCAGCCACCGAAAAACGGAGTGCAATAATAAACGAAGGCGAAAAAGCTTCCGTTGCAAGTTTTCCAATCGAAAATGTCGTCCCCCAGAAAATTGCAGTCAAAAACAGCGCTGGTTTTGCATATCTTTTCTTTTTCATATCATTTGTCTCCCACTAAAATCTCCATTGATAAATATAAGGATTTTTCCATATAAAGTCAATCAAAAAACAGGTGGTTACGGCTTTTTATATACCGTATTTGTATGTTTGCCAATGTCAACATCTAAAATAGCCGGAAACTTGTATTTTATATGCTGCGTTTGTGATGCGTTTGCCACTACGAGCATCTAAATCTATTAGAAACTTGTGTTTTATATGCCAACTCAACAAAATACTCATCATTGTCAACATCTAAAACAGCTGAAAACTTACGTTTTATACGCCAACTCAACAAAATACTCGCCATTACCAACATCTAAATCATCTGGAAACTTGCATTTTATATGCCAACTCAACAAAATACTCGCCATTATCAACATCTATATCATCTGGAAACTTGTGTTTTATATGCCAACTCAACAAAACACTTACCAAAACTAGCATATAAAATACCAGAAACAAACAAAACAGCTTCCATCCTCTCGTTTAGGATGAAAGCTGTATTGTATACTTACTTTTTTATTCTCTTACCTCTTGTTTGACATGGCAATCATATCGCCATAAACTGGTGTCGGCATACCGAATCCTCCAGAAACATCCACGATCTGTCCTGTTGTATATGCTGCATCATCGCTTGCAAAGTACAATACTGTTCCCGCAATTTCTTCCGGTGTTCCCATTCTCTTGATTGGTGTATGTTTTAAGAAAAATTCCTGGAACTCTGGTGTCAAATTTCCAGATACTGCCTCTGTAGCAGTCATTCCCGGAAGTACTGCATTACACCGGATATTGTCTCTTGCGCACTGTGTTGCAATCAGTTTTGTCAAGTAATTAATTGCAGCTTTGCTTGTTCCATATGCAATCTGTGAAATATCTGGACGGATGCCACCAACAGAAGAAATGTTAATGATGCTTCCGCCGCCATTCGCTGCCATATGTGGAATTACGGCCTGCGCTGTCAGAAATACACTTGCAAGGTTCATATCAATTGTATGGATATATTCTTCATATTCTGTCGTCTTAATATCTCTATCCTTTTTAGGATTAGAAGTACCGAAATTATTTACCAAAATATCAATTCTTCCTTCATTTTTCATTACTTCTTCGACCATAGATGCATAAGTCTCTTTTTTAGAAGCGTCATTATAGACCGCCTTCACATTGCATCCCTCACGATTCAGCTCCTCTGCTCTTTCTGCAGCTCTTTCCATATTTCTGGCACCAATATAAACAATCGCACC
>JAQYAI010000125.1 GCA_029227655.1 bacterium | reverse complement strand
TACCGCTGTTATCAGTCCTTTATTGTGAACTTGTCCAAAGTGTCTTACGTCAAGGCGAATAATGAGACGAAAAGTTTCTCGCTGGTTTTTGACGGATATGCGGGTGAAGTCATGCTGAGTCGAGATAAATATACGGAAGTCGTGCAGCTTTTGAAAAATAAATATGCGGGAATAACTCTTTAATGACTTAGTTAGAAATCCCTGTAAACTGCTGAAAAACGGTAGTTTGCAGGGATTTTTTCTGTATGTGCGGTAAAGAGCCAAAGCGTATTTAGGCATGCTTTTTTGAACTTGAAGAACTGGGACAGAATAAACCCTTAAGAAGACTGAATAGTCTTAGCCTATTGAACCATGAAATTGTTTCGTTATAATGCAAATTACAGAGGTTAATTTTGATAACAGGAGGAGAAAAATGGAATCAAAAGTAATTGCATTTACAGAGTACGATCAGGTGGATATCAGCGCGTTTAAAAAGACATTTTGTCTGGATGAAAAAGCATTCAAGAAGGAAATGGATTTTTTGAAAAATAAGAACAGTTCATGGGAAGAAGCAGAAGAAATCACTTCTGGAGCAATCGTTGTCTGTGATATGAAATCTGACAATAATTTTTTTAACAGGGAGAATCTGAAACTTATGGTAGGTCAGGGCTTCTTTAATAAGAAATTGGAAGCCCTTTGTGTTGGATTGAAAAAAGGAACAACAAATGAACTTGATGTTGATGGAAACAAGGTTTATATAACAGTGAAATCCATTCAGCAGAAAAATGATCCGGCCATTACAGATGAAATGGTAAAGAATCTGGAAATTGTGGGAGTGGAGACAGAAGAACAGTATAAAAACTATCTAATTCAGAAACAGAAAACACAAATCATAGATAATGAAGGTTACGAAGCAGTGAATTACGTTATGGATCAGGTGTTCAAAAACAGCAGTTTCGATCTGAAAAAAGCAGATTGGTTGGAAATGATAAATCATGAGATTCAAAGATTACAAGCAATTGGTGAAGAAGAAGGACTGGATCTTAGAACAATGACACCGGAAGATTTCGAAGGGAAAATGCCGTTTAAGAGTTATCATGAATTATTGGTATATGTACAAAATGATTCCTGGGACAAAGTACTTAAGTATCTTCTCGGATGTATTTATGCAGAACAGGATGAAGTGCAGTACACACGGGAACGGTATGAACAGGATATGGAAGAGTATATGAAGTTCTGGCATGAGACCAAAGAACGTGCTGAAAAAATCAACACCTATGCTTATTCGGAAATTTCGTTCTATATCAATTATTATTATAAAAAAGTAAGACAGTATGTAGAAAACAATTTTTTTGAGGAGGAAAACTAACATGGCAATTCAGTATGCGACAGATGACAATTTTAAAGATTTCATCAAGGAAGGATTTGTGATCGTAGATTTCTTTTCCACCACATGTGTTCCATGTAAAGCGTTCTCACGCATTCTTGAGGAACTGGATGCAGAGCTTCCATTTATCAATATTGTAAAAGTGAACACAACAGACTATCCGAAGCTTGGGAAAGAAAACCATATTTTGGCAGTTCCGACCATACACTTTTATAAAGATGGCGAAAAAAAAGTAGAAAATGTCGGTGTAATGGAAGTCGATGAGCTGAAAGCACAGATTGGAAAATTAATGTACTAAGAGGAAATGAAAATGGAAGTAAAAGATCAGATATATGGATTTGAAGTCAAGGCAAAGAATTATGTGAAAGAGGCAGGCGGAAATATCTGTGAACTGGAGCATGTACAGACCGGAGCACAAGTGATTGTTGTGGAGAATCAGGACGAGAAAAAATCCTTTCTGATTGGCTTCAGAACAATTCCAGAGGATCACACAGGTGTGTTTCATATTCTGGAACATTCGGTGCTGAATGGCTCCAAAAAATATCCGGATAAAGATACGTTCGTCAATCTGATGAAGCATTCTATGGCAGAATTTGTGAATGCAATTACCTATCCGGATCACACGGTTTATCCGTTCTGTACAGAGAATGAGAAGGATTTTATGAATCTGATGGATGTCTATCTGAATGCAGTATTTTCTCCAAACGTACTCACTGACCGTACCATATTTGAGCAGGAAGGCTGGCATGTGCAGAACACAGAGGATGGCAGTTCTGAGGTGAGCGGAGTTGTTTACAATGAAATGAAGGGCGTGTTCTCTTCACTCGACAGTGTATTGATGTATGACACTTTTGAGACACTCTTTCCTGAAAATGCTTACCGGTTCGTGTCCGGTGGAAATCCAGAAGCAATTCCATCACTTTCCTATGAGACATTCCTTGAAAGGTATAGAAAGTTTTACAGTGCTTCTAATTGCTGCATTGTATTGTATGGAAAAATGAATGTGGAAGAGAAGCTGGAGTATATAAATAAGGCTTACTTAAGCAAAATGTGCAGAACAGAATCGGTGCCGCCGGAAGGGGAACACAGGCCTGTGAATGTGAAAAGATGCAGTAATTATGACAAAGAAACGTTTGGAAATCAGGGAACGTTTGCGGCATTCAATTACAGTCTGGGAGATTTTTCTGATAGAGAGCGCATGACGGCGGTATATATTTTACTTCTGGCACTTATGGGAGAAAATGAAGCACCGCTCAAGAAAGAACTTCTGCAGGCACTGGGGCTTCCGGATATCCAGTACTATATCATGGATGGCATCGGTCAGCCGTATCTTTCCTTCACGATAAAGAATGTGGAAAAAGAAACGGCACATCAGGTGAAACAGGTTTTGGAAGAAACGGCAGAGAAACTTTGCAGGGAAGGAATCGGTGAAAAGCTTCTGGTATCAGCAATGAACCGTCAGGAATTCAGGAGACGGGAAAAGGGCGGTTATGCACCAAATGGAATAGAAGATGCACTGGATATAGCAGTCGGATGGACACTTGGAGTAAATCCTTCGAAAATACTGGAATATGAAGAGATTTATGCGAACCTTCAGAAAAAGATTTCAGAAGGCTATTTTGAACACTTATTGAAAGAAATGCTTTTGGAAAATCCGTATCATACAGAAGTCTATTTGGAACCGGAAGAAGAAAAAGAAGAATTGTCCAAACTGACCTTAAGTGATCTTGAAAAAGAGCAGGCAGTGCCTCAGACAGTTGTGCAGGAAGAAAAAGGAACGATTTACCTTCGGCATGATGTAGCGTCAAAAGGGGTTGCTTACCAGAGCTACTATTTTGATATCAGCGACCTTACACCAGAAGATGTTCCATATGCAAGACTTCTTTCTGAAGTTCTTGGAGAAGTGCCTACAAATAGACATTCATTAGAAGAATTTTTAATTGAGAAGAATACCTGGCTTGGAAATATGAGCACCTATCTGGACGCTTATACAAATGAGAATGATTCTGAAAAAGTCCATCTGAAGTTTGTGCTGGATGTGAGCAGCCTGGAGAAAAATATTTGGAAGAGCGTAGAACTGGTGGAAGAACTTCTTTTTGATTCTATTCTCAATGATACGGATATCATTCGCAAGAAGATATTACAGAGCCGTATGGCACTGGAGCAGGGATTTATCTCAAGTGGAAATAGTTATGCCTCTGGGCGCGCGTCAGCACATCATCTGCTGGAGGCGGTCGCAAGAGAACGTTTCCAGGGAATCGAATATTATTACTTCTTAAATGATTTATTGAAGCAATTTGATGTGTGTTCTGATCATGTGATAGAAAAGTTAAAAGACATTAGAGAAAAAATCTGCAGGATGGCGCCTGTGACAGTAAGCTATGCAGGAGAAGCAGAGAGCAATCTTCTGTTCCGCGAAGCTTTGCGCAGCTCTGCTGTCTCTAAGCAGAAAAGAAATAACGATTCCGAATGGTATCAGGACGAACTTCTTCGAGGTGGAAACGAGGCCTTTATGATTCCATCGGAGGTATCTTATGTCGCTCTTGGTGGAAAGGGAGCCTATACAGGAGAAGGTTATCTGCTGGGCCGTATCATCAGTTACGATTATCTTTGGAAAAAAGTCCGCGCAGAAGGAGGAGCCTATGGCTGTGGCATGTCGGTAGGAGTGAACGGCTGTTGGACGATGAACTCTTATCGTGATCCGAATGTAAGAACTACTTGTGATACGTTCTGCAATACATCGGGTTGGGTTCAGGCACTTGAAATGAGTGATGAGGAACTGTTGAATTATAAAATCGGTGCGGTTGCAAGATACGATCGCCTTCCAAAAGCATATGGACAGGCAAAACAAATGGATGCCTGGTATCTGAGAGAAGAAAAGGCTGAAACACGAGAAGCGGTAAGAGAACAAATTCTGAATGTCTCAAAAGAAGAGTTGAAAAATAGAGCAGCTGCCTTAGAGGCATTTGCTTTAGAAGGAACACTCTGTGTACTTGGAAATAAAGAGAAGGTGGAAGAGGCCAGAGATAAATTCGGAATGGTTTCGGTATTGATGGAGATATAACGATGAAAAGAGAAGACAATATTTACCAACTATATTTACAGATTTTGCGGGAAGAACTGATAACAGCTATGGGATGTACGGAACCAATCGCCATTTCTTATGCGGCTGCCAAAGCGAGAGAAGTGCTGGGCGAATTACCGGAAAAGATCGTAGTAAAAGCAAGTGGAAGCATCATTAAAAATGTAAAGAGCGTGATCGTTCCTCATACCGGTGGACTCAAAGGAATCGAAGCAGCGGCCGCTGCAGGAGCTGCCTGTGGAGACGAAAGCAAAGAACTGGAGGTTCTTTCTACGATTGAGCCAGAGGATATCGAGCTTCTTAAATTGTATTTGACACAGACAGAGATCAGAGTGATTCACCAGGAAACTGGGCATACTTTTGATTTGACGGTGGCCGTTTACAAAGGACAGTCGCAGGCAAGCGTAAGGATTACCGATTATCATACCAATATTGTTCAGATAGAGAAAAACTGGGAAGTCCTCTGTGATAACCTGAAAACGGAAGAAGTAAAGAAAGCAGATCGGGCGGCGCTTACCATGGAGCGCATCTGGGAATTTGTACAATGCGCAGATATTCAGGATGTAAGCGAGCTTCTTGACAGGCAGATCGCATGTAATATGAAGATTGCCAAAGAAGGGATACGCGGAAATTATGGGGCAAATGTCGGAAGTGTACTTCTGAAAATGGAAGGTGATTCTGTGAGAGTGCGTGCCAAGGCAATGGCAGCGGCTGGCTCTGATGCGAGAATGAATGGTTGTGAATTGCCGGTAGTTATTAATTCGGGAAGTGGAAATCAGGGTATCACCTGTTCTGTTCCGATTGTGGTTTACGGGGAAGACTTAAATTGCAGTAAGGAAATGATCTATCGGGCATTATTGTTATCGAATCTTACCGCAATTTATATCAAAACAGGAATCGGAACTTTATCAGCATATTGCGGAGCAGTCAGTGCAGGTGCCGCGGCAGGTGCAGGAATCGCGTATCTCTGTGGTGGAAAATATGAAGAGATAATACACACGGTCGTGAATGCGCTTGCTATTGTATCCGGAATGGTCTGTGATGGGGCAAAAGCATCCTGCGCGGCAAAGATTGCGTCATCGGTGGAGGCAGGCATTCTTGGATATTATATGTATTTGAATAATCAGCAGTTTTATGCAGGTGATGGAATTGTGGCAAAAGGGATCGATCAGACGATTGCCAACATAGGAATTCTTGGCAGTGAAGGGATGAAAGAGACCAACAATAAAATCATAGGGATGATGATACAATGAAAGAAAAGCATTTGAAAAAGCAGTTACTGAACACTCTCTGTGTGATTGCTGGTAATGCAATATTGGCACTTGGTGTGGTCGCATTTATCGTTCCATCGGGAATTCCAATGGGAGGAGCGACTGGACTAGGAATTGTCGGAAATCATTTCTGGGGAATTCGAACATCGATCATCGTTTTTTGTGTGAACAGTATTCTGATCATCGTGGCATGGTTTGTTATAGGAAGAGCATTTGTAGAAAAAACATTACTGAGTACGATCATTTATCCAGTCTTTCTTGAAGTATTACAACAGATTCCAGGAATCACGACTATGACAGATAATTTGTTATTATCAGCCATTTTTGGTGGCCTGCTTGTGGGACTTAGTATGGGAATGGTGGTGAGAGTCGGAGGATCGACCGGAGGAACGGATATTGTTGCAATGATAGTC
Source organism: bacterium (assembly GCA_029227655.1). Classification (GTDB taxonomy): domain Bacteria; phylum Bacillota; class Clostridia; order Lachnospirales; family Lachnospiraceae; genus Allocoprococcus. Next base: position 4,772 of record JAQYAI010000125.1, on the reverse strand, counting down.
AATAAGAAGACACCGCTTTCGGTCGGTACTATCGTGTACATGGTAGATGCGCTGGTGCTTGCCATGCAGGCTGTCTTTTCCAATATGGAACAAATCTTGTACGGAATTATCGTAATCATTTTGACAACGATCGTGATTGACAAGGTGGTTCCAAATGGAAAGGTCTCTATGCAAGTCATGATCATTTCAAGAGAATATGAGAAATTACAGAAAAAAATACTGCTGGATATAGAAGCAGGAGTAACGCTTTTTCATATTCAGACTGGGTATAGCGGTGAAGAACAAAAAGGGGTGATGTGCGTAGTTCCAAGACACAAACTCTTTGCGCTAAAAGAAATGGTCTGTGAGACAGATCCAAATGCATTTCTGACGATTATGCAGATCAATGAAGTGAATGGTCAGGGATTTACCAGAGAACGAATTAAATATGAAGAACTAAGACGTTAACTTAATATTGGAGTAGGAATATAATTAAGAAACAGGGGGCAAATAGGCAGCCCCCTGTTTCTTACCGCATTCGTGATGAGCACTGGGATAAGGTCTTTAGTGACATTGAGAAGAATATAGATTCGTTTGGTCGTTATTATAGTTTATTAAGGACCAAAATGGAAAGTCGAGAATTGGTAGATATGAGTATAGCGTTTATGATAAATGATGAACTTTATCATTTCAGCAAGAGACTTGCCGAGACAGAAGACGCAGAGGAATAAAGGGTGCTGGACGAGAATAATTTCACACAGGAAGATTTGTGTCGAATTACCAATATGTCACAATCTAACATCAGTAAAATACAAAATGGAAAAGTTGTTCCTAGAATAGAGACCTTGCAGAAGATTGCATCAGCTACACATACTAGGCTGGTAATAAGTTTTGAGAGTATTGAAGGAGATGATGAATAATGGCATTTATTAAATCAATTGAAATAAATCAATTCAGAGGTATTCAGCAATTAACAGTTTCGGGTCTTTCTAATATTAATCTTATAGTAGGGGATAATAATAGCGGTAAAACAACATTTTTGGAAGCAATACAGTTGCTGTTTGCGAAATCTCAGCTAAGTTCCATTAAGAATGTTATAAATCAAAGAACAATTAGGATTTGATATTTATGCGGACAGTAATAATGGACCACTTGAGCTTGAGCTGAGAGGACATGAAAGAACAGTTTCTGGTGATGCCGCTCTTCAGTTATCAACACTGTCTGCACGCCAAAAAGCACAGTATCAAAGGTCGCCTGCTTATATTCCTGAAACGGCTAAAATATTTACAGGAAGTATTATCACCCAAACAGGGAATAAGCCGACAGAAAAGGAGATACGTTGTACATCTTTGGATAATGGAGTTCCAGGAATTATGATAAAAAAGAAGTTCATTATATACCAGCCTTTGGACATTTACGTTACGATTTGTTGCAGAATATTGTAGATAATCCAGACTACAAGAAGCTTGCAATTGATATTTTAAGGCAGTTCGATGATTCTATTGCAGATATTTGTTATACTAAAGTGGATGATGGAACATACTTGGAGTCCATTATCACAAAGAGTGGTGTAAATATGCCATTTTCTGTTTATGGCAATGGTATTAAAAAAATATTATATATTCTTAATAAACTATTTGATGCTACAGATTCAATATTATTGATTGATGAAATAGAAACGGGTCTGCACAAAAAATACTATGATACATTGTTTCCGGTAGTATTTGCATTGGCAAGTAAGCTGAATGTTCAATTATTCATTGCAACGCATAGCATTGAAGCCATTGATGCAATATTAAGATATGGTAATTATGAAAATGATAACTGAGCAAGACATATCTTCATTAATGGTTGTTACAGACAGAGATGAAGCTTCGGATGCAAAAATTGGAAGAGTAATAAACAACTCATTTGAAAATATATCCACCAAGGCAGGTCAGTGGATTAATAATAGTATCACGGATTCGTTTGGTCAGTCGAAGAACATAAATACATACCTTTTGATTATTCCGGCAAGTGAAAAAGCTACTGTTGGAACTTTTTTTAGCATTCGAAATCCGCAAAATGCAATGAGATCCTTTGGTACCTTTATATCTAAAATTGCCTGGTCAAAATCAGAATCTTTAAAAGAGTTATTTTTACCGTTCATGTATTTGGGAGAAGAAAAACCAACCGAAAACTAACGTGGACTAGGACGAAAGAAGTTTTTTAGTAAGTCGCAAAGAAAGGGCAGATGCAGATTCGAAGTGACAATCACAAGAACTGTATCTGCCCTGTTTTGTGAGGACCTAAATCTTGTTTAGACAAATATTTTCTTTTTTAGCATGAGATACGAGATCACAAGATAAATCACCATAATGACCCAGGTCACTGGCTCTGTCACGCAGGTTCCCAGAAATCCAAACGTAGGAACAAGGAAAGCTGCTGAGAAGATTTTCATTGCCAGTTCCAGACAGCTTGAGATGACAGGCGCGGTTTTATATCCCATGGCCTGCATCCCGCTTCTGAGGCAGACCAGTGAGCCAAGAGCCGGGAAAAATAGTACATGAATTCGCAGGCTGAGAACGGCATTTTGGATAATGACCGGGTCTGAAGTTCCGGTCGTGAATTTTACAAGGAATTCACCAATTAGGAAGATCACAGAAAAGATGAAAAATCCCCACAGAATTTCAAGAGTAATCACTTTCTTAAATGCCTCCTGAATACGCTGTGTTTTTCCGGCACCCCAGTTCTGTCCGATAAATGTGGCAGTTGCAGCGGAAACCGTTCCGCCTGGCTGGGATGTAATCATAATCAGCCTCCGGGCAGCAGTATGAGCTGTGATATATATTTCCCCAAGGGCATTATTTGCACGCTGGAAAATGACAGATCCAAGGTCCACCACACAGTACATCAGTGCCATGGCAAGTCCTGAAGAAAACAGAGTTTTCAAGATGTTTTTCGGCACATGGAAATCTTCTCTGTGCGGTAAAATCGACCGGTAGTTGCGTAAAATATAAGTACCGCAAAGTACGGCAGAAATCGTCTGGGCAATCACGGTTGCCAGGGAAGCACCTGCCACACCAAATGGGAAGATTGCCACAAGAAGAACATCGAGAACGATATTGATGATGCAGGCAATCATCAGGAAAAACAGTGGGGTACGGCTGTTTCCGACCGCTTGAAGGATTCCTGAACACATGTTAAAAGCGACCGTGGAGAGCATTCCGGCACAAATGATGAATATGTAACGGTACGCTTCTTCAAAAATAGATTCCGGTGTATTCATGAAGACCATGAGAGAACGCAAAAAAACAAGCGAAAGCACCATAACAATAGCCGTAATCACTGTGTTAAGAATGATCGTCCCGGCAATGGAATGTCGCAGACGTTTCTCGTCATGGGCACCAAAACTTTGCGTGGTAATGATAGAAAACCCACTGTTCATACCGATTGCCACATTGATCAAAAGTGAGTAGAGTGACGCGGAAGCGCCGATTGCTGAAATTGCAGCATCCCCTAAGGTATAGCCAACGACCATCGTGTCGATAATACTGTAGATCTGCTGAAAAATATTACCAATAAAAATAGGAATTGCAAAGGTAAGAATCAGTTTTAAAGGATTCCCGACCGTCATGTCCTGCACACGCATGGAAGGTTTTTTCACTGTCTTATCCATTTCAAATACCTCCTTTAAAAATCATTTTAGGGTGCCTCCAGCGGGACACCGACGCTATTTTAGCACAAAGATTCTGTTTTGGCTATTTTTATGAAAGAAAAAGTATGGTATACTAAAAAAACAGGAGGAAGTATGCGATATTATATTTCAGATCTACATTTTTTTCATGAGAATTTAAATACAAAGATGGACTGCCGTGGTTTTGCCTCGGCGGAAGAAATGAATGAATATATGATCCGCCAGTGGAACAGCCGTGTCAGAAGTTGCGATGATGTAGTGATTCTTGGAGATTTTTCCACGGGACACGGACCTCAGACAAATGCGATTCTTCAGCGCCTGCGAGGGAAACTTTATTTGATAGAGGGAAACCATGACCGATATTTGAAGGATAAGAATTTTGACAGTAGCCGCTTTCGATGGGTGAAGTCTTATGCGGAGCTTAACGATCATAAAAGAAAAGTGATCCTGAGCCATTATCCGATTTTCTGCTACAACGGACAATATAAAGTCGATGAAGAAGGGAATCCAAAGACTTATATGCTTTATGGTCATGTGCACAACACTTATGATGAAGTGCTGGTTAATCAGTTCCAGAAGCTGACCCGCGCATCAAAACGGCATATGATGGGAACGGAAGAAATGAGAAGCATTCCATGTAACATGATTAATTGCTTTTGCATGTATTCGGATTATGTACCGCTTACCCTGGATGAATGGATCGAGTTGGATGAAAAGCGGAGAGAGAAGATGTAAAAGAAAAGCTCTTGGAAGCTATGATATGTAGCGTTCCAAGAGCTTTTTTGTATATATCAGATGGGAGATGACTCTCGCCTCTTTAGGCGGTGGGTCAGTAATTTGTATCAGTGGCGGGTGTCAATCCCCCATCTGATATACGCTCCGCGAGGATGCGCAGGGATTCGGATTAGTAGTATGTCTGCTTTGCAGACCCGAATCCCGCGCCAAGACTCGCGAGCGAGTCTTGAAAGATAATTTTGGGCATGAAAAAAGCGGGTGATGGGAATCGAACCCACGTATCCAGCTTGGAAGGCTGGTGTTCTACCATTGAACTACACCCGCAAAGTCGGGGTGACAGGATTCGAACCTGCGACCTCCTGGTCCCAAACCAGGCGCTCTA
>JAQYAI010000124.1 GCA_029227655.1 bacterium | reverse complement strand
GAAAGCAGCAGACGGAAAGGCTACAAAGATCATCATTCCATCAGAAATCCAGGGACTTGCAGGACTTGTTACAAGCCTGAAGGAAGTTGCGGTTGAGGAATAGGCCGTTGGGTACGGAAGGGAGAAGCACTATGGTACATGTACTTATTTTGGAAGATGACAGAACTTCCATGGAAGCATTGGAAAGGATTCTGACAGAATTTTCCAAAGACTTCTGTATTCATAAGGCTTCTTCCTACCAGGAGGCAAAAGACCTGTTGAATGCAGACATTCGATATGGTCTTTTTCTATTGGATGTAAATTTGAATGGAAATGACAGAGAAGATATCGGCGGTATCATTTTTGCAAGAGAGGTCAGAGAAAAGTATTACTACACCTTTACTCCAATTGTGATGATTACTGCAATCGGAGCGATGGAAATGCAGGCATACCGTGAAATACACTGTTATCAGTACATTATGAAACCATTTTACAGGGAGCAGGTGGAAGAGGTACTTACGAAAGTGCTGGAAAAAGAAAAACAGGAGCGCCCTGCGATGGTAAATATAAAGAAAGACGGTATCAATTATCAGATGAAGTGTGAGGATATTCAGTATATTGAGGCGGTGCCGAGAGGATGTGCTCTTCATCTTAAGCAGGAAGTATGGAGGGTTCCATATGTGACACTGACACAGATGCTGAAAAAGCTTCCGGATAAAATGTTTGTGCAGTGTCACCGCATGTTTGCAGTAAATGTAAATGAAATTGAATATTATGATCTGGTGAACCGGGTCATGAAAATAAAAGGCTGTGGTGACGTTGTGGAAATCGGGGTTACATATAAGGCGGCTCTGGGGAGGCGGTTAAATGATTAACTGGGCAAGAAAATTTTTATACCGTATCTTTTGTGGAATTGCTCTGTTGGTTTCGGTTTACCTGGTAATCGATTTTCTTACCAGCGGCACCTTTGATTATCGCGTATTTTTGATGTTCCTGCTGATGGTCATTGTAGTCATATGGGGCATCATCGACTGGCGAAACAATTATCTGATGATGCAGCAAAAGGAAAAAGAGCTGAAATTGTACAAATTATATGTAGAGCCACTGGAAGAACTGGTAAAAGATATCCGCGCCAAACAACATGAGTATGATAATCATATCAATGCGATCCTAAACATGCATCTGACGGTAGATACTTATGAAGAACTTGTGAAGCAACAATCGAACTATATTACAGAGGCTGCAAAAGAAAATGACAGCAGGCGGTATCTGCCCCTTCTTCGGATCAGTGATAAAGTGCTGGCAGGATTCTTGTACAGCAAAATCGTGCGAAGTCCTTCCTACATTCAGACAGAAGTTGTGGTCAAGAATCTGGAAATCATTTCCGGTATATCAGAACATCTTTTGATTGAAATAATAGGAACGCTGGTAGATAACGCATATGAAGCCTGTGATGAAACATTTCATCACATCTTGATAGAGGTAGATTCGGAAAATGATAAGATAGAATTCCTTATCAAAAATCAGACAGATAACAATATCAAGCTGGAAACGATAGGCAAATTTTTTGAAAAAGGGTTTTCTACAAAATCGGAAGATGGGAAACGTGGACTTGGGCTGTTACGTGCAAAGAAGATCTGTGAGGAATATGGCGGGGAGATTACCGTCGGGTTAGAACAAATAGAAGAGAAAAAATACGTATGGTTTAAAGTGGTAGTATAGAGAATATTTATAATGGATTATTAGATCAACTTAAGGGAGTCAAATGACTCCCTTTGATCTATCCTCAAATAGTATTTTTGTATTTTAACGATTAAAAAACCGTCGATCTCTTGCCTCCTCATTTCTTTGGGTGGAAGTTGTTCTTTCAGATGCTGTGTCAGAACAGTCACACACAGTCTCTGAAACAGTACCACATTGAACAACCGCTGTACCTGTTTCAATAACTGCACCGAAGGAGATTGGGATTTCGATGCAAAGACTCTGGGTGATTGTAAATGAGCAGGAAGCCTGGGTTCCTGAACATTGTGTGCCGGAATTAATAACTGGTTCACCGCAGCAGGTTGCTTTCGCTGTGCCTGGTTTGGCAAATGGTGTGACTTTGACTGGTACACAGACGGTTTCTTTTTGATAGAACACAGATTCACAAGGTTCATTTTCACCACAGGAAGGACCACAGATTGCTAATCCACTTGCGGTTGTTCCGCCGCCATACAGGCAGACATTCACCGGACCAATCGGATAAGGAGTACGAAGGGAAATGCAGACTTGCATGACTCCGATTACTTTATCAAGTGGAAAATCCAATTTCAGCCCAGTACATCCAGTGGGATTGTCTGGGATCGCCTCAGTTTTGATTTCGACGTTCTCACCCCAGACGATGGTCTGTGGATCGCCGTTTATGCTCACTGTGATTTCGCTGATGTCATTTTGCGTAATGGTGCTGCAGATATCAAGTAAGAAATGGCTCAAATCTGCGTATTGCGAAGTGTCCTGTCCAACGCCAATAATGTCATAGCAGAATTTCTGGTATTCACCTTCCGATGGATAAAGGATGGAATCATCAAGATTTAAGGTAAATACAAATGGCAGGATTCGATCACCGGGAATCGATGAATAATCAACTTGTTGGTTACATGTTGTGTTTGTGATCATCTTTTCATTCCTTTGTTTAGACTTCTCTCTACCATAGTATGTTGTGTATAGTATTATGTGAAAGGGCCATTGGGGACGGAGTTTTCTGGTATATAATGCCATAAAACTCCGTCCCTATGGCTTTTCAGGTCGTTGTCAATTCAGACTTATTCCCAATATTGTTCTACATATTTTTGTAATATTTCTTCTTTTAATGAAAAATTCTGAATCAGATATTCCAATGTTGCTTCTTTTGTAAAAGATGCCTTTTGGCATACGGAGATAAATGGAGGAAGGCTTTTCTCAAGACCATCTTGAAAGCCATCCTCATAGCCGTCCTCACGGATATCCTTTTCATACATAGCCTGGTCAAATGTTGTAAGTACCATACTTATCACCTCGGATTTGTGTTTAATCAGTATATCTTTTAAAACATTTTGTCGAATACATTCATCTACAGCGAGAGTAACAGCTTGGTGGATATCAATGCTATTACTGTAAAATTTGCGAATTGTAGCAATGAAAATAGCATATTCTTCGAGCCGCTTACATTTCTTTAACAATTCTTTATTATGCCCATAATTGATATTTAACATTGTGACAGTGCATTCTAAGCAAGAATTATTTTCTGTGTTATGTAGGAATGAATCGGATAATTTTAAAGTCAAACAGTCGGGTTCTTCAGTTAATCCATTATAGAAAACAATATACTGCGGTGCGGGTAAGGATTGTTGCTTACTTCGGAAAAGATCAATATGGTTTAAATTGATATATTCTTCATATAATTTAGCAAAATACAGTAGCCCGCGAATAGGCATATTTGGATTAAAAGAACTTTGATGTTCATACAGATTCATTGTTCCGCCGATGAGAAAGGAAATGTCATTTTTCATAGATAAGTAGATGGCATCGTCTAAGGTATTGATGGACAAATCATCTATATTTGTGTAATCAGAGTGATTGACTGCATTATATAAATCAAGCAGATCAGTTTTATTCTGAAAAATGAAACGGAACAGGCGATCTTTGACGTTTCTGTTTGTTGTAGGATAATACTGACCATCTTTATGAATAGTGTCTATTGTCATAGTTCCTCCTTTAGTATAAATAAAAATACAAATTCATGCAATATACATGAATGAAATAAATTACTTTAAAATCAAATGGAATAAATGTGCGAAATTATTTGATATGTTGTAGAAAATATAAATTTAGATTTTGTTGATTTGGATATTATACATTAGATGTTACGTGGAATCAAGAAAGATTTTGACAATATGAATCATTGGGTGAATCATTGGGGACGGAGTTTTCTGGCACTATAGCCAGAAAACTCCGTCCCTATTGCTTTACGGATAAACACTTTACTTGATATAAATTATATTATATAATTATATCAAAAAAATGATATAATAAATTTTAGAATAGGGTATTTTCGGAAGGAGAGTGTGTAATATGATCATTAAAGCATCGGCAGCATTAAGAAATGATTATGTTTCTATATCTGCTTTGGCAAAGGAAACGAAAGAGCCGATTTATATTACGAAAAATGGAGAAGGTGATTTGGTATTGATGAGTATTGATGCGTTTGAAAAACGGGAACAAATATTGCAGTTACGAGCAAAAGTACTTCAGGCAGAGCAAGAACGGATAGACGGAGAAGCGACACTTGGCATTTCGGAAGCAAGAAAACGATTGAGGGAGAGAGTCAGTGAAATATAAAGTGAAAATCTTGCCTTCTGCATGGGAGGATTTAAAGAAAATTGAGGACTATTATATTCTGCAGTTTGATGTTCCGACGGCAATCAAAGTTAGTGATCACATATTGGATGTAATAGAACGACTGGAAGAGTTTCCTGATTCTGGTTCATTAACACCGGACGAATGGTTGAATGAGCAGGGATATCGGATGGTGATATGCAAAAAGCATATAGCGATTTATCGTGTAATCAAAGAAACGGTATTCGTTTATCATATTGCAGATACGCAGACAGAGTACACGAAGTTGTTTTATTGATGTAACCATGTCAATCGTAATATGGCCAAATTGGCAAGAAAAAAAGAAAGGATAGAGAATAAAGATGGAATTACAAGAATTAATGACAAGAATTCATCTTCCGAAAGAAGCTCAGAAAGTGGTTGAACAATATATGCTTTCGGAAGAGGAATATCGGAATAAAAAAGAGTTGTTTTATAGGGATACCAGAGGATTTTTGGAAGAATGGAAGACAAGTGAAGATCATTTACAGTGGATTCTGGCATTTTATTTGAAGCTGGTGCTGGAAGTACACGGAGAATATCAAAAACAGGGGATTTCCGAAAAGATTTTTGATGATACATTCTACGATATTACCATCTGGTGTGAGGAGTGTTATCGGAAATATGGTTCTTATGGACTAAACGAGGCTGGATGGATTGCATTTTCTGCAAAAATGAAATTATTCAGACTTGGAAGGCTTCAATTTGAACCGATGGTACTTTCGGAAGACATGGTTGGAAAGACGGGAACTCTAAAGAAAGGAACCAAGGTACTGAATGTGCATATTCCGGCAGGAGAGAAGATGGACTTTGAAGAATGTAAAAAATCGTTTGGCCAGGCAGAACAGTTCTTTGGGGATTCCTATGAGGCATATGTTTGTGATTCCTGGTTACTTTCTCCCGTTTTAAAGGAACTTCTTCCAGAATCAAGTAATATCGTGCGGTTCCAGAATCTGTTCGAAGTGGTGAATGTTCATCATCGTTTTCCACAGGCGGAACAGAGAATTTTCCAGGATATCCGGGAAGATAAGGAAAATTATCCAGAGAATACTTCACTCCAGAAGAAAGCAAAACAATATATCCTTTCTGGAAAAGATATTGGAATTGGAGTAGGGTTCAGATTTAGAATTTCTTAAAGATACAATAAGGGTGAGAGCAAAATGGATCTAGAAACATATAAATTCATTTGTCATAGTCTGGGAAAAGCATATACGACAGGGGTACGCCTGTATGAAAACGAAACACCGATATACTATTACTCTGTATATAATATAGATCCGGACCCATTGGTACCCTATTTGCATCAAATCATGAATTCCGGACATGAGGTTGGAATAATCACTACTTCATTGTTTCAGTTTTATGCTTTTCTGACGTTGGAATCAGGACTTCGCGTGATTATAGGACCAACGCGCGCTTTGCAGGATGCAGGGAAAGAAATGGATGAACTATTGGCCATCTTGCGAATTAAACAGGAAGAAAGAGAAAATTATGTCAGGTTGCTGTGCAGTGCGCCGGTGATTAACATTGAACGTTTGGCATGGTTGCTAGTATCCTTAGCAACAATATTACAAGGTAGACCTTTTCCCATAGAAAAGGTCTGGATAGAGAAGTCCATTGAAAGTACGCATGAAGCTGTTCAGATAGAATATACCGAAAACAAAATGAATAATATAGAGGATCTGGGGAATTCCCAGGCAATAAGACAAAGCCTGAGTTTAGAACAGCTGATAACTTCTTTTGTTGAAAGTGGACAAACAGCGCGCTTAAGGGAAGTATTTAGTTCACCTCCGAAGGTTTATATGGGAAGCTTTGCTCATGATGAATTGCGGTATATGAAAAATTGGGGAATTTCTATGGTGACCTGTATGTCCAGAGCTGCAATTCGGGGTGGACTTGATTCTCAGAAAGCTTATATCATGTCTGAGTTGTATATTCAGAAATTGGAGCTTACGCAAGATAATTCGTCTATTGAACGGCTTATTCAGGAGATGACCATTGATTTTTCAGAACAGGTAGAAAAATTGCGATATCCCGTTAGTGGAGGAAGCCCGTTCTACCGGATGTGTATACAATATATTTCGCAGAATATTTTTAATACGATTCGCCTTGAAAAGATGGCAAGTGAGCTGGATTATAGCAGACCTTATCTGTGTACCAGGTTCAAGCAAGAGGCAGGAATTTCCTTGACTCAGTATATTCAACAGGAAAAGGTGGAAGAAGCGAAAAGGTTACTTCAATTTAGTAATCAGGATTTGAGTGAGATTGCGAATTTGCTTAGTTTTGCTTCTCAGAGTCATTTCCAAACTGTATTTAAGAAAATTACCGGAGAGACACCAATGTCTTATCGAAAGCGAACAGAAATTACAAAATAGAGTTCTGTTCTGTGGCATAATTTGATATTTAAATTATTCATAATACAATATTAAAAATTTCAATAGATTACAAATATTGAATATATATTACAATTTTAAAATACTTTAAGGAATGTGCATGATAAAATACTGGCGTTCGGCATATTACTTTAGATTATTGAAATGTATTTTGAAGAAGAAAAATATATTTGCAGGAGCCAATAAAAAGTATGATAGAATGTCGACCAGGTAATAAAATGGAAAGGGAGGCAATATGATATTAGAAGCTTCTGGATTATCATAAAAAGAATATGAAAAAGAAATTGTTAAGTATTCTGTTATGCACATCTATGATTGCATCGTTAGCTGTAGGATGTGGCAGCAACAGCAAAGAAGAGGTAAGCGAAGGCACAGACAAATCAGAAAAAACAAAATTGACATTCTGGTGTCATGAAAATGAACCTTGGATCAAATCTTATAATGTGATGGCAGAGAAATTTGAAAAAGAACATCCAGAATATGATGTAGAAGTTCAGAGCTATCCGTTCAAGGTCTATACAGAAAAAATTCAGACAGCATTAACTTCCAAAGGAGAAGAATGTCCGGATATCATTGCTGTATGGGGCGGTATGGCACCAGCATATATCGAATCAGATGCGCTTGCAGCAGTTCCAGCAGATTTTGAAAAAGAGTTAAGAGAAGATTACATGGATCCGACTTTAGGTGTTTACCAGAAGGAAGGTAAAATCTATGGAGTACCAATGGAATATAACCTTGAGTACGGTGGAATGATCGTAAATAAGAAATTATTTGAAGAATCTAAACTTGAGTATCCAACAACATGGGAAGAATTAAGAAAGGTTTCTCAGGAAGTTTCTGTTTCAAACGGTGATGTTGTTGAAATGGAAGGTTTCGAGATGATGGATAGTGATTCCTTAATCTGTAACTATCTTGCAATGATTCTTCAGCAGGGTGGACAATATATTGAAGACAATGGAGATATTAACTTTGCTACAGCAGAAGGTGTGAAAGCATTAGAAGAAATTCTCAGCATGGTAGATAATGGTGAAGTAGATCTTGAAAACCTTGCAAATGGAGAATATTGCTTTAATGATGTGTATCAGGATAAAGGCTATATGGCTTCTGTAGGTACATGGGGAATTGGCGAAGGTGAGACATACGAACTGAAATATGGGGAAGATTATGAATATGTTCCGGTTCCACAGTATGGAGAAAAGATGGCATTTGCATCTGAAACAGGATGGGGACTTATGGTTCCGGCAAATGGTGCTAACGTAGATGCTGCATGGGAATTCATAGAATTCTTCAGCCAGCCAGAAAATCTTGTAGAACATAATATTGCTTGTAATCAGCTGCCACCAAGAAAATCTATGTTAACAAATGAAACATATCTGAATGCTATGTCAGATATTGCATTTATTTTAGATATTCTTCCAGATGGACAGTGGATGGGACCATACAATACATCAGCTATGCGTCAGATTTTCGACCAGATGTTCCTTGACCTCTGCGATGCAAAAGATCGTGATGTAGAAGGTGCATTAAAAGCTGCTTCAGAACAGATTTCAAGTGAATGTAAAATGAGCTATTCTATGGATTAGTTCGTTTCAGGCAGAGGATTCATAAAATGAGTTCTCTGCCTTTTGACATGGAAGGAATGAAGATATGAAAAATAATCGATTTGTAGCATTGGTGATGATTCCAAGTGTGCTCTATATGTTTCTGTTTGTTGTCTTTCCGGTAGTGTATGGTCTGGGGATATCATTTTTTAATTATAACCCTGCGAACACGCACAATACATTTTTAGGAATAGAGAATTATATTAGAATGTTTCACGATGATACATTTTGGCTGGCATTAAAGAATACGATATTTTTTGGAATTGTTGCACTAGTTTTGAATTTAATCATTACATTGTTTTTGGCAGAAATAATTTCCGTCATTCCATCAAAGAGATTAAAAACATTGTTTCGAACAATATTGTTTATTCCATGTATTGCTCCAGTAGTTGGCACATCCATGATCTGGAAACATGGAATTGTTGCAACAGATGGAATGTTGAATGCATTTTTGAAGTTGTTTGGGATTTCACCACATAACTGGTATTTGACACAAGGCCCATTACTGATCATTATCATCGTTTATACACTTTGGGCTGATTTGGGATATAATGTTGTTCTATTTTCCGCAGGAGTGGAGAATGTTCCAAAAGAATTTGAAGAGGCTGCTGCGATTGATGGTGCGGGCCCATTGCAGCGCTTTTTGTATATCAAGTTACCGCTTATGGGCAGGACATTTGCGTTCGTTGCTGTTATGACGATGGCTGATTATTTCCAAATGTTTACACAGTTTAATATTTTTGCGGCAAATGGTGGAAGAAACAATTCAGCTATGGTACTGACGAACTATATTTACAGGACAAGTTTTTCGAATTTTGATATGGGTTATGCTTCGGCACTTTCAGCAGGACTTTTTGTTGTTGTATTCGCTGTTGCAATGATTCAGAACAGATTAATGCGAATAGAGTGGGGATACGAGTAATGAGAAAAAAGAAAGAAAAAGAAGTGATAACATATAAAAAGCATCATTATGTCATTATTGTGTTCCTGAGCATTTTTTCACTGATTATGATGTATCCTATGGGTTGGACAATGATGACAGCGTTTAAAACGAATGCTGATATTAGATTGAATCGGACCAAGTTCTTTCCAAGAGAATGGAGTATTGACGGTTTTATTACTGCATTTGAAAAAGCGCCTATCGAAAAATGGTTCATAAACAGTGTTTTCGTTACAGTTGTTGTTACGGTTGCAGTTATTATTACCAGTACATTAATTGGATATGTGTTTGCAAAGTATGAATTTAAAGGAAAAAAAGCTTTGTTTCTATTATTGCTTGCCACTATGATGATACCTGGACAGGTAACTATGATACCAAGATATCTGTTGGTGCAAAACTTGCATTTATTTAACACCAAGTGGGCACTTGTAGTGCCGAATTTAATTGGAGTATTTTCCGTTTATCTAGCCAAACAGTTCATAGAGGATGTGCCGAACAGTTTGTGTGAAGCGGCAAAAATGGATGGCGCCGGACCGTTTCGAATTTACTGGAGTGTGATATTGCCGAATATAAAACCGGCAATTGGTTCAATTGGCATTTTTACAGCGATGAGGCAATGGAATGATTATTTAAATCCATTGTTAATGTTAAATGATATTGACCGAATGACATTGCCGCTTGGACTTGTAATGTTTGACAGTCAGCGTTCAGTTGATTTATCTGCAACGATGGCGGTGGCAACCATGATTATGTTGCCGATGATCCTAATTTTTCTGATGTTCCAGAAGCAGTTCATCAAGGGGCTTACCATGAGTGGGATTAAGTAAAAGAATATATAGGTTTGTGATTGTATGAAAATCCTGCAAGACGATTTGCAGGATTTTTATATAGAAATAATCTATATAAAGTATAAATATAGAAGCTATCAATTATACATTGAGGTGCTAAAATGGTATAATTTTATTTAGAAATCTATCAAAATGAAGGGAAAAAAGATGGATAAAAAAGAATTGAAAATATATACCTTGGACGAAATATGTGAATATTTAAATAAACCAAATCCTGATAAATCTGAACGCGCAAGATTCCTTCGGGAGGGTTTCAGGTGCTTTGGAGCAGGAGAGCGGGGAATGGGAGGTCTTTCCAGAACCGCGAAGTTCATCCCAGAGTCCATACATATTCTTGTCTCACCGGTAGCGTGTCAGAGACATTGTGATTTTGATTTGAAAATAAATGGATATACAGAAGGCGTTTACAGTCTATTTCTGTCGGAGCAGGAGATTGTGGGAGGAAAGGTTGTAGAGGTACTGAAAAAAGAAATCTTAAGATTGCTTCAAGAACTGTCTCCACAGCCGAAAGTAATTACGATAACGGTCACTTGCATTGATGGATTGATTCGTTCGGATTATGCAGGGCTAGAACAAATGCTGATGAAAGAGTACGGAATCCGTTTTGGTGTTGTAGAGATGTTTCCGATTCTTGCAGATAACAAAGTAACGCATACAGATCAATTTCCACATATGGTCTATGGAAGAATCAAAACTGATCCAGAAAAACCAAAGAAAAAACTTGTTAATTTAATTGGAAAAATTGATCCGGCAGATCCAGCTACAGATTTTTACACCGTTTTAAGGAATGCCGGATATGAAGTACGGGAAATCAGACAATGTAAGACATTGGAAGAATTTGATGAAATGGGGGAAGCGTGCCTGAATGTGGTACTTAGTTATTTTAACCTCCATGCGGCTAAGATGATGGAACAGAAATATAAGATTCCATATTTTTTCTGGAATCAACATATGGATTTTGAGACGATCAAATCAAATTATGAAGAGCTGGAAAAGATTCTTGGATGCAGTCTGAATATAGAAAATTATTATCAGCAGGCAAAAGCAAAAGCAGAGGAAGTAAGAAGATTAGCCGAAGGGAAGACATTTGCAGTGGGACAGAGACTGGATTATATTCCGGTGAAAGCGGCGTGTGATCTGACTTCCATTGGATTCCATATTACATCTGTATTTGTAGATAAGATTGACAAGAAAGATCTAAAATACTATGAATGGTTGAAAACAAATAGTCCGAATACAAAAATATATCTCGCTCCAGATATCAGTATGAGAACCTATATGCAGAATCCCGAGCCGGTAGATATTGCAGTTGGCGGAATTCTTACGCTTAAGAATGTGGAGAACCTCCAGACACTGAATCTTCCAGAAGAGCCATATGATTTTCTCACATACTGCCAGGTAATGGATAAGTTGATCGAGCAATTGCATCCAAAAGAAAAAAACGATATACCAAATATCTTATCTGCAGAAGAAAATATCTTTGCAAGGCAGTGGAAGGTTTATCCAAAGGGGGTTGTGTAATATGGCGAAAATGTTTCAGTCACTAGGCTCTTTTGCGGGGGATTATTCAGGTGCTGCGAGTGTCTTACATGATCTGGATGGAATGCTTATTTTTTGTGATGCAGGAGCCTGTATGGGAGGATTTGTTTTTGGGGAAGATCCCAAAGGCGGAAATGAAGATCGAAGAATTTTTACAGCATCAATTAGGGAAAAGCAGGTTGTTATGGGGATTGACAAAAAGCTGAAACAAGATGCAGTCCGGACGTATCGGGATGTTGGCGGGACATTTATTGGTCTGATTGGAACACCGGTCTCAGCGGTCATTGGAGCAGATCTGGAAGGTATTGGAAAAGAAATTTGTAAGAAACTTTGGGATGAGGGAATTACAGAGAACCTGCTTAAGAATATGGCTGTTCAGACAAATGGACTGGATTATTATGATGTAGGCCAGGAAAAAGCATATCAGGCACTTGCTGACACTTTTATAGATGCTAATGCACCTGTGATTGGAGATGTGAATATTATTGGTGCAACATCGATTGATATGTGGGATTATAATCAGATTACAGACTGTATTCATTTACTGAAAGAAGCTGGAGCGAGAGCGCCAATCGTGTGGGGAGCCAATGGTGGAATTCATGAGATTTCAAGTGCTTCAGGAGCAAAGCTGAATATCGCAGTTTCAGTATCCGGAATTAAGACAGTGATAGATCTGCATAAAAAATATGGGACACCTTACCTTATTGGTTATCCGCTGGGAAAAAAGCAGACAAAAGAATGGAAAGCAAAAGTATGTCAGATACTGGATGGAGAAGAAGTTGAAGGAAAGAATGAGGAACAAAGTGTTCGTAAAGGAGAAAAAAGGGCACTTATCATCTATGAGCAGGTGACAGCCTGTGCACTGCGAAATCTTCTGCGGGATGAATTTGATTATGGAACTGTTGATGTGGCGTCTTTCTTTAAAATGGACAAAAGTCTGAAAGAAGAAAATGATTTGCATATCAAAGAGGAAGATACAATTCAGATTTTCCTAAAAGAGCAGGAAAAATATGATTTGATTGTTGCAGATCCGTTTTGCTTTGGCATGATTCCATACGAGCCGGAGAAGAAAATCATGCTTCCGCACATTGCAGTGTCGGCAAGCTTATATGCGAAGCAAAGTCCCAATATATTTGGTGAAAAAGCAAGTGTGTATTTTAAGAAAATGTTACAAGAAGAGGGATAATGAACGATGAAAAAAT
>JAQYAI010000123.1 GCA_029227655.1 bacterium | reverse complement strand
TCAGAATCGCTTGGCAATTCTGTTCCTGTTTACTGTTTTTAGGTTCGACATAAATGTCTTGTTCTGAATTATTCAAAAGAATCTTTCAGGGTTGTTGTCTATTGTTCAATTATCAAGGTTCTTTCTGTTTCTCAACAGCTCGTTTAGTTTATCACATCTTTTTCAGCTTGTCAAGAACTTTTTTACATTTTTCTTTCGTTTTATTTTCGAAAGCTTTTTTTATATTATCACGTCCATCTCTTTTTGTCAACATTTTTTTACATTTTTTCAAACTTTTTCGTCGACTTTTAGCGAAACAAACGGATTAACAAAAGATCTTATTTGTATAAAATCTTTCAACGCAGAGGGTGGGATTCGAACCCACGCGCCCTCTCGGACAAACGGTTTTCAAGACCGCCTCGTTATGACCACTTCGATACCTCTGCATATTCATTTTTCTCTTTTGTTCTGTCACGAACAAGAAATAATATACACCATCTTTCTAGTTTTGTCCAGCACTTTTTTCACTTTTTTTATTTTCACACATATCCTCATCAATTCACAAAATAATCAGACTAAAGTTCTTCTTTCCCTCAAAGATCTTAGAGACTAAAAGAGCAGGAACATCGTTCCTGCTCTCCAACGCAGAGGGTGGGATTCGAACCCACGCGCCCTCTCGGACAAACGGTTTTCAAGACCGCCTCGTTATGACCACTTCGATACCTCTGCATATTCAATTTTTGTCACTTTCTTTGCGACGTACTTTATCTTAACACTCGTCATCGGATTTGTCAATATCTTTTTTAGGTATTTCTTCTCTTTTTAGGTATTTCTTCTCTTTTTCAAAAAGGCTTCAGCAACAAAAAGATCTTCCGGTGTTGTAATCTTAATATTCTCATAAGATCCCTCTACTAATTTTACCGGAATTCCTTTTACAGTTTCCAAAACCATTGCATCATCTGTTACATTAATTGTTTCATTTTCCATAAATTCAACGTATGCATCTTTAATCAGTTCATACGCAAACACCTGCGGTGTCTGGACCTGCCACAAATATTTTCTATCTGGCGTCTCCACAACAATTCCACTTTCATTTACCACTTTAATAGTATCCTTTGACGGCATTCCCACTACACAGGCATTCGTTTTTATGACTTCATGATAAGCTCTTGTAAGCATATCGTTATCAACGAACGGACGCGCTCCATCATGAATAAATACATATTCCGGAGCGGACTCCATTAATGCTTTTAATCCCAAATATACAGACTCGTAGCGTTCTCTTCCACCGATAACAATTTTTTTCACTTTATGAAAATGGTATTTATCAATGATTTCTTTTTGGCAATAATCCACCAGACCGTTTCCCACAACAAGAATAACCTCATCAATAATTGATGAAGTCTCAAACGCTTCTAACGAATAATATAAAACAGGTTTTCCTTCCACTTCAAGAAACTGTTTCTGCACTTTTGTTCCCATACGTTTTCCCTGCCCAGCCGCGAGCACAATCGCAGCGCTATGGACATTCTTGTTTTCTGTCTCTATCATATCGTCATCCAGCCTTTCTTATCGTTCTCCTAATCTCAGATTAGGCACTGCATTTAAATCCCATCCATGTCTCGTACCAGCCAGATATTCATAATAAGCAGCGGCACCGATCATTGCAGCATTATCTGTACAAAAAATTGGTGACGGATAATAGAATTCTATGCCATTTTCCGCGCACGCTTCCGCCATCGCTGCTCTAAGGGTGCTGTTCGATGCAACTCCGCCTGCAATCGCCAGCTTATTTAAGCCATATTCTTTTACTCCATGAATCGCATTATCTACCAGAACATCAGTGACAGCTTTTTGGAAAGATGCTGCAATATCTGCGCGATTATATGGGGTTCCCTTCATCTGACATCCATTGATGTAGTTAAGAACTGCTGATTTCACACCGCTGAAACTAAAATCATATTCAGATCCGGCAATATGCGCTCTCGGAAATGCGATGGCGTCCGGATTTCCTTCTTTAGATAACTTATCAATCTTAGGTCCGCCAGGATATCCAAGCCCGATGGCTCTTGCGACCTTGTCAAATGCTTCTCCCGCTGCATCATCTCTTGTTCTTCCAAGGATTTCATATTCTCCATAATCTTTTACGCACACCAGATGTGTGTGTCCACCTGATACCACAAGACATAGAAACGGAGGTTCTAATTCTTTATTCTCAATATAATTTGCAGAAATATGCCCCTCGATATGATGAACACCTACTAAAGGTATGTTCTTTGCAAACGCAATTGCTTTCGCTTCTGCAACACCAACAAGAAGAGCCCCGACAAGCCCCGGTCCATATGTGACACCTATAGCATCAATATCATCCAAAGTCACTCCTGCCGTTTCCAGCGCTTCTTCGATTACCTGATTAATTTTTTCAATATGTTTTCTTGACGCAATTTCCGGAACTACACCACCGTAAAGTTTATGCAGTTCTATCTGCGATGAAATAACGTTTGACAATACTTCTCTTCCATTTTTTACGACTGCTGCCGCAGTTTCATCACAAGAACTTTCAATTGCCAAAATTAAAACATCTTTTTTTGTTTCCATAATTCTCTCTTCTTTCTATTCTGGAAAATCCAATTCCACTGTCATTCTGTCTTTACCCGCAATTGCATTTGGAAAAATCTTGCGGACCTCATCCATAAATTCTTCTGGCCTGGTCAGCGAAGGACTGTAATGAGTCAGCCACATTTCTTTTACTTCAGCATCTCTTGCAAGTTTCGCCGCTTCATAAAATGTCATATGCTTATACTCTACTGCTTTGGCAGCCTTTTCTTTCTCCCCATACATCCCTTCGCAGATAAACAAATCAGAATCTGCTGCATGTTTTAAAATGGATTCTGTCGGCCTTGTATCTGTACAATAGGTAACCTTAATTCCTTTTCGCGGCGGACCAAGCACCATATCCGGAGTCAGAGTTCTTCCGTCAAGTTCAACCTTTTCTCCCTTCTGAAGCACTTTCCAGTATTCCTTCGGAATCTCCTGCTCCTGTGCACGCTGCACATCAAATTTACCCGCTCTGTCAATCTCTATCGTATAACCATAACATGTCACATTGTGTTTTACTTTAAATGCATTCAAACGGTACCCATTTAATTCAAATGACTGTTCCGGTTCTGTTATCTCTATAAATTTTATTTCAAACGGAAGCTCCGGTGCAATTACACGCAATGAATTTACAACTCTTTCCAATCCTTTTGGCCCAATCAAAGTGAGGGGCTCATGCCTGTCGGCATTTCCCATCGTCAAAAGAAGTCCCGGCAGTCCACTGATATGATCACCATGATAATGTGTAAAACAGATGACATCGATTGGCTTAAAGCTCCACCCCTTTTCTTTGAGTGCAATCTGTGTGCCTTCTCCACAATCAATCAATAACTGGCTTCCATTAAATCTGGTCATCAGTGCTGTTAACCAGCGATATGGGAGCGGCATCATTCCGCCTGTCCCAAGCAAGCATACATCTAACATTCTGTCTCCTATTCTCTCTCCACAGGAATCTCAAAAGATGCTATTAGTTTATCATAACATTCTTCACAAAGGTCAAACCGATGTACTTCGTTATCTTTGTTCGAGAAATATCCCCAACGCTTTTCCACAGAAAGCACATCTTCTTCTGAAATTCCATTTTTTACTTTTATTTCTTTTTTACATAAATTGCAAATAATCTTTGTTATTTCTTTTTGTTCTTTCTTGCAAATTTCAAACTGGCGCATACAATTTCCTCCTATGTTTTTTGATTGTTCACGCCAAAATTATACACTCTGTCACATACAAGTTCTAGTAGAAAGTCTTTCATATTTATACAGAATCTTCCACTTCATAAAACCTCTGCCCCGTCACTTGGAAGCTCATGAGAATTGCATTCTCCGGCTGAGGTCCTCCATAAAAGTTCTTTCGGATTCCATCAATCACAAATCCATTTTTCTTATAAAAATTGATAGCCGGAAGATTGGATTCACGCACATCCAGTAATAGACGTGCCATTCCTTTTTCCTTGCACACGTCCATCATAAAATCGAACAGCTTCTGCCCGATCCCTTTCCTGCGGTCATCCGGAGAAACTGCAATGCGGGCAATCTCCCATTCATCCAGCACAAAATAGCAGAGAAAGTATCCTACGATTTTTTCTTTCTCCTTTGCTATTGCACAAAATGCATGTTTTTGACTAACCGTACTTTTTACTTCCTTTTCGCTCCATGCATCCGGAAAAATTTCCCGTTCCAGCTCTGCAACCTTTTTTATGGAACTATGATCAGATAATTCCAGCTTCTCTACGCGAATCATTATGCCTTCCTCTGTTCTCGCTCTGCACGTTCACGCTCTGCCTGTGACACACGCAGATAATCCGGTCTATGTTCTGCAGCTGTCTCTATTTTCCCTTCTTTGAAATACAACATTCCTAAAGCACCGACCGTCGATGCTCTTTGATAATTCATATGAGCTGGTGCAAAAGAAATTTTGCGTTCTCTCATTAATTCCTTTTCCAGTCGTTCCCGATGTACCGGTACACCATCACCCAAAAAGATCACACCGTTATCTTCGTACTGGCATAATTTATCCACCAGTTCTTCAATACCAATCGCCATCTGTTCTTCAAGTACGATCATTCTTTCATTTTCAAACCTGTAAATCCCTGTGTACACCTGACCACGTCTCGCATCCATGATTGGGCATACAATCTGGTCTGTATAACAGAAATTATATGCGAGTCCATCCACCGTCGGCACATGGATGAGTGGTTTACCAAGCGCAAGCCCCAAACCTTTCGCTGTTGCTGATCCGATGCGAAGACCTGTAAAAGATCCCGGCCCTCCTGAAACTGCAATTGCATCAATCGTATTCAAATCAATTTCTGTCATTTTCACAATTTCATCCAGCATTGGTAACAACGTCTGTGAATGTGTTTTCTTAAAATTCGTTGTATATTCTGCTACTGTTCTTGCTTCTGGACCATTTTCTTCTACAATGGCCACCGTTGCGACCAGTCCAGAACTATCTACTGCTAAAACGCGCATCTTTCTTCCTCTTTCCTATAACAATGTTGTTTCGTCCAGACCTTCTATCATAATTCGGCGATAATCAAATCCCTGCTCAAGATCTTTTTCTATTGTTATTTTTACTTTCTTTTCCGGCAGAATTTCTTCAATCAGATTGGACCATTCGATCAGGCTGACGCCTTCACCATAAATATAATCTTCGAACCCTATTTCGTCCATTTCCTCCACATCACCAATTCTGTACACATCAAAATGATAGAACGGCAGACGCCCTTCTTCATATACCTGAACAATCGTAAAGGTAGGACTGCTGATTGGTTCTGTGATTTCCAGTCCTTCGGCTAGTCCCTGTGTAAATACTGTCTTCCCCACACCGAGATCACCGACTAAAGTATACACGTCTCCCGGTCTGGCCTGTTCTCCTATTTTTTTGCCAAGCGCAAATGTTTCTTCTGCACTTCTGGTTTCAATAATCATATCTCTTCTCCTGTCTGTATCCCCTGTCATCCTTTTTTCAAACTTATGACGCACTGACATGACGGATATTTACTTTCTTTGCCGGCATATGTGCAGAGATCACTTTTACAACTTCTGCATACTGTTCGCCCAATGATTCTTTAGGTAGAATAATTGCCCTTTTCTTTGTAATGAACATAATGATTGACTTATTTGTTGAGATTACTTTTCTGAAATCATCCCAGCTGTTCTCAGCACTCTGGTCATCCTGCGTAACTTTAACACCATTTTCATCTAATTCGTAAGTAAGTGGTTTTTGGAACATAGGTGTTCTTTTTACCTGTTCCCCTGCACGGATCTTCATATTCACCGGATTTATCACCAGAAAGATAGCTGAGAACATAAAATAAGTCGCAGCTCTTCCAATTTCACCCGCCAAAAGCTGCTTAATTCCGACCATAAGAAGCAGGCCGCCTGCAACGATTCCAAGAATTCCCGTTATACTTGTTAATGAAGTATATAACATAAAATCAAACATTGCTTCTTTTGTCATTTTTACATCAAATTTTACCGACATATTTATCCTCCCGTATTTTCAGTAACAGTTCAGCCATGCGCTTCAAAGAGAAAGAAAACAACTGAGAGCTTGCCCGCAAAAGTGTTTTCTTTCTTTTGAAGCATATGGCGCTCTGCCGAAGCGAGAAGTAGCTGCAGAGCAGCGTATTCGAGCTGAATGGCTGAACTGTTACTATTTTCATGATATACAGGAAGTATAACACACCATTTCTCTCGAAACAATAGTCGGATTATACTCTTCCATATTTCAGAATCGGACTGATCTTCTTGTAAATCAAAACCACGACCAGTGATACCAGAACTCCTTTCAAAAGATTGAATGGCGCCACCGCAAACACAACAAAGGTAAAGAGATCTGTAATCTTGGCATTGACTGCAGTTCCCATACCGACCAGTGCGTCAATCGGCATCTCAAATGCTTTGGCATAAGCTGGAAGAAGTACATATGCATTTAAAAAACATCCTGCCGCTGTCATGATAAGCGTTCCACTTGCGAGTCCAACGATTGCTCCTTTTTTAGAATGCATTTTTCTGTAGATAAGAGATGCCGGAAGGCAGAAACTGATTCCAATTAAGAAATTGGCAATTTCTCCAACTCCTGCTGTTGTTGTCCCATTAATCAGAAGATTCAATAAAATTTTCACAAATTCAATCAACAGGCCAGCCAGCGGTCCCATTGCAAAAGCCCCCACTAATACCGGCACTTCACTAAAATCGATTTCATAGAAAGCTGGTGCAAATGGAAGTGGAATCTCAAACAGCATCAAGACAACCGCAATTGCTCCAAGCATCCCTGCCTGTGTGATCATTTTTACACTCATTTTGTTCTTTGTTTCTTTACTCATTTTCTTTCTCTCCTTTTCATATGAAGTTCTACTTATTTGATAAAAAGAGAAAACTCTTCTCGGTTCTGCGGCTGCATATTTATTTCGTTCTTTTCATTGTTGTATACCATACAAACAACCATGAAAAAAACCCGGAATCTATATTCCGGGGTTCAAAATAACATATCTGTGTCATATATGTAGACAAAGCAACCAATTTCTTCTCTCATCCAGACTTTACTGTCGGTTCTGGAATCTCACCAGATCAGCCACACCAGAAACCTGATGCAGGTCGCGGACTTTACCGCCGGTCGGGAATTACACCCTACCCCGAAGAATTCTCCTATTTGCCCATATTATAGCTTGTTACTTGTCATTATACAAGACTATTTTTTTATAATAATTTATTTCTTATTTTTGTCCATATTTGACTCTGCACATATTCATATGCCATATCGTATATCCAAAATCCGAACTGTCCTGCTGCCACAATTCCAAGTACCAGCTGCCAACTTACTTCTCTTGCAACAAACAGCTTCCAACCTGCCGAAATTCCTGTCAAATAAATGACATTGAACGCAATCAGCTTCATCAGCCAGAACCTTTTACTCCCCTTTGTTTTCCCTGAATCTTTTGCAATCATTTCCCACGCAGTTTCTCTGAGAATGATGTAAAGACTCATACCTGCATAGGAAAGGACATAGAACTTATTCGGTGCAATCAGTATACCCAAAAGTACCCCCGAAGCGCAGAAACATCCTCCGGCTCTAAGACCGGCTTCCCGAATCATGATTCCTACCATAAAAGATGCTGCCGCTAGCAAGAATAATGTATTACTTTCGATAACACTTCCAAGGGAAATGCACACTTCTGTGAATGCCAGCATCAGACCTCCCATAGCAACTATTTTCGCATTTACATGCATGAGCAGAGATCGCCTCCCGTACATTCGCACAGAGTATCCAGGATCCAGAGATCACAGCACATATTTCCTGTTCCACAGGTAGAACCACCATTTGCATAATTGCCGCCATACGAATTGCTCTGATAGCGCTGGGAATTCCTGCTGAGCTGATTCAGAAGCTGTCTGTACTGAAGATTATTTGGTTCCATATTTACAGCCTGTGCAGCGTGGTCCCTCGCCAGGATGTTATTCCCAACTCCCATGTTCGCCATGGCGCTCAGATAATACCACTGTGCACCGCGTGTCGACATTCTGTTCAGAACATTGAGTGCATCCTGAAAACGACGGTTATTAATAAAGTTATAGACCGCCTGCATTTCTGTATTCTGCTGTTCTCCATAGCCATTATTTCCCTGGTAGCCGCCATAATTGCCGCCTCCATAGCTGTAAGAACTAGAATTATAACTGTTTGCCGAAGCATTTCCTCCGTAACTGTATCCGCCCTGTTCACGTTCTCTCATGATCGCATTATAAGCTTCCTGAATTTCTTTGAATTTCTCTTCTGCCAGATCAGCCAGCGGATTATTTACATTTGCATCCGGATGATACTTTCTGCTCATCTCACGATACGCTCTTTTTATTTCATCATCCGATGCATTTGGTGATACCTTTAATACATCATATGGATTTTTTGTCATCTGTCAATTCCTCGCTTTTCTTTTCCTGAAGTTTCTGGTATTTCTTCCATACTCCATCATATAATATGTTTCTTAAAATGTCTATGTCCAAAACACATGGCATTTTTTCAAATGCCGCCGCACATTCTCCCATCATCATGCAGAGCATCTCTTTACATTTCTCCTCATAGCTTTCACTTTCAGACATTTTCCGAAGTGGATTATAATTTCCCTTTTCTATGTCTTCTGGCAAATCTTCGTATGCGTCCATAATGTAAATAAATTTCCCCAGATAAAATCCCGTTTTCCGCAAAAGCTCTTCCCAACAGTCTTCTTTATACACGAACAGTTCTTCCATTAGGCGCCCAAAGCAGCCCGCTGGTTCATCCAGATCACTGCTGCCTGCTCTTTCAAATTCTGAAAGCATATTCAATTCTCTTTGAATGACTGCCGCCTGTCTTGGATACCTCCTGATTGTCATTTCCACTTTTCGTTTAAGAAATGTAGTCCCAGCCAAAGCAGCAATCTTTTTTTCATCCTCCCAATCATCTTTCAGATGATAATACGCAAGGATCAGATTCATATCTGCCGCATATTCTGTGATTTCATTTTGAAGCACTTCCACTTTTTTCACTGGATGAACCATACAGCGAAGCACATTTGCTTTTGTTTCTCTTTCGTATAAAGAAGTCAAAAGCAGAATCACAAAAGTCATATCATAAGTCAGAGTAAGCTGCCCGGCAATTCCATATTTATTTTTCAGGCAATGACACAGACCACAATAGTATGCTTTATATTTTTTAAATTCTTTTACCTTCAACTCCTGTTCATTCGCAGTCACATATCCAAACATTTTTTGCTCCAAATTAACCTATTATTTTTATTCGTGGATCCCCCGCATCGTAAGCTGTATACGCTTTTTCTTCATATCCACGCTCATCACTTTCACGTCTACGATATCCCCAACACTCACTGCCTCCAGTGGGTGTTTGATGAATTTATCCGTAATCTGCGAGATATGCACCAGACCATCCTGATGGACTCCAATATCCACAAAGACACCAAAGTCAATGACATTCCTTACTGTTCCTTTCAGAATCATGCCTTCTTTTAAATCTTTCATTTCAAGGACATCTGTCCTTAAGATTGGTTTTGGCATCTCATCTCTAGGATCCCTTCCTGGTTTTTCCAGTTCTTTTACAATGTCACGCAAGGTGATTTCACCGATTCCAAGTTCCTTAGCAAGCATCGTATAATCAGAAATCGTTTTCGAGAGCCCTGCAAGTTTGCCGCCTGCGATATCGTCCACGGAAAACCCCTGCTTTTCAAGTAACTTCATGGCAGCCTCATAGCTTTCCGGATGGACGCTGGTTCCGTCCAGTGGATTTTTTCCACCTTGAATGCGCATAAATCCGGCACACTGTTCAAATGCCTTTGGTCCAAGTTTTGGTACTTTTAAAAGGGATTTTCTGTCTTCAAACTTCCCATTTTCTTCGCGGTATGCCACAATATTTTTTGCCAGTGTTCCTGAGATACCTGAAATATAGGAAAGAAGTGGTGCCGATGCGGTATTTAAATCAACACCCACTTTATTTACACAGTCTTCTACGACACCGCCTAGTGCTTCGCTCAGTTTTTTCTGGTTCATATCATGCTGATACTGTCCCACACCGATGGATTTCGGATCGATTTTTACCAGTTCTGCAAGCGGGTCCTGAAGCCTTCTTGCAATAGAAGTCGCACTTCGCTGTCCCACATCGAATTTTGGAAATTCTTCTGTTGCAAGCTTGCTGGCAGAGTAAACAGAAGCTCCCGCTTCATTTACGATCACGTACTGCACTTTTTCCGGTATTTCTTTTAAAAGTTCCACAATGAACTGCTCTGATTCTCTGGATGCAGTTCCATTTCCCAAGGAAATCAATGTAATATTATATTTTTTGATAATTTTTTTGAGAAGATCTTTCGCAGCCTGAATCTTCTGTGGTGTCGTTGGTGCCGTCGGGTAAATAACGGTCGTTCCAATCACTTTTCCTGTCGGATCGACCACAGCAAGTTTACATCCGGTGCGGAATGCAGGGTCCCATCCGAGCACGACTTGTCCCACAATTGGCGGCTGCATCAGGAGCTGTTCCAGATTCTTTCCAAATACCTGAATTGCGCCATCTTCCGCTTTTTCTGTCAGTGTATTGCGGATTTCCCGTTCGATGGCCGGGGCAATCAGCCTCTTGTAGCTGTCTTCCACCACCTCTTTTAAAACCGGTGTTGTATATGAATTGTCTTTTCGAATGACTTTCTTCTCTAAATAACGAATCACATCTGCTTCAGGCGCTTCCACTTTGACATTGAGGAATTTTTCCTTTTCTCCACGATTCAGTGCAAGAACGCGGTGACCTGCCACTTTACCAATCGCCTCTGTGAATTCATAGTACATCTCGTAGACCGACTCCGCCTTTTCATCTTTTGCAGAAGAACTAAGCATGCCCTTCTTCATAGTAAGATCGCGGATGTGCACTCTGTAATCTGCTTCATCCGAAATCTGTTCTGCAAGGATATCCTTCGCTCCTGCAATTGCATCTTCTACTGTTTTTACTTCTTTTTCTTCGGAAACATATTTTGCGGCCACCTGTTCCAACGGTTCTGAAAGCTTCTGAGCTGCAATGAGAATTGCAAGTGGCTCTAACCCTTTCTCTTTGGCAATTGTGGCACGTGTTCTTCGCTTTGGACGGTACGGACGATATAAATCTTCCACCAGTACCTGTGTCTCTGCCTCTTCGATCTGTCTACGAAGTTCAGGCGTAAGTTTGCCCTGCTCTTCAATACTTGATAGCACCTGTGCTTTCTTCTCTTCCAGATTTCTTAAATAGTTCAGACGTTCGAACAATTTTCTAAGCTGTTCATCATCCATTGTTCCATGTGCTTCTTTTCTATATCTTGCAATAAAAGGAATGGTATTTCCCTCATCTATCAAATTCACTGCGGCATCTACCTGCCACCGTTTTACACCGAGTTCTTCTGTAATTTTCTGATTAATATCCATGCTGTCAAAGCCTCACTTTTTCTATTTTCCGTCTCATCATATCATGCAATCCCATATTTTTCAATTCCAATGATTTCATTCTAATCATATCATCGGCGGTTTCCTTGAACTTTTTTTGCATTTGTGTTACCATAGTAAAATGTTAAAGAATTATCAGTATAAGGGGATAAATTATGAACACTACAGATAAGGAAGTTCTTTCTAAACAGCAAAAAAAATCATTAGAAACCAAGCACAGGATTTTCCGTGCTGCCAAAAATATATTACAAAAACAAGGATATGAACAGCTTTCCATAAAAAATATCTGCGAAGAAGCCGGGGTTTCTAACGGCAGCTTCTACCATCATTTTAAAACGAAAGACGATCTGCTTTCTTATTATATTGAAGAACAGCCGAGTATCAATCCGGACCTTTTAGATCTTCCTTCTAGTGCTGATGAAGCCAAAATTGCAATCATCCATGTGTATTTACATTACGCCGAATACTGTCGCGATCTCGGAGTAGAATTCATTGCGAACTATTATACTCCTAAAAATCAGGCACTGAATCCGGAAATCCGCACGGCAAGACCTTATCCGATTCTCACAGTTGAAAATTATCTTCAAAAGGCGATCGATAAAGGCATTGTCAAACCAACACTTCCGCTGGAAGATGTCCTGACAGATATTAGAATGCTGGTCATTGGCAATGTATTTGAATGGTGTCTCCACGATGGAAAAAATGATTTTGAAGGAAATATAAGACGTTCTTTAGGACGCTATCTGGACGGGGCTTTTTAACCCGTCCGTTTTTATTTGACTTTTTACAGTTGAAAACTTCTGTATATAACGAAAAAAACCTTTCAAGCAAGCGTCCTTGAAAGGTCCTCGTTTTAGAAGGGATTTGCATTATTGGTATTTGACTACCTCTTTGTGTCTTCATTATATGTCAGGTAAAGAGAAATGTCCAATTGCTTATTATGATATATTTATAGACGAATTCTATGAATATTTTCTCATAAAATGAAAAAGACCATTCAAGTAAGCGGCTTGAATGGTTTCTCATTTTAGAAGGTTTTTTCATTATTGGTATTGACTACCTCTTTGTTGTCTTTATTATATTTCATACATTACAAAATGTCCAATCGCTTATTATGATATATATATAGACAAAATCTATATAGTTGCACTCACTTTTCTTTTCAAATATAATATACTTAATTCATACAAAAGAAAGTGAGTAAATAACGTGTACCTTTTTATTGTAAATCCAAATTCCCGTTCCGGTCTTGGACGCAAAGTCTGGAATGAGGTTGAATCTGTCTTGAAAGAAAAACAAATAGAATATCAGGCGTATTTTACCAAATACCAGCGTCACGCAACTAAAATTGTCGAAGAACTGACTTCGGACGGAAAGGAGCATACCCTTGTGGTTCTTGGTGGCGACGGCACCATCGGCGAAGTCCTGACAGGAATAGTCTATCCTGAAAAAATCACATTAGGATATATTCCAATTGGTTCTGGCAATGATTTCGCAAGAGGACTTGGTCTTCCAAAAGAGTCTGCAAAAGCCTTAGATATTATCCTTCATTCTCAAGTTCGCCGTAAACTGGATCTTGGTGTACTAAAATATGGTAATAAAAAGCGTCGTTTCGGCGTAAGCTCAGGTTTTGGCTATGACGCAGCAATTTGTCATGAGATCTGCGTATCTCCTGTCAAAAAATTCTTTAATAAACTAAATTTAGGAAAACTATCTTATGTCAGCTTGTCGATCCACTGTCTTTTCCGTTGTACTCCAAAACATATGACAGTCACACTGGACGACTCGAAAAAAATGGAATTTGAGAAAACATATTTTGCAACAGCAATGAATCTGCCATATGAAGGCGGCGGATGCAAATTCTGTCCAAAAGCCAGCGCCGAAGACGGTCTTCTGGACTTTATCGTTATTGCCGATGTATCGAAGATTCATGCATTATTAATCATTCCAACAGTATTCTTCGGACTTCACACGCTTTCCTCTGGTGTCCATATTTACCGATGCAAAAAAGCAGAAATTCACTCTGAAATTCCGCTGGCTGTACACGCTGACGGAGAACCGATCTTTTTACAGAAATCATTGGAAATGCAAGTAGATGATGCAAGAGTCAATCTTATTATTGAATAAATGGACGGATATTATTATATCCTAAAATTAAGTGAAATTATTTCTAAAAAATTTTTTAAGCTTTTGTGAAGACGGTTGTTTCCAAAAGTTTTTAGTGTTATACTGTTCGCTGAAATAAAAAGTGTTTTTGCTTAATTAAGGGAGTCGATTTTATTTGAAAACTATATCACATAACTTACGAATATTTTTAAATAAATATGGTCACGCCTGGGTATTTTTATATGCGTTCATCTATTTCCCATGGTTTAACTGGCTGGAAAAAACTGTTACCACGGATTACTCCTTGGTCTATTCTCCACTGGATAGTTACCTTCCTTTTATAGAATTTTTTATTGTTCCATATTTGCTCTGGTTCGTTTATATGGCAGTCACTTGTTTTTATTTCTTCTTCACAAGCAAAGAGGAATTCTACAAGTTTACCAAGATGTGCATTATCGGAATGACATTGTTCCTTATTATCTGCACAATATTTCCAAATGGTCTGCGATTACGCCCGACAATTTTTCCAAGAGACAATATTTTTGTAGATTTGGTAAGATTTATTTATAAAGTGGATACTCCTACCAACGTTCTTCCAAGTCTTCATGTATATAACTCTGTTGCCTGTCACATCGCGATCATGCACAATGAAAAGCTTTCACAGAACAGAGTAATTTCCACTGGCTCCATGATCTTATCGATTTCTATTGTTTTATCGACGATGTTCTTAAAACAGCATTCTGTCATCGATGTGATTTCAGCTCTGATCATGATTTATTTTGTATATGGCGCAGTCTATGCTCCAGCAAAACAGAAACATCCTGCACTGGCTCATCAGACAACCTAACATTTACACAAAAGCCTCCCATTCACATGGGAGGCTTTATTATTTCATATATTTATTTTGTCCAAGTTTAATATTTACATAATGTGTATACTTTTCAAATGCTGCCGGAATAGAATAAGTTTTCTGTATTTCCTCTGGTCTCGCAAAAATCATATTTTCTGTACAATTCTTTTCCAATTCATCCACACGAACCGCATATCCTGTCATATGCCATTCAATGTGGCTGAAAATATGCTTCGCCTTTGGAAGTTCTTTTACAAACACCGGTGTCAGACCAACGGATTTGCAGTATTCTACTACCTCTTCCATACGAAGGTGTCCCTCCAGATTCGGAAATTCATACATCTTTGCAAGCAGTCCTTTTGCGGGACGTTTTCTTATCGCTACGGTTTCTCCGTCTTGAAATACCAGCACGGTCCGTTCTTCTATCTTCCGCTCTTTGGCTTTCTTTTTCACCGGAAGTTCCATCTGGCATCCTAATGCTCTTGCCCTGCACAAATGTCCGACCGGACATTCTTCGCATTTCGGCTCTCCATTCGGAACGCAGATCATTGCACCAAGCTCAATCAACCCTTGATTAAAATCTGATGGATTGTCTGCCGGAATCACCTTTTCCAGTGCTATTTCTACTTTGGTTCTGACGGATTGCTTCATGATATCTTCATCACTTGCCAGAATACGCGAAATTACTCGCAGCACATTTCCATCCACTGCTGGTTTTGGAATGCCAAACGCAAAGGAACTGATGGCACCTGCAGTATAACTTCCAATTCCTTTTAATTTAGCTATTTCTTCATACGTCTCCGGGAAATTACCACCATGCTCTTCCATGATCTGTTTTGCTGCTTTCTGCATGTTCCGTACACGATTATAATACCCCAGTCCTTCCCACAATTTCAAAAGCTTGTCTTCCTCTGCTTCCGCCAAATCCTGAATTGTCGGCAAAGCTTCCATGAACCGGTAGTAAAATGGTTTTACCGCCTCCACTCGGGTCTGCTGAAGCATAATTTCTGACACCCATACGCGATAGGCATTTACATGATGTCGCCACGGAAGATCTCTTTTATTTTCCTGATACCAGTTTGTCAGTGGCCCTGCCATTTCGTATAATTGTTCATTTTCCAAAACAACAGGAATCTCCTCGTTTATAAAAATACTATTTTCCGTCACATTGCAATCATATGCGAGAACATGCACACCAGCATTCGCCACACGGACGAGTGTATCTGCAAATTCCGGATGGGTGATCCTGTTCGGTGCAAAATATCTTACACCCTTCATCTGAATCACAAAAAAGACATATGCCTCGTATCCTTCTTTTACTGCCTCTGCCAGTTCTTCCAAATGTTTCACTGCACGTTCGCTCGGAGCATCCGGGAATTTCACAACTCCATTTTGCTCTAGCGTCACGCCTTTTACTTCTATAAATGCCTTCTTATCTTCATATTCTACATATAGATCAAACCGTGAATTCTTATAGGTCTTTTCTGTACGTATGAATGTGATATTTTTAAACAGGTGTCCGTCTTCCAGCCATTCTTTCACTGCATGATTTGGAACCTGTGAATCCATATTTACAAGCCTTTCTCCTTTTTTTACACCGATCAGATCCCATTTGGTCTTGCGGTCCGGATTATCTGATTCCTGTAAATAAACGACTGCTCCAGGCTGAAGCAGTTCTGCACATCGCCCAGTATTCTTAACATGTGCGACTTCTTCATTTCCATTATACAGAATATGTGCGATAAAGCGGTTCGGTCTGCTTAAGAAAATTGCTTCTACGATTCTTTCGTAATACATTTATTTTCCCACTTTCATCCGGCCAATGACCGTACCAAGGCACATACCAGCCACAACACCGATGCATATGCCGGCAATCATATGTGAAAAAACGTAACCAACTGCGCATCCTACAACCAGTCCCATACTCATTCCCATTGCCATATAGCTGCCAAGTTTACTTTGCTTTATATTCCAGTCCATTGCCTTTTTTTCTAATTCGTCTAGATATTCTTTTCTGCCTTCTGTATATGCTTCATAATTTTCCGGATACTTCTCCGCAAGGTCCATCTTTATTTTTTCATATGCACGACATTCTTCTGCATGCGTCATCAGATAATTAGGCACAGCAAAATGACGTGCAAGCTCTGACGCATTCTTTTCTTCAAAAATATGAATATGACAGCTTGGCTCATCTCCACCTTTTACATAAAATCTCTGTCCAGGGGTCCCATATTCCCCTTTATATTCATATCCTGCATCGATGAATTCTTTTAATTTACCATCTGCCAGATGCAGTTTCTTCACAACCGCCATAATATCGATAATCGGCTCTGCCTTCATATCTTTTACTGCAGTACTCCCGATATGATAAATTCCTGCACAGTTATCTCCTAAAATCGCTTTGATCTTGGACTCTTCTTCTTTATACTGTTTCTTCCAGTTTGGATCATAATCCACAATTCTAACTTTTCTTGCCATGCTTTTCCTCTTCTACTTTGTATTCTTATTCACCAAATTTTCTCGCTGCATCCTTAAGCATTTCTCTGATTGGAAGATTGTAAGGGCAACGTGATTCGCATGCCCCACACTCAATGCATGCACTTGCTTTTACAGGAATTGTGGCATATCTTTCTCTTGCCCAGTCTTCCAGACCATAACGGTCCAAATATCCTTGGAACAAGAATACACCTGGAATGTTGATTCCCACTGTACATGGTGCACAGTAATTGCATCGTCTGCAGAAATTATTTCCCAATTCTTCTCTGATTTTCCTGATCGCATCCTCTTCCGTCTCAGAAAGTGGCTTGGTGTTTTCACACGATGCAAGATTCTGTTCAATTTCTTTTACATCGAACATACCAGGAATCACAACAGAAATATCTGGATTTGTATAGATAAAACGAAGTGCAAGCTCTGCATCTTCAATTGCACCTCCTGCAAGTGGTTTCATAACAATAAATCCAATATTTTTCTCTGCACATTTGTGAATCAGATCTTCTGCCTGTCTTTCCACGATATTATATGGAAACATGATTGTTTCTACCCATGGTAATTCTATTGCCTTTTCAAATACTTCCACTGAATGTGCTGTCAGACCAATATGACCTATTTTCCCGGCCTCCCTTGCTTCCATCAATGCTTCTAATGCTCCACCTGGCGCCATGACTTCTTCCAGCTGCTGCATGCTCGGGTTATGTACCTGATAAAGATCAATATAATCTGTGCGGAGATTTCCAAGACTGATTTCTATATCCTTTGTCATTGCATCTTTCGAACGTGACATACTCTTGGTAGCCAAAATAAATTTATCGCGGACTCCTTCCAAGGCTTCTCCAAGATATCTTTCACTAACTGTATAACCTCTGGCTGTGTCAATATAATTGATTCCTTTTTCAATCATTACTTTCACTAGTTTTCTTGTGGTTTCCACATCCACTTTCTGAATTGGAATTCCGCCAAATCCTAATGTTGAAATCTTTAATCCTGTTTTTCCAAGTATTTTATATTCCATATTTTCCTCCTGTATACTATTCACTTCTAAGCGCTAAGACTGGATCTTTCTTCGCCGCCTGTTTTGATGGAATAAGTCCACTGATCAAGGTCAGAATAATACTTAGAACCACCAAAGTAACTGCTCCCTCTGCTGGAAGAACTGCATTAATATCATAGTTATTTGTCACACTATGAATCACATAGTTAATTGGAGGAACAAGTGCCAATGTAACTCCAACTCCCAAAAGACCGGAGCAAAGTCCGACAATGAACGTCTCCGCATTAAAGATAGAAGAAATATTTTTCTTAGATGCCCCGATAGCTCTAAGTACACCAATTTCTTTCGTACGCTCCAATACAGAAATATATGTAATAATACCAATCATGATAGATGATACTACAAGAGAAATACTTACAAATGCAATCAATACATATGTTACACTGTCGACAATCGTACTTACAGATGACATCAAAATGCCTGTAATATCTGTGTAACTGATTACCTTCTCTTCGTCAAACGATTCCATTTTGCCATTATATTCATCAAGAAATTCTACAAATGCTTCTTTTGAATCAAAATCCACAAAATAAAATGAAATTGATGTCGGTTCATCTATATTCTGATATCCGAGTGTAGTCAGATTTGTATCTGCATTTTTTTCCACACCGCTTGATGTCATCGTTTCCATTAACCGCGACAATTCTTCTTCACTCAGATTGAACTGGAAAGCTCCTGCAATTGCTTCCTCATCTACATGAAATGCATTTGCCATACTTCCCATCAGCTCTCCACTAAGTTCTCCAACTTTCGTCAGAATTGTTTTCTGCATCACCGCTTCTGTCATTGCTGCTGCAATCTGATTAGATGCCGTACTGACTTCATCCATTTCAGCGAGCTGAGGAACCATAGCTGCTACTAATTCTGATGTTAAAAATGCACCTGGATCCGCATCATCTGGATTCGTTGATGCCATGCCTATATACCCCTGCAAAATTCCTTTCAGAATTTCTGAATACATAGATGAAAAAGTATCCTGCGGAATCAGATAATCAGCTTCCAATGATGAGAGTAATGCCTTACAGTCATCCGACTGCATATAAGAATTTACAACGGAGTCCACCTGACTTTTTTTAATCACTGCACACTGCATTATCTCATTATAGTTTGCATCCACATAGTCATTCAGCATATCAGATGCCATTGTTACCAATGTACTCTTGAACGCATTCTTTGCTGCTGAAGTATCCGTGGTAATTGCATTCGAAATCTGGGTCATGTAACCCTGTGTCATATTTGAAATATCATCTTCACTGATATTTACACTAAATGCTGATGATAACATCTCTGTGTCGACCGTAATCATATCTTCAAATTTGAGACCAGATTCTTCGCTCTCATCATCAAATCGTTTTCCACTGAACACATTGACATCTCTGTTGGCCATTTGCTTTTTGACAATCTCAGATTCTTCTGCTTTCTCAATTACATATTCTGTAAGTTCCTTTGTATATGCAACACCAGTTGATAAACTCATGGAACTGCTTCCTTTTTTCGGACATACAATACCAACAATTTTCAGATCCAGTGAATTATCATATACTTCCTGCATATATTCCTGATCATCTGACATATCTTCGTAAATATCATATTCTTCGTTATATCTATAAGAAGCACTTGCATCTACGACTTTCAGCGGAATATCCATCAGCTCATCA
The DNA here is from genome assembly GCA_029227655.1 of bacterium. GTDB lineage: Bacteria > Bacillota > Clostridia > Lachnospirales > Lachnospiraceae > Allocoprococcus. Next base: position 12,491 of record JAQYAI010000123.1, on the reverse strand, counting down.
TAGGTAAATTCCATGGATTCGTTATTATTTTCTACCGACTCCCCGGCAATAAGCTTTGCGATCATATCTTTCAATTCTGCATTATCACGTAAGCCAAGACTGTATACCAATAAATCTGAAATACCATTTGGTTCCGACAAAACAATAATTGCTTCATCATAGGCATCTGGCCATTCTCCAGCAAGTACATCATACTGTTCTTCCAATGCCTTCTGGTCATCGATCATTTCATTAAATATAGAGCTTCTTGAACTCTGTACGGTAGACATAAGCGAACCTGAACTGCTTCCACTTATAGATGACAACAGTGTATTTGGATTAAGCTGTGCAATTTTGTCGTTACAATCTGTTGTAAAAATCAATGGACTTACACTATATGTATATTGAACTAGAGAAACCATCTTATCCACTTCATCTTCATTGTCTTTCAAATATTCTTTAAAAGACTTCAAATCATTAGTACCTACATTTGAAAACATCGTACTGATATACTGCTGTTCTTCTACAATATCCGTACCTTTGCTCTCTCCGCCTCCTGAAACCATCGAAAGAAGGGATGACGTAACATCCGCAGTCTCTTTGTAAACTGATAACGGATAAGACGTCAATGTCTCTTCCTGAATCTGGTTGATATAATTCTGGAAACCAGTTGATAAAGACAAAATAAGCGCTATTCCGATAATACCGATGGAACCGGCAAATGCCGTCAGAATTGTACGCGCTTTCTTTGTCAGCAGGTTATTTAAGCTGAGTGACAGGGCCGTCAAAAATGACATCGATGCTTTCCCCAGATTCTTATGCTTTGGTGGTTCCAGAGTTTTCAGATCTGGATGGAACGGATCTGAATCATCAATGATATTTCCATCTTTTAATCGAACGATACGAGTCGAATATTCTTCTGCAAGTTCGGGATTATGAGTGACCATAACGACCAGTCGGTCTTTGGCCACCTTCTTCAGAAGCTCCATGACCTGTACACTGGTCTCCGTATCAAGGGCCCCTGTCGGCTCGTCTGCCAGCAAAATGTTTGGATCATTTACCAGCGCCCTTGCAATTGCGACCCTCTGCATCTGCCCACCGGACATCTGATTCGGTTTCTTATGCGCCTGCTCTTTTAGACCTACTGCTTCCAGCGCCTGTAATGCTCTTTTTCTTCTTTCTTTTTTTGAAATTCCTCCGATAGTCAATGCCAGCTCTACATTCGCAAGAACTGTCTGGTGTGGAATCAGATTATAGCTCTGAAATACAAATCCTACCGTATGATTACGGTATGAATCCCAATCCCGATCCTTATAATTCTTTGTTGAAACATTGTTGATAATAAGATCACCACTGTCATAGCGATCAAGTCCACCAATAATATTCAGCAATGTCGTTTTCCCAGAACCTGATGGTCCTAAAATTGACACAAATTCGCTGTCACGCAAATTCAAACTGACATCATTTAGCGCTTTCTGAACCAGATCCCCGGTTCTGTACTCTTTAGATATCTTTCTAATTTGTAACATTAAGTTCTCCTTCTATCTACCACACATTCTTCTTTCACTTGGATTTCCGGATAAATCATTGAAAATCACGAACTGTTTTTTATTTTAATCTTTAAATTCACTGACTTCAACAAATTTATATTTTTTTAATATTACTTTTATAAACCGTCACTTTTATAATGAGAAAAAGGAAAACCTTGAGATTATTCTCAATTCCTTCCACATATCTCATTTGAAAGTTCAATAAAAGATGCAGACCAGATATCCTTAATGCGGTCATATACTTCTTCCGCAAAGCCCATATCTGCTAACATTTTTGCTGTCTGGTAATTTAATAGCTCCGTATCTGAGTATTGATCCGCCGTCCCATTCAAAATCATTCGAATCACCACATCCCTGCTTTCAAAATGTTCAAACCATTTCAAAATTTTACCTAGTTCCTTTTCTATCCTTTGAAACATTTCGTCAATATCTGTATTGCTGTCAATTTTCCAATATTTCCCCTTGTCATCCATTCTTTTTCTGATGATACACTCATATTGTTTAAACTTTGGGCTGATAAGCTTCTTGTCTTCTCTAAAATAAATTCCAATATTGATGATAAATTCTAATGACTCATCCATATTCCATTTATTTCTTTGAAAACTTATGATCTTACATAAGCCATCCTCTTCAAACAGCCTGAAATTAAAGGATTCTTTTCTATAACCTGCTGTTTTTAAAACACCATAAATTTTATTCAGCAATTCTTTAAATTTATCTTGTTTAACCAACTGTTCTTCCAATTTTTGAGCTGACATAATTTCTTTCCTCACAAAAAATCTCCAGCATCAACTTTTCTTCATCGGCAAATTCACATTGATTCCCAGTACCATTTTAATCAGCCACACAAAAAACACTAATACAATAATTGGTATGACACAGGATGTTACAATCAAAACGGCTAGCGCCTCCACAAAGTTATTTAAGATGTTCTCCACCTTTTCCACTGCTTCTGACGCACTATCCGTTATACTTGCCCAAAATCCTTTTTTCTCGTCTTTTTCCTCATCTATTTCTTCTGTTGTCTGCTTCGCCGATTCAATCGTAGCCTGAATAGATGAATCGTATGTTTTTTCTATCAAGTCGGACACTTTTACACTCGCCGGAATGACCAGAACAATGGCAAGACCGAAAACAGCTAATTTTCTGATCAGATATTTGCACATGTCATTTTTCCAGAATACATTTATCGAAAACAGCAGACATGCTGCAGGAATCAAAATCACAAATGTTGCATATCCCGTTATGGTCACCAAATATTTTTCCAAATAAATAGCACAAAGCACCAAAAGGAAATATGTACTTAAATCTGCCAGTTTCTCGGCAATGGGTGTCGCCGTATCGCCCGGAATCAATGTGATTGCTGCAGATGCTGCAGTTGATGCAGCAGTGAGTTCCATAACTGTAGTTTTCTTATCATCCAACGACGCTATCGTTTTTGAATGAAACTCTGGTGATGCCGCATATTTTGATACTACAAAAATTGAAATGAGTGCCAGAATAATTGGAAGCACCACTTTTAATGCTTTTTTTGTATTCATATTCATATTTTTCCCTCTTCTTTCCGCTTTTGAGCCATATTTTTCTATCTAAGCCTTGTCCTGTACATATTTGAATCCCATCTGCATTGACAACTGTGCTGCTGTAAGCTCTTTCCCCAGATATGCTGCATGACTCATTTCTCCGACCCAGTTATTCTCAATAATTGTCCAATATATGTCTCTTGCATTATCACCTTGTATGATTCGCAAAAGCTGGTTCGCATAATTATAATGTTCAACAAGAATCTTTCCCTGTTCCGCTTTCGGTAGAATAACAAAGTATCCTGCCCTATCCAGCTTCACTTTATCAGGATCCTTCTCTTTGGCTGTAATTACTTTTATTTGTGAAATGTTTTGTTTTTCATTTGAAGAAGAACTTAATCGTTCTTTCGGTAATGCAGCTTCTTTTAGGGTGAGTTCCTCGATTTTCTGAATGATTTTTTCCAAATCCGTACAGCCAATCATATCGACAACTTCCATCTGTTTTCTGAATTTATCTACATCTTCTGATGTTGTATTAGCAAGAATAGGGCGTTTTCCCTTTGCACCAATAATTCGCATCCGCTCATCCACACCATGTTCGAACAGAGAAAGTAGTGTTTGTCCACTAAAATGACCGGAAGAATCTTCCCCACAAAGTATAAGATACTTCAAAGACGGGGTCGCCAGTGTATTTTGAATGATTTTCTCAATACCAATATTTTCTGTTTCCATTTTTCCTACAATGCTTAAACCTTTAGGCTTTCTTTCCGCAAGAGTATCCGGAAGTTCACAATCTCCCAGAGTAGAGACCGCTATAGGATGTTCGCCGTCTAGACAAAGAACGTGATATTCTCCCAGTGCAGGAAGTACTCCACTTGTGTCACCGAGAACATCTCCAAGAGAACACGTTTCCAGACTATCTCCATAAACATCGTTGAACGCATTCGTAATATCTGCTGACCAGCATTGTTTACAGCCAAGTCAAGCATATTCTACCTCTTCCAGGCATTCTATAGCAAATTTTGCCTCACAAAAAAGAGGATAAAACTGCGTTTCATTACAATTCTCCAGTCTGTCACGGATTCCTTCAAGACTTTCCCGCATACATCCACAATGTCTGCATTTGTTCAATTCTATTGAAGTCTGAATACTTTTGATTATAGATTCTACCATAGGATACCTCCAATAATATTTACAATGGTATACATACATAATACCACGATGAGAATATCTTTTCTATGCAAAAGAAAGTCCGATAGCAAGTATAACCACCAAATAATTGCATCTTGCAACTATTTGGTGGTTATTACATTTCACAAATTCTATTTAGCTAATGTATTCTGTAAAAATTGCATTCCTTCTTCGATATCGTATACATTTGCCTGAGCATTTTTAAAAATATTCATTATAATTTTAAATTCAGTACTATATTTTGAATTTATATCATTGTATCTATATATGATTATAGATTTCTTATCATCGCCAAACATAGTATTCCACGCCCAAGTTTTTGCATTATTTATTAGCAAACTAAGTTGCTTATCCTCAAAATCAAATATTTTGATATTATAATCTTCAGTAACAATATCGTATTTTATTTTATCATTACACCGACCATATACATAAAAATCTTTCTTGCATGACTTACCCTGTGTGCATATTAACTGTTCAATCAATTTTTTATCATCCGATTTGCTTGGACGCTGTGATTTATCATAATCAAATCTAAAATATGCTTTGTGTAACCTCTCAGTCATTTCTTCTAAAACTTCATATTTAATAGATTTGGGCTTATCAAAACAAAAGTCATTTACATAATATTTTATATATTCGTCAATGTCAAACTTATTATAAGTAAATAAGTTGCCTTCAACTTCATCTTTTATACTTTGCAATAACTTTTTTACTAAATTGATATTAATTTCATCGTCAAAGCTGCTTAATCTCGAAAATTTCTTTGAATATCTAAATTCACGATAATTCAACGTTTCATCAAAAAAGATGATTCCCAAGTTGATTTTTTCTCCAGAAACACTCGAAGGAGAATATCTTAGTACAGAATATTTCAATATTTTTTCCATTTTTATTTTCTCCTTTCTTCTACTATCATTTTAGCCAACTCTACAATAGCTTCTCTTCTACGATTAAGAACTTCGAACATTAAATTAACATTAGTTTTCCCTACAGATTCTACCCATATTTCAGGAATATATTCTTTAAAACTATTCAGCTTCTCTTCCGTTATACACTCTCTGATTTTTTGTGCTTCTAGCAGCAATTTCTGCTCATTAAATCCAACACTTGTGCACAAAATATCATATATATCCCGATTCTTTTCTAATACTCTTTTTGAAAAAATAAATGATTCTTCTAATTCTTGCTCTATATCTGTACTAATTCCCGCTGTAACAATATGGCTATTGTCTATTACGTATAGCCTCGCATCCTTACTCATATCTAAAAGTAAATTGCCGGAATGTCTATCACAATTATTTACAATATGATCAAATAATATTATTTTTTCTGTCTGCTTATTTTCAACAAGTAACAACATTTGTCGAACCGGTGGTACCGTACTTGAATAATCTTTTGTAAAAAACGCTATTCCAGCGTTTCTCTCGTCAATGTCCTCATTATAATTTGTAGTATTTATTACATCTTCTGACAGATTGCAAACACCATACTCTGGTATTGTCAGACCAATCTCATCGGCTATACAACTTCCAATCAATTCGTTTATTAAAACGCGTTGACCAAATGGATTTTTCATATATTTAACGATAACATTCATACCAGTCTCCAACCTACATCGTACTGGCATTGTTGTCCCTGCATCAATTATGTCGAGAACTTGCTCCACTTCGATTATCCCATCAATTTTTCTCATTTGTTTCACAATCTTCCTACTTCTTATACAAGAAAAAATCCTCAAGGGTACTGCTTATTCAAATACTACATAATGCGTTCTTGTATTTTACTTCTATTTTTACTAATATGCAAGATATTTTAGAAATTTAATAAATCTGTTATTAATTATATTCTAACATAAATTATTGTTTTTTCATTAAAAATTAATTATCTGCTCCTCATTGTCTCTTTTCGTTATTCGTTTTTAGACAAAAAAGAAACCGCAACCCTCGATTTCTCGAGAATTGCGGAATATTCTTTACATGATATTTCGCCGTCCACATTCGCGACAAAGTCGCTCATGCGCGGGCTATCGCCCTATAACTATGAAATAAAATACAGGGAAGAATGCAAGCACTCTTCCCTGATTTATTACATAGTTGCACGGCTCAATGCCATCACGACTATTCGATGATTTCTTTAACTACACCAGAACCTACTGTACGTCCACCTTCACGGATAGCGAAACGAAGTCCTGATTCCATAGCTACTGGATGAATAAGTTCACATGTCATTTCGATGTGGTCACCAGGCATGCACATTTCTGTTCCTTCTGGAAGTCCGCAGATACCTGTTACGTCTGTTGTTCTGAAGTAGAACTGTGGACGGTAGTTGTTGAAGAATGGAGTATGACGTCCACCTTCATCTTTTGTTAATACGTAAACCTGTGAAGTAAATTTGCTGTGGCATTTTACTGAACCTGGTTTGCAGAGACACTGTCCACGTTCGATTTCTGTTCTCTGAACACCACGAAGAAGAGCACCGATGTTGTCACCAGCCTGAGCTTCATCAAGGAGTTTACGGAACATTTCTACACCAGTTACAACTACTTTACGGTTTTCTTCTTTGATACCAACGATTTCTACTTCGTCAGATACATGAAGAACACCACGTTCTACTCTACCTGTAGCAACTGTACCACGTCCTGTGATAGAGAATACGTCTTCTACTGGCATAAGGAATGGCTGATCTACTGCACGTTCTGGATCTGGAATGTAGCTGTCTACTGCATCCATAAGTTCCATGATCTTGTCTCCCCATGGTCCGTTTGGATCCTGAAGAGCCATAAGTGCTGATCCCTGAATGATTGGAGTGTCATCTCCTGGGAATTCGTATTCATCAAGAAGTTCACGAATTTCCATTTCTACTAATTCTAATAATTCTTCGTCGTCTACCATATCACATTTGTTCATGAATACTACGATGTATGGTACACCTACCTGACGAGAAAGTAAGATGTGTTCTCTTGTCTGAGCCATAACACCATCTGTAGCAGCAACTACAAGGATAGCGCCGTCCATCTGAGCAGCTCCTGTGATCATGTTCTTAACGTAGTCAGCATGTCCTGGACAGTCTACGTGAGCATAGTGACGTCTTTCTGTTTCGTATTCAACGTGAGCTGTAGAGATTGTGATACCACGTTCTCTTTCTTCTGGAGCTTTGTCGATGTTTTCGAAATCAACAGCAGCGTTTCCTGCTACTCTTTCAGAAAGAGTTTTTGTGATAGCAGCTGTTAAAGTTGTTTTACCGTGGTCAACGTGTCCAATTGTACCAATGTTACAATGTGGTTTGCTTCTTTCAAATTTAGCTTTTGCCATTTTGAATATCCTCCTTAAAATAAGCACCCTGCCGGGCATTTTTTAAATGTTTCGATTTAAACTCGGTTACTATTGATTATATTTCAAACCATACAGTTTTTCAAGTCTTTTTATACGTTTTTAGTTTTTATTTGATAAGATTTTTTCCTGAACAGACTTCGGAACTGGTTCATACTTTTCAAAGAACATTGAGTAGTTACCACGTCCCTGTGTTCTAGAACGTAAATCTGTTGAATATCCGAACATTTCTGAAAGTGGAACAAATCCTCTTACGATCTTACCACCGCCGAGGTCATCCATACCTTCAATACGTCCACGACGAGAGTTGATATCACCGATAACATCTCCCATGTATTCTTCAGGCATTGTTACTTCAACTCTCATGATTGGTTCACAAAGAACTGGTTCTGCTTTCTTCATAGCATCTTTGAATGCTAATGAACCAGCAATGTGGAATGCCATTTCAGAAGAGTCTACTTCATGGTATGATCCGTCATATACGTTAGCTTTAACACCAACTACCGGGAATCCACCAAGTGTACCAGCTTTCATAGCTTCTTCAATACCTTCACCTACTGCCGGAATGTATTCTTTTGGAATAGCACCACCAACAACAGTTGATTCAAATTTGAATGTTTCTTCACCGTTGATGTCCATTGGTTCGAATTTAACTTTACAATGTCCGTACTGTCCACGTCCACCTGACTGTTTTGCATATTTGCTATCGATATCTACAGCCTTTGTAAATGCTTCTTTGTAAGCTACCTGTGGAGCACCTACGTTTGCTTCTACTTTAAATTCACGGAGAAGACGGTCAACGATAATTTCAAGATGAAGCTCACCCATACCAGCGATGATTGTCTGTCCTGTTTCCTGATCTGTATGTGCACGGAATGTTGGGTCTTCTTCTGCAAGTTTTGCAAGAGATTCTCCAAGTTTACCCTGTGAAGCTTTTGTTTTTGGTTCAATAGCAAGTTCGATAACTGGTTCTGGGAATTCCATTGATTCCAGAATTACCGGATGCTGTTCATCACAGATTGTATCACCTGTTGTTGTAAACTTAAATCCGATTGCAGCTGCGATATCACCTGAGTATACTTTATCAAGTTCTTCTCGCTTGTTAGCATGCATCTGAAGAATACGTCCAACACGTTCTTTTTTGCCTTTTGTTGCATTTAATACATATGAACCTGAGTTACATGTTCCTGAGTACACACGGAAGTAAGCAAGCTTACCTACGAATGGATCAGTCATAATCTTGAATGCTAAAGCTGAGAATGGTTCTTCGTCTGAAGAATGTCTTTCAACTTCATTTCCATCTTCGTCAACACCCTTGATAGCTGGAATGTCGAGTGGAGATGGCATATATTCGATAACTGCATCAAGAAGTTTCTGAACACCTTTGTTTCTGTAAGCTGTTCCACAGCAAACTGGAACTGCCTGACATTCACAAGTTGCTTTTCTGAGAACTGCTTTGAGTTCTTCTGTGCCTGGTTCTTCACCATCAAGATACATCATCATTAAATCATCATCTAATTCGCAGATTTTTTCTACTAATTCTGTTCTGTATAATTCAGCATCTTCTGCCATATCTTCCGGGATATCTGTGATAGAGATGTCATCTCCCTTATCATCGTTGTAGATATATGCTTTCATTTCGAACAAGTCGATGATTCCTTTGAATTCATCTTCTTTTCCGATTGGTAACTGAAGACAAATTGCATTTTTACCTAATCTTGTTTTGATCTGTTCTACTGCTCCGTAGAAGTCTGCACCTAAGATATCCATCTTGTTGATGAATGCCATTCTTGGTACATTGTATGTGTCTGCCTGACGCCATACATTTTCTGACTGAGGTTCAACACCACCCTTAGCACAGAATACACCTACTGCTCCGTCAAGTACGCGGAGTGAACGTTCAACTTCCACTGTGAAGTCTACGTGTCCCGGAGTATCAATAATATTGATACGGTGTTCTAATGCTCCTGCCTTTGGTTTGCAGTTTTCCTGGAGTGTCCAGTGGCATGTTGTAGCAGCTGAAGTGATTGTGATACCTCTTTCCTGTTCCTGTTCCATCCAGTCCATGGTAGCAGTACCTTCATGAGTATCACCGATCTTATGGTTTACACCAGTATAGTAAAGAATACGTTCTGTTGTTGTAGTCTTACCGGCATCGATATGAGCCATAATACCAATGTTTCTTGTTCTCTCTAATGGGTATTCTCTTCCAGCCAAGATCTTGTCCTCCTATTATTGATAACACAAAATGAATCTTAGAAACGATAGTGTGAGAACGCTTTGTTCGCTTCTGCCATTCTGTGCATTTCTTCTTTTCTCTTTACTGATGCACCAGTGTTGTTTGCTGCATCAAGAATTTCATTTGCCAGTCTTTCTTCCATTGTCTTTTCTCCTCTTTTACGAGAAAATACAGTAAGCCAGCGAAGCGCTAATGTCTGTCTTCTGTCTGCTCTGACTTCGATTGGTACCTGGTAAGTTGCTCCACCAATACGTCTTGCTTTTACTTCAAGTACTGGCATAATGTTGTTCATTGCTTCTTCGAACACTTCAAGAGCAGGTTTTCCTGTCTTTTCAGCAACTCTTTCAAATGCGCCATATACAATTTTCTGTGCTACACCTTTCTTACCATCTAACATAATGTTATTGATAAGCTTTGTAACAACTTTGTTATTGTATAATGGATCCGCTAATACGTCTCTTTTCTGAGTATGTCCTTTACGTGGCACGGTCCTTCCCTCCTTATACATCTTTGCAGAATTCTATGATTCTGCCTGAATAATTCATCGGTACTCACATGTGTCTCTCTATGTGTATTGCTCACGGGACACCTTATCTTTCCTGCATGGCAGGATTTCTATGGATTAAACCCGCAACCAACTATTTCTCATAGTTCTGTTTGTGATACGATAACTTGTTGTTTTCGTTTACTTTTTTACTTATGCGCTCAGATTATTTCTTTGCGTCTTTTGGTCTCTTAGCACCGTATTTAGAACGTGCCTGACGTCTCTTAGCAACACCTGCTGTATCAAGTGTTCCACGAACGATGTGGTATCTTGTACCTGGTAAGTCTTTAACACGGCCACCACGGATAAGAACAACACTATGTTCCTGAAGGTTGTGTCCTTCTCCTGGGATGTAGCTTGTTACTTCGATTCCGTTAGAAAGACGTACTCTGGCGATCTTTCTAAGAGCTGAGTTAGGTTTTTTAGGTGTAGCTGTCTTAACTGCTGTACAAACACCTCTCTTCTGTGGTGCAGATACATCTGTTGCTTTTTTTCTTAAAGAGTTGTATCCTTTCTGAAGAGCTGGAGCTGTAGATTTCTTAACAGCTGTCTGACGGCCTTTTCTTACTAACTGGTTAAATGTTGGCATCTCTTTCACCTCCTATGATGTGATAATTGGTTACGTTTAAACATTTCTGTTTTTTCGCGCACAAAAGCATCACGCTTCTGTAGCGCCTTGAATATTGTATTATATGAAAATAAAAAAGTCAAGGCATTCTGAAAAAAAATTCAGAATGCCTCTTTTACTTTTATTTCTTTTTATTTTATTCAGATGTGGATGTCGAGCCTTCTAACACCTCGCCAGCCTCAACACGATTAATCAAATCAATGATATTAGCAACTGAATTTTCATCTGGAATTGTTACATATAGTGGTGTATTACCCGAAGAATAGCAATACTGTTTATCCCCGAATCCTTCCGCTGATACAGAATAGATGTTCCATTCTGAATTTTTTCTGAGCTGTGTCTTAATCAATGTCTGTATCTGATCCATAGAAAAGTTTGTATCAACTCCATCACTTACAGACTGAATAATTTCCGTCGCACCCCTGAGCATAGCCGGAGACATCATTTTCTTAATCATGGCTGTAATTACTGCTTGCTGATGTCTTCCTCGTGCGTTATCTCCATCTGCAAGTGCATGCCGTTCACGACAGAATGCAAGTGCGCTCTTTCCATCAAAATAGTTAGCTCCTTCATTCACATGAATTTCAGTCCCAGATTCCCATCCAGTATCAAACTCTTCATCTGAGATAACCTCCAGCCCTCCAAGAGCATCTACAATATTAATCAGTGAAGTGAAATTTACTCTTCCGAAGAACTGAATTTCTGTTTCATATAATTCTTCCAATGTTCTCATGGAAGCATCAATTCCGTAAATACCTGCATGCGTTAGTTTATCTCGCTGCCCACCGGAAATACCCGGAATCGGTACATAGAAATCCCTTGGTGTAGTTACAAGAAGAATCTGATGGCTCTTCGGATTTACCACTGCAATAATATTTACATCACTTCGGTCTGCCGAAGAAATTTCATTGTACGTATCCATACCACTCAAATATACCGTAAATGGCTCTGACATGCTTACATCCACTGTTTCATTTGCAATTTGCAGAACAATATTGTGTGTATAAATAATTTTTGTTTCCTGACTAAATTCCGGTATTTGTTCTTGAATAATACTGGTCTGGCTGGAATTATAAATCATCGCCTTTATCTCACCATTTATCAAAGCGGTCGCCTCATCAATGAGATCACTGTATTCCTGTACTTCAATTTCGTTTCCAATTTCATTTCTAATATTTGCCAGTCCAGTCCGCATTTCTTCCTCATATGTTGCATATTGAATACCAAAGGTATAGCTTGCTGCATCACTGATCACTTCCGCTTTATCATCAGCTTTTACAGCAACCACAATTGCACTGGTAGAGGTATTACTTCCAAAAATTTTTTCTGCTGCTTCATTTACTTTCTCCAAATAGAAAGAGCCGGCTGCAAGAATCACACACATTATAATACAGAATATCTTACCGCCTAACCCCTTTCCTTTTGCTGCAATCTGGGTAAGCAAGGTGATTCCAAGCAGAATCAGAAGCACCGCTGCAAGAATCAGAATATACGTCATCGGAAGA
>JAQYAI010000122.1 GCA_029227655.1 bacterium | reverse complement strand
CATGGATAAAAAAGAGTATTAATCTCAAAAAGAGGGAAGATAGGTGTTTTCTATCTTCCTTTTCTTGTGTTATAATGAAGATAATTGTAAGTTGTATTAAGCGAGAAAAAGGAAATACACAAATAATGGATAGAAAGTGGGAAATAAGAATGAAAGTATTAAATTTCGGATCTATGAATCTTGATTATGTATATGCGGTTGATCACATGGTTCAGCCGGGAGAAACACAGAGCAGCACGGGCATGGAAGTATTCCTTGGGGGAAAAGGATTTAATCAGTCAGCAGCACTTGCGAAGGCTGGGGTTCCGGTTTACCACGCTGGTCAGATCGGAGAGGATGGAAGAATTTTCCTGGAGGCAGCAAAAGAATTTGCAATTAAAGATGATTATATAAAAGTATGTGAAGGAAAAACGGGACATGCGATTATTCAGGTAGATAAGAATGGACAGAACTGTATTCTTCTTTATGGTGGCGGAAATCGCACTATTACACGAGGATTTGTAGATGAAGTTCTTTCTGGTTTTGAAAAGGGAGATATTCTCCTGCTTCAGAATGAAATTAATGAACTGGATTACATTATTGATCAGGCATATGAAAAAGGAATGCAGATTTATTTGAATCCATCACCGTTTGACCAGGCACTGGATAAATGTGATATGAGTAAGATTTCATGCTTCTTGTTAAATGAAATCGAAGGCGGACAGATTTCCGGAGGAGAGACAGAGCCTGATAAGATCGTAGACAGTATTTTGGCAAAATATGAAAATGCAAAGATTGTTCTCACACTTGGCGGAGAAGGATCGATGTATGCGGACAAAGACAAACGCTTCCGTCAGCCAATCTGTAAAGTAGAGGCAATTGATACTACGGCGGCGGGTGATACATTCACAGGCTATTTCATTGCGGGAGTTCTAAAGGGGAAGACAGTGGAAGAAACATTAAAAATGTGTGCGATTGCGTCGGGAATTGCAGTTTCCCGGAAAGGCGCAACACCATCAATTCCATATATGGAAGAAGTAGAGAAATTCTTATAATTGACGCAAAACAGGATTGGGCTTATGACCAATCCTGTTTTTTTTGAAAGATTATTTTATGCAATCCGCGTACATATTCATATATGCATGATAAAGAGTCATGAGTGTTTCCGGATCTTTTCCCCCAACCGGGATGCCGTCAACACTGTCTACAACGCGGACCAGAGCAGTAGAACTTGTGGTAAGAACTTCATCTGCATCCATGAGCTGTTCTAATGTAAATGCTGTTTCATTTACAGGAATGCTGTTCTGGTGAGCAAGCTGAAGCAAATGCATTCTTGTGATGCCTGGAAGAATCGCTGGTGAAAGTGGAGCAGTTTGAAGCATTCCATTTTTCAAAATATGAATATTGCTGTGTGAGCATTCAGAGACAAGACCATCTTTGTGGAAGACTGCTTCTTCACATCCGGCTTCCGCTGCTTTCTGTGATGCAAGTACATTTGGTACTAAGTTTATGGTTTTTATGTTACAGTATGAATAACGGGTCTCTGGTGTAGTGATAATGTTAATATGTTTCAGTTCGTTTGCCATGTTAAATGGTTTGATCATTACCAGAAGGTTGGCGTTAATTCCCTCAGCTGGAAATGTATGGTGACGGTCATCTGTTCCACGTGATGCCTGCCAGTAGATCATTGCATTACCAGGTGCATCCATTTTCTGGAGTAATTCCAGAATCAAAGCTCGAAATTCGTCTTTTGTCATTGTAAATGGGAGCTTAAGCTGTTTGATTCCACAAAAGAAACGGTTAATGTGATCATCTAAGGTAAAAGGATGATACTGTTCTGCAACGGCAACATCGTAAATTCCATCTCCGAAGTATACTGCACGATCTTTTACTGGAACTGTTAATTCGTCAATTGTGCCAATTGTACCATTATAATAAGCTACTGTTTTCATCTTAAGTAATCCTTTCTTTAATAATATAAATGGATGTTAATTTGTTTTACAGGCATTAATAAAAGCTTCAAAAAGCGGACGCATTGTTTCGTCCCCATGGGCGAACATTGCTTCTGGGTGCCACTGTATGCCTAAAGCAAATTTCTGGGATTGTATCTGGATGGCTTCCACGATTTTATCCTCGGCATATGCTGTAATCTTGACATCAGGACCGATGTCCTTTGTAGACTGATGATGATAACTGTTTCCATAAATCCAGTCGCCAAAAATATCATGTAAAATCGAATCTGGTTCAAAATAGATTTTGTGGGAAGTATCACCAATAGCAGTTTCCTGAAAATGTTTTATGTATGTACCTTCATGTTCCGATAAATCCTGATAAAGAGTACCTCCGGAAGCAACGGTCAGGACTTGATGACCTCTGCAGATGCCAAGAACAGGTTTACCACGATCAAGGACTTTTTTCATAAAGGTAATCTGACTTTCGTCCAATGCATGATCTGTTGCTCCAAGCTTTACATGTGGTTCTTCATTATAATATGAAGGGGAAATGTCAATTCCGCCACTGAATAAAAAACCATCGCAAAGACTTAGATAAGTGTCCATGTCAGATTCGCGGATATAACATGGAAGTATGAGTGGTGTGCCGCCGGTCTTTTCAATAGAAACGACATAGGAATTGCCAAGGGATGTTGTTCCGAGCGGACTCTTCGCAGTTGCGACATGCGACACAATGCCAATGACTGGTTTCATAATACTATTCTCCTTTTGAAGCTGAATATAAAATAAACTATAGATGTATAATAAATCTTATGATGCTCCTTGAATATGATACGTCTTGAAAAATTAAAAGTCAAGGGTTAAAACTTTGACAAAATAAAGAGATAAAGAAATAAAGAATTGTTTGACGGTAAAACTAGAGTATGATATACTACTTAAATAATGAAATTGATAAATGGTGACAAGGATTTAGTTAAATTTCATTAAAAAACCAAAGGAGGAGATGCTATTATGAAAAAGAGAATTTTAGCATGTATGCTCGTTCTTATGATGGGCGCAGCAACAATCGGTTGTGGATCTGGTGACAAAAAGACAGAAGATACACAGAACACGACAGACACAACAACTACAAAAACTGTTGAAATTGCAGCAGGAGAATCTGTATCACAGGATCATGATCTTGTGGCATCCGTAAGCGTTGACTTTACAACACTTGATCCACTTGACACGAATGACACACTTTCAGGTGATGTTCAGAGATTAATGATGGACGGCCTTTTCGGATTTGACGAAGACATGAATGTTGTCAATATGCTCGCAAAAGATTATGAAGCAAATGACGAAGCTACAGAATTTACATTTTATCTTCGTGAAGGCGTAACATTCTCTGATGGAACACCATGGAATGCGGAAGCTGCAAAAGCAAACTTTGACCGCTGGGCAGACAAGAGCCTCGGACTTAGAAGAACAACATTCCTTTCAAATGTTCTTGACAAGACAGAAATCGTGGATGAATACACAATCAAAGTTACACTTGTAAAACCATTTGGTGCGTTCGTTAATAACCTTGCTCATCCATGTACTGTATGTGTAAGCCCTGCAGTTATTGCAAAAGGAAGCGAAGAAGCAGCAGCACATCCAGCAGGTACAGGACAGTACAAATTTGTAGAATGGGTAGCAGGAGAACATCTTACACTGGAACTTAACAAAGACTGGTGGGGATATGACGAAGAAATCTGTGATGGCAAACCACTCGCAGAATCTGACGCTGGATTTAAGACAATCACATTCAAGCCAGTAGCAGAATCAGCAACACGTGTTGCCATGATTCAGTCTGGAGATGCTGATCTTATTTGGCCAGTACCAAGTGAAAACTTTGAAGCATTATCAAAGGATGCAAACGTTGTTGCAGAATCTGATGAAAGTATCGTTGTTCGTTATTTATTTATGAACAACCAGAAAGCACCTTTCAATGATGTAAGAGTACGTCAGGCAATCAACTATGCAATCGACAAAGATGCTTACTGTGCAGTAGTTAAGAATGGTCTTGCTACACCGGCAGATTCAATCATTGGTACAAATGTACAGTTCCATAAAGCAAATGATGTATACAAATATGATGTTGAAAAAGCAAAAGAATTATTGGCAGAAGCTGGCTATCCGGATGGATTTACAACAACACTTATGTTTGCATCAACAACGGCTAACCAGAAACAGGCTGAATTTATCAAGCAGCAGCTGGAGCAGGTAGGAATTACAGTTGAATTAGATGGTATGGAAAATGCGATCCTTCAGGATAAAGTATCAAAATGTACAGAAGAAGGAGCGAATGCAGAAGTTAATATGTACACAATTGGATGGTCTCCATCAACAGGTGATGCTGACTGGGGTATCCGTCCACTCGTAGCTATCGAATCTGAACCACCAATGAGCTACAATATCTGCTACTATGAAAACGAAAAAGTAGATGAACTTCTTTACGATGCTCTTGGAACAGCAGATCCAGATAAGAGATCTGAGTGTTACGCAGAAATTCAGGATATTATCTGGGAAGAATCACCGCTTGTATGCCTTGCATTTGACAGCAATACATGGGCAAACAATAAAAACATTATCAATGTAGGTAATATGCCTGATGGCGGACTCTGGATCAGAAATGCCAGAATGGCAGCTGAATAAGAGGCAATTTGTTGAACCAATGAAAGGTGATTTCGATGCTTAGATATTTGGTAAAAAGAATTATTGAGGTAATCCCGACACTGATATTGGTTGTAACTTTTGTATTCTTTTTTGTAAGAATGATTCCTGGGGACCCTGCACAGTTAGTTGCAGGGCCTCAGGCTACACAAGAGGATATCGAAGTTGTTCGAGAAGCGTTGGGGTTAAATGAACCAATTCCTACACAGTTTGTAAAATATGTTACAGGTCTTTGTAAAGGTGACCTGGGAACATCGCTTCGTACAAAGCGACCGGTAGCAACAGAGATTGCTAACCGTTATGCCAATACAGTCAGATTGACACTTCTTAGTTTGGCATGGAGTTCTGTGGTAGGGATTCTTTTAGGTGTATGGTCCGGAAAGAACCGAAGTAAGTGGCAGGATTATACAGGAATGACATTGGCAGTATCGGGGATATCCATGCCGTCATTCTGGATAGGATTTATGTTGATTATTGTATTTGCAGTTAATCTGGGATGGTTCCCTACGACCGGAGCAGATTCATTTGCAAATCTTGTGCTTCCTGCATTCACACTTGGAACAAGTGTTGCAGCTGTAGTGGCACGTTTTACAAGGTCTTCTCTGATTGAAGTATTAAAAGAAGACTATGTTCGTACAGCACGTGCGAAAGGTATCAAGGAAAAAATGGTAGTCTGGAAACATGCATTCCGCAATTCTATGATCTCCGTAGTAACCGTTATCGGGTTACAGTTCGGATTCTTGCTTGGCGGATCCGTTGTAACAGAAAGTGTATTCGCGTTTCCTGGACTGGGAAGTTTGTTGATTGAGTCTGTAAATTACCGTGATTATCCGGCAATTCAGTCATTGATTCTGATCTTCTCTCTTCATTTCATCATTATCAATTTACTGGTTGACATACTGTACGCAGTACTCAATCCAGAAATTAAGTTAAGTTAAGAGGGGAGGATAAGAGAATGGCAAAAGAAGTTGTAAAAACAGAAAAAGACGATATTAAAACTCCCTTTAAAGAATTTGTAAGAAAATTCAAAAAACAGAAAACAGCACTTGTTGCATTGGTTTTTATTTTGTTTTTAGTGGTGCTTTCCTTTATCAGTTATAAAATTGCACCATATGGAATTAATGAATATGATTATAGTGCCATTATGCAGGGGCCATCTTCTGCACATTGGTTTGGAACAGATGAATTTGGACGAGATCTTTTCTCGCGAGTAATCTGCGGTACGAGAATCTCTCTTGCAGTAGGTTTGTTTTCGGTAACAATCGGGGCAATATGTGGAACGCTCCTTGGACTTATTGGCGGTTATTATGGAGGATTTCTTGATTCTCTTATTATGAGAATCTGTGATGTGCTCTTTGCTTTTCCTGGTATTATTCTTGCTATTGCTATCGTTGCGATCTTAGGAAGTGGACTTGGAAATGTTGTGATTGCGGTTGCGGTATTTAGTACTCCAACGTTTGCGCGTTTGGTACGAAGCGCAACATTGTCATTGAAAGGCAGCGTGTTTGTTCAGGCAGCAAAGAGTCTGGGGGCAAGTGATGCGAGAATTTTGTTCCAGCATATTTTACCTGGAGCAATTCCAAATATCATTGTACAGTATACAATGTCTATCGGTAACTCAATTTTAACAGCATCCAGCCTTAGCTTTCTTGGAATGGGAGCACAGCCACCGACACCAGAATGGGGTCTTCTTCTCAGCAACGGAAGAAACTATATGATGCAAAGCATGCATATTACATTATTCCCAGGCCTTGCAATTTTCTTAACGGTACTGGCATTTAACTTGTTGGGCGATGGTCTTCGCGATGCATTAGATCCAAAATTATCAGAATAAGGAAGAGGTAGTGTATGGAAAACAATAATATTTTAGAGATTAAAAATATGCACACTTATTTCTTTACTGACAATGGAACTGTGAAATCAGTAGACGGTGTGGATATTGAATTAAAAAAAGGTGCTACATTAGGAATCGTTGGAGAGTCCGGAAGTGGAAAGAGTGTTACGGCACTTTCTCTTATGGGTCTTTTGATGGGAACGACCGGTAAAGTTGTAGAAGGTGAAATTTTTCTTGAGGGTAGGGATATTTTAAAATGTTCTGACGAAGAAAGAAGAGAAATGCGTGGTAGAGACATCTCCATGATCTTCCAGGAACCTATGACAAGTCTTAACCCTGTAATGAAGATCGGGGACCAGATTATGGAAAATATTCTGCTTCATCAGAAGGTATCAAAAGAAGAAGCAAAACAGATGACCATCGGTATTCTGAAGAAGACAGGACTTCCACGTGTGGAGAAAATGATAAATGAATATCCTTTCCAGCTTTCTGGTGGACAGAGACAGCGTGTTATGATTGCGATGGCTCTTGTATGTAATCCGAAGATTCTGATTGCGGATGAACCAACAACAGCACTTGATGTTACAATTCAGGCACAGATTCTTGACCTTATGAATCGACTGAAAAAAGATATTGGGACATCAATACTGTTTATCACACATGACCTTGGTGTAGTAGCTGAAGTCTGTGATGATGTTGTAGTTATGTATTGTGGACGTGTGGTCGAAAAAGCAAATGTATATGATTTGTTCAAGAACCCAAGTCATCCTTATACAGAAGGGCTTTTGGCATCCATCCCAAAAATGGGTGAAGAGGTAGAAGAACTGGACTCTATTCCAGGTAATGTTCCTAATCCAAAATATATGCCAAAAGGATGTAAATTTGCACCTCGCTGTAAATATGCTACGGAACGTTGTCATGAAGAAGAACCAGGTTTCTTTGATTTGGGCAACGGTCACCAGAGCAAATGCTGGAGATGTGAAGATGTGAAAGGAGGAAATTAGGATGTCGGATAATATTTTATTAAAGACCGAAGGCGTTAAAGTGTATTATCCAGTGAATAATGGACTCTTTCAGAAGCCATCTTATGTAAAAGCTGTGGATGGTGTAGATATTGAGATTAAAGAAGGCGAAGTATTCGGAATCGTAGGAGAATCCGGATGTGGAAAGTCTACTTTGGGAAAAGCAATTTGTAAACTTATCGAACCAACAGATGGGCAGATTTATTTTGATGGACAGGAAATTGCAAAATTATCGCCAAAAGAAATGCGTCCTATTCGTAAGGGAATGCAGATGGTATTCCAGGATCCGTATGCTTCACTGAATCCAAGAATGTCGGTTCATGATATTATTGCAGAGCCATTAAAAATTCATGGGCTTGCAAAAACAAAAGAAGAGATTGATGAAAAAGTTATCGATCTAGTAAGAAAAGTTGGTCTTGATGTTTATCACGTGAACCGTTATCCACATGAGTTCAGTGGTGGTCAGAGACAGCGAATTGGCATTGCAAGAGCACTTGCAGTTGAACCAAAGCTTATTATTGCCGATGAACCTGTATCCGCATTGGATGTATCGATTCAGTCACAGGTGCTGAATCTGATGAATCAGCTTAAGAAGGAATTTAACCTCACTTATATTTTTGTTGCACATGACTTAAGTGTTGTGGAACATATCAGTGACAGAGTAGGGGTTATGTATTTAGGTAACTTTGTAGAAGTCGCAGACAAAAAGGAATTATATCGAAATCCTTGTCATCCATATACACAGGCACTTCTTTCAGCTGTACCAATTCCGGATCCAACGGCTAAGAAGGAAAGAATTATTCTTGAAGGTAATATTCCTTCAGCGCTTAATCCACCAACAGGGTGTAAATTTCATACAAGATGTCCAAAATGCATGGGGATCTGTAAAGAAAAAGTACCAGAAAGGGTCGAAATCGCACCAGGCCATGAGGTATATTGTCACTTATATAGTGAACAGAAATAATTTAAATGCGTATAAAAGTGCAGGAGGACATGAGTGAAGTCCTTCTGCATTTTGTTTTAGGAGGAATGATATGAAACTGTTTATTAGCGCAGACATTGAAGGATGTACAGGAACGACATTGTCTGCAGAGACACATAATACGGAAAGCCGTTATCAGGCGTTTGCGAAAAGAATGACGGAAGAAGTAGTTGCAGTATGTGAGGCTGCATTAGAAGCAGGGGTAGCTGAGATTGTTGTGAAAGACGGTCATGGAGATGCAACAAATATCGATCCCATGAGGATGCCAAAGGGTGTCACACTAATTCGTGGAAAGAGCGGGCATCCATATAATATGATGTTTGGATTAGACGAGAGTTTTGATGGGGTTCTGTATGTGGGATATCATTCTCCAGCAGGAAGCCCAGAAAGTCCTCTTTCTCATACTTCAACAGGAAATACCAATTATATTACTCTGAATGGAAAACCTTTGAGCGAATTTATGTTGAACAGTTACACGGCTGCAATGATGAACGTTCCTGTTCTTTTTCTTTCCGGGGATGAAGGAATCTGCAATCTTGCAAAAGAGATGGTTCCCGAAATTACGACTGTGTCAACAAAATCAGGATGTGGAGCGTCCACAATCAATAAAGATCCGCAGACAGTAATAGAAGAGTTAAAATGCAAAGTGAAAGAAGCACTTTCAAAAGATTTTTCGAAAGGGAAAATTAAGCTGCCGGAAAAATTTATTTATAAAGCAAATTACAAAGATTTGAAAAAAGCATATCAGATGTCTTTTTTCCCAGGGGTAAAAGCTGTTGATGAAAGAACAAATTGTGTAGAATCTGATAATTATCATGATATTGTTGTAGCACATTCTTTTATAGTATATTAAAAAATAGTAAAAGAGCAGCCATGATCATTGATATGATGGGCTGCTCTTTAGGTGGAAAAGATTATTTTACAGAAAGATTTTCACCGGTCAATCCAATGTATGCATTATCTCCCCGTCCGCCTTCTGGATGTGCAAGGAGCCATTTGTTTTTCGCAAAAAGAAGTTTGTCTTCGGAAGTATTACCATGAGGATGATCTAATGGCAAGTTTGTATCTTTTGGAAGAACAATAACAACGCGGTGCCCAGCATCTGATGTACTGCAGGCGGCAAAATGAAGTGTTGTAGAATAAAGTTCAATCGCTGTTCCTTTTGGAAGTAAAAATGCTTCTACTAAGGAAGTATCATATTTATAATCATCAGAAATGTCCTGCTGAGAACCGAGTAGGAGAATTACATCGTCTCCAGCAATGTTAATTTCTGAGGAACGATGATATTCTAAAGCATTTAACATATGATTTTTACCGTTACAATATCCAATCTGAATAGGAAGTTCTCCATAAAAGTTCTTTTGGAGTTCCTGGTACACAGAAACAGATTCCAATTCTGGAACGGAAGGAATATATACGATTTCATCTGTCAGAGGAGTTTCAGCTAGAACATTTAATAACTCGGTAAAGTCAATTTCTTTAATAATTTTGCCATATTTTTTGAATGAATTGTCTGTAATTTGGTTGATTTTCATAATAATAGACCTCCATTTGATTCTTTTATGTAAATAATACCCTTTTTGAAAATTAAAATCAACGGTATCCATTATTGAGTAGCTATTGCTGGAGTTGATAAAATTAATCAGAATAAAAAAGTTTATATATTTTGTTTGACAAACAGCCCTATTATAATATATCCTAATATATGGTTAATGTATTATAAGTGTTGGTAATGCTTATGGAATGAATCCTGCAGATGAGATGAGGTATTACAGAAGATGGCAAATTTAGATGTGATTTGCATTGGAGCAATTAATTATGACTATATGTTCCACTGCACAGGCTTGGATTTAGTTACAACGAAGGAAGGATCTGAGAATTTGAGTAATCCTATTTCTGATGTCGAAGATGATATTTTCGAATTGGTACAGAAAGGGAAAGAATATACAACTCAGATTGGTGGCTCAGCATTTATTTCGTTAAAGGTAGTGAAACATATTTGTCCTGACTTAAAGGTTGCTTATGTTGGTGTTTGTGGAACACCGAATGAATTTGATTTAAGATATGGAAAAAGTAATAATATAGACAGAGAACTTGCACATCTAGATAACAGAGACTGGTTGTTCACAACAAAAGAACGTTACGAAGAACCTTATTATAAGGCAATTGCCAAGTCTGTTGTAAGACTTTATAACCATACCAGAAACTGTATTAAAATTGCACCATGTGCAAATAATACACTTCTGAACAGAATCAAAGAAAAGGAACAGAGAACCGGGGAATCCTTTGCAGAATATCTTTCAGGTGCCAAATGGATTCATTTATCATCACTTTCTGATTTTACACAGTTTGAAGCAGTGATGTTTTATGTAATTCAGGCGAAAAAACTGAATCCAAATCTTAAGGTCAGCATGGATCCCGGATTTGAATATACATCAAAATGGCGGGAGCGCCTGCAGGGACTAATCTGCTATGCAGATTATGTTTTTCTAAACAAATCAGAAAAAAAGAATCTTGGTCTGAATGCAAGAAGTGCCCGGCCTTTGTATAAGAATCTTTGTGATTATTTTACAGAATTTGATGAGACGCCTGACCGAACATTGATCATAAAATATGATGACAGGCATGAATTACTTGGTTTTGAAAATGGGAAAGCCAAAATTCGCACCGTACGTCATAAAAAGTTATATAATTATCAGATGAATAATGACACAGGAGCCGGAGATTCATTTGCTGGCGGAGTCATTGCTGGAATGGTAGATGAAAGACTGAACGCAGATCTTGCAGGTCCAATTGAACTGGGCGTACTTGCTGCAAAAGGGCGAATGACCAGCTTCGATTACGAAGATCCATATATGAAGATTCAGTCACTCACAAATAAATTATTTGAAGAATTAAATTAATATTAGAAAAGACATGGTCGATTTTGTACCATGTCCTTTTTCATTTTAATTATTTCATTTGTAAATGTCTTGCATAATTTCCTTCTCGAAGGTAGAATTATGTAGGTGCTTGTGCATTATCTTTTTTACCAGCAGGCAACTATTTTATCGGTGAAAAGGAGTATGAGATGAAGATTATCATATCACCAGCAAAAAAGATGAATGTAAATACAGATATACTAGCGTACAAGGATTTACCGGTATTTCTGGATAAAACAGAAATCCTGATGCAATGGATACAGAAATTATCCTATGAAGAGGCAAAGAAGCTTTGGGATTGTAATGATAAGATCGCAGAGCAGAATTTTAAACGGTTTCATGAAATGAATCTCAAGAAAAATCTAACACCGGCAATTCTGTCTTATGAAGGAATTCAATACCAGTATATGGCGCCAATCGTGTTCGAGGGAAAAGAAATGGAATATATTCAGCAGCATCTCAGAATTTTATCAGGATTTTATGGGGTGCTTAAGCCTTTCGATGGAGTCACACCTTATCGGTTGGAAATGCAGGCAAAAGTGAAAGGACTCTTCGGAACAAAGGATTTATATGAATTCTGGGGAGACAGGCTTTATAATGAGCTGAGTGATGATGATCATATTATTTTAAATCTTGCGTCTAAAGAGTATGCGAAGAATATTGAAAGATATCTGAAGAAAGAGGATTATTTTGTGACCTGTATTTTCGGGGAAGTAGTAAATGGAAAAGTACAGCAAAAAGGCACCATGGCGAAGATGGCAAGAGGTGAGATGGTGCGCTATATGGCGGAGAATCAGATAAAAGATGTGAAAGAAATCCAGAAATTTCATCGCCTGGGATATGTTTATCATGAAGAATTATCAGGGGAAAAAGAGTATGTCTTTTTAAAAGAGGGAGAATAAAGGAGTTTTGTTTCTATGGAGGAGAAAAAGACGGAAGATTCCAGAGTGCTGGAAGCTACAATGAAAGCCGGTGAGATTCTATTGCAGAGTGGGGCAGAAATTGCCAGAGTAGAAGAAACCATGATCCGTATCAGCAATTATTTCGGTGTGGATTCCAAGGAATTTTTTGTACTGAGCAATGGGATTTTCGTTACTGGAGGAAAATACAGCAAGGAGTACGCAAAAGTGCGTCATGTACCGGTTAGAGGTGCACAGCTGGAAAAAGTGGTAGCTGTCAATCAATTGTCGAGAGAAGTGGAAGAAGGAAAGCATACAATTGAAGAGGTAGAACAGCGACTGGAAGAGATAGATCACATGAGTGGAAAGAGCTTTCGAAGTCAAGTCATTGCAGCGGCAATCGGAAGTAGTGCATTCTGTTGTCTGTTTGGCGGTGGAACTATGGACTGCGTTGCAGCACTGATTGCCGGATTTTTGGTACAGATCTTTATCTTAAGGGTCAGAGTCCCTTATTTGAGTAAAATTACAGGAAATGTATGTGGAGGTGCGCTGGTTACTCTGGTCTGTATCCTGTGTTACCAGTCAGGAATCGGAGAAAATCTGAATCATATGATTGTAGGATCTGTGATTCCTCTGATTCCAGGAGTTGCATTTATCAATGGAATCCGTGAAATAGCAGATGAAGACTATATATCTGGTTCGGTACGTCTTCTGGATGCGCTTTTGGGATTTCTATGTATCGCGATCGGCGTGGGAGTAATGCTTGGATTAATTCAGCGAATCACAGGAGGTATCTTATCATGATCATACAGGTCATTGCGGCAGCTGTGGGAACGATAGCATTTGCGCTTCTGTTTGGCGTGCCGCGGAAATATTATATGACATGCGGGGTGATCGGTGGAACTGGCTGGTTCTTGTATTTGTTTATGACAAAGCGTATGGGAATGACGGCGGTGGAAGCGACATTTATTGCGACGGTAATTGTTGTTCTGATGTCCAGATTCAGCGCAGTCAAAGAGAGATGTCCGGCTACGATCTTTTCGGTACCGGGAATCTTCCCGCTGATTCCAGGAGGAGGAATTTACTGGACAGCCCATTATATCGTGCTGAATCAGTATAACATGGCAATGGAAAGTGGAATTGAGGCGGTCAAAGCAGCGTTCGCGCTTGTACTCGGTATTATCGTAGTATTTGAGCTGCCACAGAAGATATTTAAAATTCATATGAAAGAGAAGGGATAGTTATGAGTGAAAAGAACAAAGGAAATCTGTATATACTTCTGACAGCACTTTTCTGGTCGACAGGAGGACTTTTGATTAAATTTATTCCGGGAAATCCGGTGATGATCAATGGAGCGAGGTCTTTGATCGCGCTGATATTTTTCTGGTGTTATAAGAAATCAATAAAAATCAAAGTAAATCGCAAAATTATTGCAGCGGCAATTTGTCTTGTACTTACGAACCTGCTCTATGTCATTGCAAATAAGCTTACAACGGCTGCAAATGCGATTGTGTTGCAGTATACAGCACCGATTTTTGTTTTGATATGGGATTGTTTATACAGAAAGAAGTTTCCAAAGAAGCATCAGATTCTGGTCGTGGGAATGGCATTTGCCGGGATGATCTTATTTTTCTTTGACCAGCTGGATGGGGGAGCGCTTCTTGGAAACATCATTGCAATTGCGGCTGGCCTTTGCTTTTCGGGAGTGTTCTTCATTAATTCGCTTCCGGAGGCCAGCGGTGACGATGCCAGCATGATTGCGTTTGGTCTGTCCTTCCTGATTTCCATACCATTTTTAGGGGGCGTATTGAAACTGGATGTGGTTGCTTTGATTGCATTGCTCGTATTAGGTGTTTTTCAGGTGGGACTGGCTTATATGTTATTCGCAAAGGGTGCCAAGCTTACAACCCCTGTCAGTGCCTCGCTGATTGGACTTCTGGAAGCAGTGTTGAATCCGGTGTGGGTATTTTTGTTCTACGGTGAAGCGGTAGGAAAATATGCTTTTGTGGGGGCAATGGTAATCCTTATGGCAGTCGTGATCAACACGCTGGCTGGGAGAAGTGATGAAAGAAACAAGGGGTAATGTGAAATATGAACATCAGGGATTTTAATGTATTTATAGTAGTAGCAGAAACAAAGCACCTTACAAAAGCTTCCAAACTGCTTTATATGACACCTCAGGGAGTCAGCAAAGTAATTAAAAACCTGGAAAATGAATGTGACTGTGAACTTTTTTTGCGCACTGGGAATGGAATGGAGCTTTCTGAATGTGGAAAGCGTTTTTATGAATATGTGAGACGTGCAAAATCTGAATATCATGATATGAGAAATGATATTTTGCGAATAAAGCAAAAAGAGCACGGTGTGGTCGACCTTTTATCAGCATTTGGAATCCTTCGTCTTGTTACACCAGAATGTATTCAGGATTTCAAACAGAAGTATCCGGAAATCGAGTTTCATTATAGAGAATGTCCGGACAAACAGATTGAACGGTGGTTTCGGTCTGGGGAAGGAAATGTTGCTTTTTCGCTGGCGCCTTGTGATGAAGAATTATATGATGTGTTAGAATTTGAGACATTTCAGATAAAGCTTTTAGTAAATAAAGAGCATCCTCTCAGTAGAAAGAAGTCTGTTACAATACAAGACCTGAAGGATGAACCGCTTTATATAGAAAGTGGAGAATTTAAGATTCACGATATGATTGTAGATAAATGTCGGGAAGCCGGGTTTGAACCGAATATTATTTTTGAGACAAGTGGATTCAGCTTGTGCCATAAGATGGTCAGGGAGAATAAGGGAATAACGGTTACAGTCGATTTTATTTCTGATGATATGGGGGTCAGCAATATGGTTCTGATTCCATTTTCAGATGGAAAATATGAATGGAAAATCTGCATGCTGACCCGGAAAAATGAAGTTGTTGGAAATGGAGTGGATCTTTTTCAAAAACATGTGAAAGAATGGATGGATAAAATCCGTGAAGGTATCATCACAAGATAGTTGAATAAAGGGAACCAAAAGTTGACGAAACGCTGAAAATTTTACTTTTTTGACAAAAAAAGAGGAGTTTTCAGCGTTTTTTGAATGTGATTTTCTCACTTATAGAAAATGAAAATCAGTTTATAGAAAACATAAATTTGTAACGCCCAACAATGGATGATAGAATACAAATAGTATAAATGTACAATAGGAGGAAAAGTGTATGAATATTGGAGTTACGGAAATCAGCCCAAGAGCGGTACAGCAGGTGGCAGAGAAAAAGTTTAAGGACGGATATTATTGTTGTGAAGCACTTATGAGTGCAATCCGTGAAGAGTTCAAGCTGGATGTACCGGAAGAAGTTATTGCAATGGCATCTGGTATGGCAGTAGGTATCGGAAAGTCAGGTTGCTGCTGTGGAGCATTAAACGGAGGTGTTCTGGCACTTGGAATGTTCTTCGGACGTACAGAACAGGATGGACCTACTAATCCAAAGAGTGTCAAATGTATGGAGCTCACAAAAGAACTTCATGACTGGTTCAAGGTCGCAAACCAGAAAAATGCAATCTGTTGCCGCGTTCTCACAAGAGAATTTGACAAAGGAAAAGGTGAACACAAGGAACAGTGTATTTTCTTCACAGGTCTTTGTACATGGAAAGTAGCACAGATCGTCTGTCGTGAACTTGGAATCAAGAATCTTGATGAGATTGATGAACCGGCACCAAGACGTACCGTTGCTGAAATCTAAAAGAACTTATTGAAAAGGAAAAAGAATATGAAGGATATGATTAAAAAAGTTCCAGTGCCACTTTGTGGTGTGATGCTGGGATTTGCGGCACTTGGAAATTTATTACAGAGCTATGGGGAAGGCATCCGCTCGTTATGTGGGATTGTAGCAGCATTTTTATTAGTTCTGGTTCTTCTGAAACTTGTCATGTACCCGCAGATGATTAAAGAGGATATGAAAAATCCTATTATGGCAAGTGTTGCAGGAACATTTCCAATGGCACTGATGCTTCTTAGTACATATGTGAAACCATATATCGGTGTAGTAGCAATGTACATCTGGTTCTTTGCGATTGGATTACACCTTGTACTCATTGTTTATTTTACAATGAAGTTTATTCTGAAACTTGAAATGCCAAAGGTATTTGCAAGTTATTATATTGTATATGTAGGAATTGCTGTGGCAGCAGTTACCGCTCCGGCGTATGAACAGCTTGGAATCGGTTCAGCAGCTTTCTGGTTTGGATTTGTTACATTAGTAGCATTACTGATTCTCGTTACCATCCGTTATGTGAAATGTCCAAATGTGCCAGAACCTGCACAGCCACTGATCTGTATCTATGCAGCACCTACAAGTCTTTGTATCGCAGGCTATGTACAGTCTGTCACACCAAAATCAAAGACATTCTTACTTGCAATGCTTGCAGTTGCAACAGTGATCTACATTTTTGCACTTGTAAAAGCAATTGGATATTTGAAACTGAAATTCTATCCAAGCTATGCAGCATTTACCTTCCCGTTCGTAATCAGTGCGATTGCGACAAAACAGACAATGGCATGCCTTGCGAATATGGGCTCTCCGATGCCGGTATTGCAGTATGTAGTACTTGGTGAGACCATTATTGCGGTGGCGTTTGTAGTGTATACATTTGTCAGATTTATGGGATTTATTTTTGCGTCAAATAAATAGTGAAGAAAGAGCAGCGTCCAAAACGGGGATTATCCTTTCTGGGTGCTGTTTTTTTCTTTCAAATTTCCTTGAGTTTGAATATAATATAAAAAAAGGAAAGGATTTTTGAATGCCGGCTAATAGTCTTTCGAATGGTACGATAGAGGAAATCATCCGGGAACGAGGGAATACACTTCTTACAGTGGCTTATATGACTGGCTCTGGGAAGCAGAGAAGGGAAGAAAGAATCAGGCTTGTCATTGGCCCAAGAACGATTATTCTGAATGCAAATGGTTTTCCGGTATCTGCGAATTTCCTGCGGAAAGGAATGAGAATCAATGCAACATTTTCATCAGCGATGACAAGAAGCATTCCGCCGCAGGCGAATGCACATCTGATCAGAATTCTTGGAAAGCCGCCAAAGGAACATACTATAACGGGTGGAATTATAAATATAGATCGAAACAGTAAGAGTTTCACACTCCTTACGGAACGAAAAGATTCTTCTATTATCAGATTTAATGTCACAGAGGACACCAGAATCATAGATCAAAATGGCCGCCAAATCAGTTTCGCAAGGTTACGTCCGGGGATGCGCGTGCGTGTGCGGCATGCGAATTTTATGACAACGAGCATTCCACCACAGACAACTGCATTTGAAATAAGAGTTTTGTAGAAAGATTGTGCGAAAGCACAATCTTTTTAGGAATAATTTTTGGAGGAAACCGTGCATACTACATGCGAGGTGAGATATATGCAAAATCATTTAAAAGATCAGACAAGTCCATATTTATTACAGCATGCGGACAATCCTGTGGACTGGTATCCGTGGTGCGAAGAAGCATTTGAAAGAGCGAAAGAAGAAGACAAGCCTATATTCTTAAGTATCGGTTACAGTACCTGCCATTGGTGTCATGTGATGGCACATGAAAGTTTTGAAGATGAAAAGATCGCGGAGCTTCTGAATAAATATTTTATTGCGATTAAAGTGGATAAGGAGGAAAGACCGGATATAGACAGCATTTATATGGCGGTCTGTCAGGCATTCACGGGAAGTGGCGGCTGGCCGACGACCATTTTTATGACTCCGGAACAGAAGCCTTTTTTTGCAGGAACTTATTTTTCAAAGACATCCGGATACGGCCGTATTGGATTTACAGATTTGCTTTTGGAGATTCATAGTAAATGGGAAAACGAAAGAGAAGAATTGCTAAAGTCAGCAGATGAAATCGTTTTTCACATGAAAAGGAAATCGAAATCAGAGCAGGAGGCAGATGAACGGATTCTTCAAAAAGCGGTGGAGATGTATAAGAAATCTTATGATGAAGCGTATGGAGGCTTTGGGGATGCTCCTAAATTTCCATCGCCGCATAATCTGTGGTTCCTGATGGATGATTATGAAAAAACCGGAGAAAAAGAAGCACTTCAAATGGCAGAAAAAACGCTGATGCAAATGCACAGAGGCGGCTTGTTCGATCATATAGGAGGATTTTCCAGATACTCTACAGACAGATATTTTCTGGCACCGCATTTTGAAAAAATGCTGTACGATAATGCGCTGCTAATTCTTGCTTATTGCCGGGCATATGAGATTACAAAAAATCCATTGTATCGCAAAATTGCAGAACGGACAGCAGAGTTTATTTTAAGGGAAATGACTTCGGAGGACGGCGGATTTTATAGTGCGCAGGATGCAGACAGTGATGGAGTAGAGGGAAAATATTATCTGTTTGAACCGGAAGAAATAAAAAAGATTCTCGGGGAAGTGGAAGGATGCGCGTTTAATCAATATTATGATATTACGGAAGCTGGAAATTTTGAGGGGAAGAATATCCCAAATCTTTTACAGAGCGATCCAACGGACGAAAGGTTCGGGGAATCCCTGGCCAAAGTGTATCAGTATCGGAAAAACAGATATTCTTGATAGGAAGACGGGGAGAAAAAGGCTTTGCAGATGAATATGCAAATGTGATTTTTGCATTGATTTCTTTGTATGAAGTAACTTTTCGGGCGGAATATCTGGAAAAAGCACAGCGCTTTTTGAATAAAATGCTCACGGAATTCTATGATAGTGAAGAAGGTGGATTTTTCTTATATGGGAGGGAAAACGAGAAATTGATTTTTCAGCCCAAGGAAACTTATGATGGAGCCATTCCAAGCAGTAACTCAGTCATGGCATATAATCTTGTGCGATTACATGAACTGACAGGAAAAGAGAAAATCGGAGAACTGACAGAAAAGCAGATGAGGTTCATGGCAGGGGAGGCCAAGTACTATCCGGCGGGATATTCTATGTTTCTTGTGGCATTGCTACGATATCTGTAGCATATCTTAATTTGAAGAGATTTTTATGGAATAAAATATGATGAATCAAAATCCTGTTCATGGAGTTTATGCTATTTTGCGTGGCAGTGCAAAGTATCCTGATTTACATGGAAAAGTAACATTTTCAGAGGTCTATGGCGGAACGATAGTTTCGGCTTTTGTTGAAGGACTTCCAGATAATGGAAAGGGGAATTTTTTTGGATTTCACATTCATGAGGGCGGAAGTTGTACTGGTGATAGTTCAGATCTATTTAAAAATGCGGGAAGCCATTACAATCCGACAAATGCAGAGCATCCCTTCCACGCAGGGGATATGCCGGTGCTTATGGGAAATCATGGCATGGCCTGGTCTGAATTTTACACGGACAGATTTTATCCAGAGGATGTGGTGGGAAAAACGGTCATTATCCATGACATGGCAGATGACTTCAGAAGCCAGCCATCTGGAGATGCTGGAGAGAAAATTGCCTGTGGGGTAATAGAGATGGAAAATGAAAAATAAAAATACAAAGAACGCCGATGTGGAAAGAAAGTGATATTCTCCTCCATACACCGGCGTTTTTTATTTTCCTATAAAGGCTTGCCTGTCAGCAGATCTTCTAATGTGATATTGTCAAAAAAATGATCAGTCATATGTTTAAACTTTGTCCACATAGGAAGCGTTTTACAGAAATCTGCTCTTGGGCAGGGGCTGGCATCACATTCCAGACAGGATACCGGAGCCAGATCGCCTTCCGTCAGTCTTAAAATATCGCCAATTTTGTAATCAGCAGGATCGCGGGTCAGACGATATCCTCCGCCCTTGCCGTGAATACCCTCCACTAGATTATTTCTTTTTAGATCAGGCATGATCCGCTCAATATATTTTAAAGACAATTCCTGACGTTTTGCGACCTCTTTCATTGGAATATACGAACCGTTATCATTTTCAGCCAGGTCAAGCATTACGCGGATCGCATAGCGCCCTTTTGTTGAAATCAACATATTTATCACCTCATTTGTTCTATGATATCATATTTGACAGCAAAAGTAAAAAACTCTGATGCTCTTTTCTGGCACCAGAGTTCTTAGATTATTCGTTAAATAATGCTGTTGATAAATAGCGGTCTCCTGTATCTGGAAGAATGGTTACAATGGTACGGCCTTTATTTTCAGGGTTCTTTGCAAGTTCAATTGCCGCCCAGAGAGCAGCTCCGGAAGAGATTCCAACGAGAATTCCTTCCTGTCTGCCGATTAATTTTCCGGCAGCAAAGGCATCTTCATTGGATACGGTCATGATTTTATCATAAATCGTGGTGTTAAGAACTTCTGGTACAAATCCTGCACCGATTCCCTGAATTTTGTGAGGACCGGCTGTTCCGGCAGACAGAACAGGAGAAGAGGCAGGTTCTACTGCAACGACCTGAATGTCTGGATTCTTTGATTTCAAATATTCTCCGATTCCAGTAATAGTTCCACCGGTTCCAATACCTGCAACGACGATATCTACGTTACCGTCCGTATCTTCATAGATTTCAGGACCTGTAGTTTCAAAATGAGCTTTTGGATTGGCAGGGTTGTTAAATTGTCCTGGAATAAAACTATTAGGAATTTCTTTTGCCAATTCATTTGCCCGGGCAATTGCACCTTTCATTCCCAGCTTACCGTCTGTTAAGACGAGCTCTGCTCCATACGCTTTCATAAGCTGTCTGCGTTCCACGGACATGGTATCAGGCATTACGATGATAATACGGTAGCCCCTGGCTGCAGCAACCGATGCCAGTCCGATACCGGTATTGCCAGAGGTTGGCTCAATGATCACAGAGCCTGCTTTTAGAGTTCCCTTTTGTTCAGCATCTTCGATCATTGCTTTTGCGATACGGTCTTTGACCGAGCCGGCAGGATTAAAATATTCTAGTTTTGCTAAAATCGTAGCATTTAAATTCAAATTCTTTTCAATATGTGTAAGCTCAAGGAGAGGAGTCTTTCCGATCAGCTGATCGGCAGAAGTATATATTTTAGCCATAATCATTATACCTTTCTAGTTATTTTTTACTGCTGCAAATCCACGTTCAAGATCTGCGATAATATCGTCAATATGCTCAGTTCCGATGGACAGACGGATGGTATTTTCCTTGATTCCCTGGTCCTCCAATTCTTCTTTTGTGAGCTGACTGTGCGTCGTTGTCGCCGGATGAATAACAAGACTTTTTACATCAGCGACATTTGCAAGAAGAGAGAAGATCTTCAGATTATCAATGAATGTGTGTGCTTCTTTTACTCCGCCTTTGATCTCAAATGTAAAGATAGAAGCTCCGCCATTTGGAAAATACGTTTCATAGAGCGTATGATCCGGATGATCTGGCAGGGATGGATGATTTACCTTTTCCACTAATGGATGACCGACTAAGTAATCAACGACCTTTTTTGTATTTTCCGCATGGCGTTCCAGACGAAGCGAAAGAGTCTCGGTTCCCTGCAAAAGTAAAAATGCGGCAAATGGTGAAATAGTTGCGCCAGTGTCACGGAGCAGAATTGCTCTGATATAAGTTACAAATGCTGCTTTACCGGCAGCTTTTGTAAATGATACTCCGTGATAACTTGGATTTGGGGCTGCGATGGCCGGGTAATTTCCAGAAGCTTCCCAGTCAAAATTACCGGAATCGACAATCACTCCACCGAGCGTAGTTCCGTGTCCACCGATAAATTTTGTCGCAGAATGAACGACGATATCAGCACCGTGTTCAATTGGACGGATCAGATAAGGTGTTCCGAAGGTATTGTCTACGACCAGAGGAAGTCCGTGGCGATGGGCAAGTTCTGCAAGGGCACCAATGTCCGGGATATCACTGTTTGGATTTCCAAGTGTTTCTATATAAAGTAATCTTGTGTTTGGCTGAATTGCATTTTCTACTTCTTCTAAATTGTGAATATCAACAAAAGTAGCAGTAATGCCGAAGTTGGTCAGCGTATGGGCAAGTAAATTATAACTTCCGCCATAAATTGTTTTCTGTGCAACGACATGTCCGCCATTTTGTGCAAGTGCCTGAATCGTATAAGT
The DNA here is from genome assembly GCA_029227655.1 of bacterium. Lineage (GTDB taxonomy): Bacteria > Bacillota > Clostridia > Lachnospirales > Lachnospiraceae > Allocoprococcus. The sequence continues at coordinate 11,986 of JAQYAI010000122.1, read as the reverse complement.
AATAGCGGCGGCGCCTGAAGCAACGGAAAGTGCAGCAACGCCATTTTCTAATGCGGCGATACGCTTCTCAAATACATCCTGCGTCGAATTCGTAAGACGACCGTAAATATTTCCGGCATCTTCCAGACCAAAACGTGCCGCAGCATGCGCACAATCATGAAATACATAAGAGGTTGTGGCATAAATAGGAACTGCCCGTGAATCGGTTGCCGGGTCTGGTGTTTCCTGTCCTACATGTAATTGAAGTGTTTCAAATCTATAATCTGACATAATCTTTCCTCCTTGTCCTGAATGTGTTTAAGTATTAGAAATTCATTTACATGCCCTATTCAACCTACTCAATAAGTAGGTTGAAAGTATATTATAACAGAAGGAAGAAATTGTCAATAGGAATTTATTTTTATTTCATTATGTGTTCATCACTTTTTTATAGTTTTATTAGCACTCACACTTGACGAGTGCTAAAATAAGTGTTATATTTCCTATAGAACATGGAAACAATAGTAACATTACTTTCATTCACATATAGGAGGCGAGTGTATGAACATTAATAAGTTTACAAGAAGCTCTATGGAAGCTGTTCAGCAGTGCGAGAAGATCGCAATGGACTATGGCAACCAGGAAGTAGAACAGGAACATTTACTGTATGCTCTTCTCACAATTGACGATAGTCTGATCTTAAAATTATTAGAAAAGATGGGCTTCACAAAAGAAGTAGTTATGAACCGCGCCGAAGAGGCAATCAGAAAGCGTCCGAAGGTTCAGGGCGGCCAGATGTACATTGGACAGAATCTGAACAATGTGTTAGTACATGGTGAGGACGAAGCAAAGCAGATGGGAGATGAATATGTTTCAGTAGAACATCTTTTTCTTTCTTTATTAAAATATGCAAGCAGAGACATGAAGCAGTTGTTCAAAGAACTGGGCATCGACAGAGAGAAATTCCTGCAGGCCCTTTCAACGGTACGTGGCAATCAGAGAGTGACCAGCGATAATCCGGAAGCAACTTATGATACGTTGAACAAATATGGTCAGGATCTTGTTCAGAGAGCAAGGGAGAAGAAGCTCGACCCGGTCATCGGCCGTGATGCGGAAATCAGAAATGTCATTCGTATTTTGTCGCGTAAGACAAAGAACAATCCAGTGTTGATCGGAGAACCTGGTGTTGGTAAGACGGCAGCAGTAGAAGGTCTGGCGCAGCGTATCGTAGCAGGTGATGTTCCGGAAGGACTGAAAGATAAGAAAATTTTTGCACTGGATATGGGAGCACTTGTGGCAGGAGCAAAATATCGTGGTGAATTCGAGGAACGTCTGAAAGCAGTTCTTGAGGAAGTAAAAAATAGCGATGGAAACATTATTCTTTTCATTGATGAGCTTCATACGATTGTAGGAGCAGGTAAAACGGAAGGAGCAATGGATGCAGGCAATATGTTAAAGCCAATGCTTGCCCGTGGAGAGTTACACTGTATTGGTGCTACAACACTGGATGAATACCGTCAGTATATCGAAAAGGATGCAGCTCTTGAAAGACGTTTCCAGCCGGTCATGGTAGATGAGCCGACGGTAGAGGATGCGATTTCCATTCTTCGTGGTCTGAAAGAACGGTATGAAGTCTATCATGGCGTCAAGATCACCGATGGTGCGCTGGTAGCAGCGGCAACCCTTTCCAACAGATATATTTCGGACAGATTCCTTCCAGATAAGGCGATCGACCTTGTGGATGAGGCCTGTGCGCTCATTAAGACAGAGCTGGATTCGATGCCGACAGAGCTGGATGAACTTCGCAGAAAAATCACACAGCTGGAAATTGAAGAGACCGCCCTTAAGAAAGAAGATGACAGATTAAGTAAGGAACGACTGGAACATCTGCAGCAGGAACTTGCCGAATTCAAGGAAGAATTTGCGAAGAAAAAGACACAGTGGGACAATGAAAAACGTTCCGTAGAAGCTGTTCAGAAGCTGAGAGAGCAGATTGAACAGGTGAATAATGAGATTCAGATCGCGCAGCAGCAGTATGATCTGAATAAAGCGGCAGAACTTCAGTATGGCCGTCTTCCACAGCTCCAGAGGCAGTTGGAAGAGGAAGAAGAACGCATCCGGAGCAAAGAAATGGAACTGGTACACGAAAGTGTAACAGAGGAAGAAATTGCCCGGATCATTTCCAGATGGACAGGAATCCCGGTTGCCAAGCTAAATGAAAGTGAACGCAGTAAAACACTCAATCTGGATAAAGAACTTCACAGACGTGTCATCGGGCAGGATGAAAGTGTACAGAAGGTAACAGAGGCAATTATCCGTTCGAAAGCGGGAATCAAAGATCCGACCAAACCAATCGGTTCCTTCCTGTTCCTTGGACCGACTGGTGTAGGTAAGACAGAGCTTGCCAAAGCACTTGCAGAAAGTCTTTTTGACGATGAAAGCAATATGGTGCGAATTGATATGAGTGAGTACATGGAGAAATACTCTGTGTCTCGTCTGATTGGAGCGCCTCCTGGATATGTGGGTTATGATGAAGGCGGCCAGCTTACAGAAGCGGTCCGCAGAAAGCCATACTCCGTTGTACTTTTTGATGAAGTAGAAAAGGCACATCCAGATGTATTTAATGTCCTTTTACAGGTGCTTGATGATGGCCGTATTACCGATTCACAGGGCAGAACGGTGGACTTTAAAAATACGATCCTGATTATGACATCTAATATCGGTTCTTCTTATCTGCTGGAAGGAATTGATGAAAATGGGGAAATCAGACAAGAGGCCCAGGAGCGCGTTATGCACGATCTGCGAGGTCATTTCCGACCAGAGTTCCTGAATCGACTGGATGAAATCATTATGTTCCATCCACTTTCTAAGAGTCATGTATCATCCATTATTGAACTTCTTGTCGCAGATGTAAATAAGCGTCTGGCAGACAGAGAACTTCAGATTGAACTGACCGATGCAGCAAAACAGATGATCGTCGAAGGCGGTTATGATCCAATGTACGGAGCAAGGCCGCTGAAACGTTATCTGCAGAAGCATGTGGAAACTTTAGCGGCAAGGCTGATTCTTTCTGGTGATGTGGGAAGTGGAGATACGATTCTGATCGATGTGGAAAATGGCGATTTGACAGCACGAACGAAGAGAAATGTAATTGTTGATTAAGATTTAAAATACATTACAATATGTTGATAATATATCAACAAGCACGTTAATTTTTTAATTAATTTACAATGGGAAAAATAGGGAGTATCATGGACTTATGTGATACTCCCTATTGTATTTTCAGGGGAGAAAATGATAGGTAAAGCAATGAAGGAGGATAATGGTCATGTCGATCAAGGTTGGTATTAGTGGTTTCGGGAGAATTGGCAGAGTTGTGATTCGTGCGGCAATGGATATGGAGGATATTGAAATTGCAGGAATCAATGTGCGAAATGCAGATCTTGATTATTTGGTGTATATGTTAAAATATGACACCACGTTTGGAAGATTTCCAAAGTCTCTGGATAAGTATGAGAATGGAATCGTAATTGACGGAAAGAAGATTCCGGTTTATTCAGAAACCGATGCACTTCGCATTCCGTGGAGTGAATGTGGGGCCGAGTACATAGTAGAAGCAACGGGAGCTTACTGTACAACGGAAAAAGCCATGGATCATATCAAGGCTGGCGCGAAGAAGGTCATTATTTCTGCACCTGCGAAAGATAAAGAAACACCAACATTTGTATATGGAGTAAACCATGAAAAATATGAAAAGGAAATGTGTGTTGTCTCAAATGCATCCTGCACGACCAACTGTCTGGCACCTCTTTGCCGTGTGCTGCAGGAAAACTGGGGAATCGATCAGGGATTAATGTCCACGATCCACTCGGCAACCGCAAAGCAGAAAGTGGTAGATGCCCGTTCGATGAAGGACTGGAGAACCGGAAGATCGGTATTCAACAACATCATTCCATCTTCAACAGGAGCTGCGAAAGCAGTAGGACTTGTAATTCCGGAACTTCAGGGAAAGATGACTGGAATTTCTTATCGTGTGCCAACATCCGATGTATCCGTTGTGGATCTGAACGTTGTTCTTAAGAAAGAGACCACTTATGCGGAGATCTGTGCTAAGATGAAGGAAGCCTCAGAGACTTATTTGAAAGGTGTTCTCGAGTATGTAGATGATGAAGTGGTATCAGGAGACTTCATAGGGGATCCGTGTACATCTATTTTTGATGCACGCGAAGGAATTGAACTGAATAACAAATTGTTCAAATTAATTGCTTTTTATGATAATGAATATGGATATTCAAGCAAGACACTTGAATTGATCCGTTACATGTATAAAGTGGATAATCAATAAGAACAAAAAGTGAGCTTTGAAATTAGCGCCAGTGCCTTGTGTACTGGCGCTAAAAACGTTATCATAGAAAATATGAGAAAAGGGAAAGGAGGTGTGGTATGCAAAAAATCATTTTCCATATTGATGTAAATTCCGCTTTTTTAAGCTGGACTGCGGTAGAAATGCTGAAAAATGGAGCAGAGATTGATATCCGTGAAATTCCTGCTATCATTGGAGGAGACAAAGAGTCCAGGCACGGCGTGGTGCTTGCAAAATCAATTCCAGCAAAGAGATATGGTGTGAAGACAGGAGAACCTGTGGTGAATGCGTTGAAGAAATGTCCGAATCTTCACATGGAACCACCGGATCACAACATGTACCGGGAGTATAGCAGAAGGCTGATGGAATTTCTGCATACATACACTTCTGATATTGAGCAGGTCAGTGTAGACGAATGCTTTATGGATTTTACCGGAATTGCATGGAAATTCCCATCTCCTGTTGACGCTGCGCTTGAGATCAAGCAGAAAGTATATGAAAAGTTTGGGTTTACGGTCAATATAGGGATTTCAAGCAATAAGCTTCTGGCGAAGATGGCATCGGATTTTGAAAAGCCGAATCGGATACATACCCTGTTTCCCGAAGAGATACAGGAAAAAATGTGGCCCCTTCCGGTAGGAGAACTTTATATGGCGGGCAAATCCAGTGTGGAAATTTTGAAAAAGCTGGAGATTCATACCATCGGAGATCTGGCACAGACAGATCCGGCGCTCCTTGAGCTGCATTTAAAGAGTCATGGAAGAACGCTCTGGGAATTTGCAAATGGACTGGATGAATCCGAAGTGCAGGCAGAGGAAAGGGCTGCGAAAGGAATCGGGAATTCTACCACCCTGGCTAAGGATGTGATGAAAGAAGAAGAGGCGAAGAAAGTCCTTCGGTATCTTGCCGAAAAAGTAGGAGAACGACTTCAAAAATCTGGTCAGAAGGCGAGTATGCTCAGTGTAGAAATACGGTATCATACCTTTCAGAATGTTTCTCATCAGAAGCAGCTTCCAAGAGCTACCGATTCGGATAAAGTGATTTATGAGGAAGCATGTCTGCTGTTCGATGAGCTTTGGAACAAGAATCCGATACGTCTGCTTGGTATCCGGACCGCCAAACTGGTAGAGGAAGATGAGCCGCAGCAGCTTACCATCTTTGATGTACAGCCCATGATGGAGCGGGCGAAGGCGGAAAAGGAAAAGAAGGAAAAGCATCAGAAAATGAGTCGGGTCATGGAACGGATGAAGCAAAAATACGGGGAATGTGCAATCATGAGAGGAACAGATCAGAAGAAAGAAGATTAGTATCCGCCATTTCTTGACACACCTGAAATAGTTGCGTTATAATATCGGGAGCGTAAAACGCGGAGAAATCCGTAGGCATCATAATATGGTGATGCAACATGAGAAAGCAGAAGAAAGGAGCGTGCTCTTAGCATGTTGGAATTTAAAGAGAGAGAATTTATCCCGGCTGTACTGGGCGGGGATATTAACACATATAGTATTGCGCGTGCATTTTACGAAGAATATCAGGTAAAAACATATGTTTTTGGAAAATTTCCGTCAGGACCGAGTTACCATAGTAAGATTACGATTTATGAGCATAATTCAAGGATTGATACAGATGAATATTTTCTGGAAAGAATTGGAAGATTTGCAGAGGAACATAAAGATAAGAAGATTATTCTGATGGCGGCAAGTGATGGCTATGCAGCCCAGATCATGCGAAATAGGGACAAGCTGGGAGCGAATGTCATTGCACCTTATCCGAACTATGAATTGATGGAATATCTCCAGAGAAAGGATAATTTCTATCAATTATGTGACAAACATGGTGTAGATTATCCTGGAACGATTATTTATGATCCGTCTATGGGACTGGATTTTGAAATGAATTTTCCATACCCGGTGGTATTAAAGCCGACAGAAAGCACACACTACTGGGAACATCCATTTCCGACGCAGAAGAAGGTCTTTATTGTAAACAGCAGAGAAGAGTTGAACCAGGCGATTACAGATACCTATGCGGCCGGATATCCGGATAAGATGATCATTCAGGATATGATTCCGGGAAATGATGAGAATATGGCGGTTCTGACCTCTTATTCCGACAAGAATGGTAAAGTCAAGATGATGTGTCTTGGACATGTTCTTTTGGAGGAACATACACCGCATGGACTTGGAAATCATGCACTCATCATTACAGAGCCGAATGAAGAACTGATGCTTCGTGTGAAAAATCTTCTGGAAGATATGCGCTATGTTGGATTTTCTAACTGCGACATCAAGTTTGACAAAAGAGATGGAAAATACAAATTCTTTGAAATCAATACACGTCAGGGAAGAAGTAATTTTTATGTGACAGGCTCTGGCTATAATGTGGCAAAATATGTGGTAGAAGAATATGTCTACGGTAAAGATAGAGAATTTGAACTGGCAAAGAATGAGCATCTCTGGATGGTAGTACCAAAGCGTGTTGCATTGAAATATGTAAAAGAACCGGAAAATCAGGAAAAGATGCGAAGATTACTGAAGGAAAAGAAGGTTGTCAATCCAGTATTTATGAAGGGAGACTTGGCACCGAAACGGTTGTATGGTCTTTTGCGGACCTACTTCAGCCATTTTGTGAAATTTAAAAAGTATTATAGTTAACAAAAAGGGGGAGTATTTTGAAAAAATTAGGGATTATCGGTGGAATGGGACCAGAGGCAACCAGTTTTTTCTATGCACGTCTGATCGCAAGAACAAAGGCAGAGCATGATCAGGAACACATTGATACAATTATTTTAAGTCATGCTACAATGCCGGACAGAACACAGGCTATTTTAACAGGGAATAAAGACGCTCTGATCAAAGCTCTGACAGAAGATGCACGCAGTCTGGAAATGTTGGGCGTTTCGAATATTGCGATTCCGTGTAATACTTCTCATTATTTTTATGATGAGATTCAGGCGGCGACCAAAGTCCCGATTATTCATATGGTGGAAGAGAGCGTACGCCATGTGAAGAAGAACTGGCCGGACACAAAGAAAATTGGAATCATGGGAACAGACGGAACGATTCAGGCGGGGACTTATCACAAGGCCTGTGAACGCTATGGGATTACACCTATCCAGCCAGGAACAGAAAGACAGAAGGATGTTATGTCACTGATTTATGATGATATCAAGGGTGGTAAAACCGGCGACAGAAAGAAATTTATGCGTACTTACGATGAATTAATGGAAAAAGGCTGCGATGCAGTTATTCTGGCATGTACAGAGATTTCGGTATTTAAAGAATATTATCAGGTGCCGCTGAACTGTGTCGATGCAATGGATGTGCTGGTAAGGGAAGCAATCATCCGTTCCGGAGCAAAATATCTGGGATAGAAAGAAGAGGAAGAATCACAGATGAAGAAATACAATTTAAAGGAATATGCATTACTTTTACAGAATCAGCGTATGATGAAGGAATTTTATTCCAAGGATGCGGATGATCAGACGGTGGAATACCTGACATTTGACTCCAAGAAAGTCGTAGAAGGAACTTTGTTTATCTGTAAAGGTGCTGCTTTTAAAGTGGAATATCTGAATGAGGCTATCAAGAAGGGCGCCATTGCTTATGTCAGTGAAAAGAAATATGATACTATGACGAATGTGCCTTATTTTCTTGTAGATGATATTCGTAAAGCAATGCCGCCTCTGGCAGAAAAGTTTAACAATGCACCATGGAAAGACCTTACGATTGTGGGAATCGGGGGAACCAAAGGCAAATCTACTTCCGCGTATTATATGAAGGCAATAGTGGATGATTATATGAAAGCGACTGGCGGAAAAGAAAGTGCACTGATTTCTTCCATTGACATTTATGATGGTGTCATCCGAGAGGAATCGAGCCTTACTACTCCGGAAGCAGTAGAGCTTCAGGAACATTTTCGCCATGCGGTAGAGAGCGGAATTACCTTTGCCCAAATGGAAGTGTCTTCGCAGGCATTGAAGTATGGACGTGTAAATAACATGAAGATGGATGTTGGAATTTTTCTCAATATTTCAGAGGATCATATCAGCCCGATTGAACATCCGGATTTTGACGATTATTTTGCATCGAAATTATTGTTGTTCCGTCAGACGAAATATGCAGTAGTCAATAAAGACGCAGATTTTGCGGACCGAATCATAGATGCGGCAAAAGAATGTGAACGGATGTTGACATTCAGTACCCTGGAACCGGATGCAGATGTGTATGCCTATGAGATTCAAAAAGATGGTCATGAGACCGTTTTTCGGGTAAAGACTGCAGAATTTGATGAAGAATTCCGGCTGACCATGCCGGGTCTGTTCAATGTGGAAAATGCGCTGGCCGTGATTGGCGCAGCAATGCTTCTTGGAATTCCTGTTCCTTATATGAAGAGCGGATTATATCGTGCCCGTTCCGGTGGAAGAATGGAACTGTACAGCAGTAAGGATAAGAAGAGAGTGGCAATTGTTGATTTTGCACATAATAAGCTAAGCTATGAAAAATTATTCGCATCTACAAAGGATGAGTATTCGGATTACAAGATTGTTGCAGTGTTCGGTTCGCCTGGCAATAAAGCGATTACCCGCAGAAGAGATATGGGGGAAGTAGCAGGAGAAAATGCAGATATGATTTATCTGACTGCAGATGATCCAGCAGGAGAAGAAGTTCTGGATATCTGTAAGCAGATCGCAGTTTATGTGGAGGCGAAGAAGTGTCCATATAAGATCGTGGAAGACAGAGCAGAAGCAATCCGGCTTGCCATGGAAGAAGCGGAGGGAAAGACCGTATTTCTGATCATGGGGAAAGGAAATGAACGCTGGATAAAGTATGGGAATAAAAAGGTTCCATATAAATCAGATGTGGAACAGGTAAAAGAGTGTCTGGAAAAATATGATCAGGCGCAAATATAAAAGGCTGGTAAACAGGGGGTGTGTCATGACACTTCCTGTTTCCTTTTTCATACAATAAAGTAGTGAATGTATGAAATGAGGGAAACTATGAATCTGCATTCGTTGCTAAATGGACTGAAGTATGTGGTGCTCCAAGAGGTCATATCCTTAAAAAAAATCGAGATAAAAGGAATTACATGTCATTCGAAAAGAGTGGAATATGGAGATGTGTTCGTCTGTATGGACGGGCAGAAAATGGATGGACATGACTTTATGGAAGAAGCACATGAAAGAGGAGCCAAAGCTTTTGTTATTGAAAAAATGGGAAAACATGGAAATCTTTTGGAGTTTCCGGATGATGTGACGGTGGTATTTGTGCGGGATACCAGAGAAGCTTATGCTGTTATGGCGGCGAATTATTTTGGGCATCCGGCGGAAGCTTTAAAGATTATTGGAATTACAGGAACAAAAGGAAAAACAACGGTTGCGGTCATGATCCATCAGATGCTCGAAGCAGCCGGAAATAAGGCAGGACTCATAGGAACTCTTGGAATTTATGATGGAGAAGAATGGATTTCCACAAGGAATACCACTCCGGATGCCTTTACCATTCAGGAGTATTTTGATAAAATGAAAAGAAAAGGCTGTGAATACGCAGTTATGGAGGTTTCCTCACAGGGGATGAAGCAGAAGCGGGTAGAGGGAATTGTATTTTATATCGCTGTTTTTACCAATTTGGGGGAAGACCATGTGGGGCCGGGAGAACATGCAAGTCTGAGTGAATACCGGTATTATAAATCCAGATTATTTCATCAGTGTAACATCGGGATCGGTAATCTGGATGATATTCAAATTGGATATATCTTCCGGCGTACGACTTGTAAAAAATATGGGTTTACCTGCCAGGATAGTGCCGCGAGACAGGACACCTTTGGGAAGAGCAATATTCTGAAAGCGGAGCAAATACAGTTTTTGATGGAAGAGGGAGTTCCGGTGACTTGTTTCCGTGTGAATGATCTTTTCTTTCGCCTGCAGATGCCAGGAATGTTCAATGTATATAATGCGTTAGCGGCACTTTTGGTGATGCAATGTCTGGGAGTGGATCTTAGAGAAATGGTCCAGGTTCTGTATGAAGTTTCTGTAGATGGTAGAATGGAGCGAATACAATGCGATAAAAACATTGCATGCTATATAGATTACGCGCACAATGGAATGAGTCTTCAGAATGTACTTCTCACGTTTCGCATGTATCAGCCGAAGAGGATTCTTCTGGTGTTTGGCTGTGGAGGAAACCGGGCTAAAAGCAGGAGATATGAGATGGGGAAAGCTGCCGCAAGATTTGCAGATATTATTCTATTGACAACAGACAATCCAAGGGATGAAAACCCGGATAAGATCATACGGGAAATAGCAGAAGGAATTGACGGACAAAGACAATATAAAATTGTACCAGACCGAAGAGAAGCGGTGGCTGAAGCTGTCAATATGGCAAAGGCCGGTGACATTGTCATCATTGCCGGCAAAGGACATGAGAAATATCAGGAAATCAAGGGAATCCGTTACTATATGGACGATCATGAACTGGTGAGGGAAGCGATGACAGGAAGAAAAGAGAAGACACAAGAATGAGAAAGCGTGGATAATAAGATGTATGCAGACGTGATCATTGACATTACACATGAAAAAGTGGATAAAGTTTTTCAATATGAGATTCCGGAAGTACTGGAACCTGTACTTAAAGTGGGCATGGAAGTGCTGGTCCCGTTTGGAAAGGGCAATCGTGAGAAAAATGGATACATTGTGGGATTTTCCGAAACTTGTGACTATGAGAAAACAAAACTGAAAAAGATCCTTCGTCCAGTTCAAAAGAGCGTGGGTGTAGAATCCCATTTGGTAGCGCTGGCAGCGTGGATGAAGGCACACTATGGCGGGACGATGATTCAGGCACTCAAGACAGTCCTTCCAATCAAAAAGGAAGAACAGGCAAAGGAAGAGAGAATTATCAGGCGTATCATAAGTGAAGAAGAGGGAAAAGAGAGACTGGAATTTTATCTGCACAAGAACCAGAAGGCGCGTGCAAGGCTCATGGCGGCACTTCTGGATGATGCAGAGATCGAATACGCACTGATCAGCAGAAAATTAAATATTACGCTTCCTGTAGTAAAAGCACTGGAAGAGCAGGGAGTTCTGGAAATTGTATCCAGACAGGTTTACCGTAATCCGGTGAAAGAGCGGAACTTTAAGCAGAAAGAACTCATTTACACAGAAGAGCAAAGGGCGGCAATTGATACGTTCTGCGAAGATTATGACAAAGAAAAATATGGAACCTATTTGGTGTACGGAGTGACCGGAAGCGGCAAAACAGAAGTTTATATGGAAATGATCCAGAAGGTAGTGGCAGCAGGCAGGCAGGCCATTGTGCTGATTCCGGAAATTGCGCTGACCTATCAGACGGTGATGCGGTTCTACCGAAAGTTTGGAGACCGGGTATCGATCATGAATTCCAGGCTTTCGGCGGGAGAGCGTTATGACCAGATGATGCGTGCCAAAGAGGGAAAGCTGGATGTGATGATCGGGCCAAGATCAGCATTATTTACTCCATTTCCTGATCTGGGGCTGATCGTCATCGATGAAGAACATGAATCGGCTTATAAAAGCGAACAGGTGCCAAGATATCATGCCAGAGAGACGGCAATCGAGCGTGCAAGGCTGGAACATGCCAGTGTGGTCCTTGGCTCAGCGACCCCTTCCAT
>JAQYAI010000121.1 GCA_029227655.1 bacterium | reverse complement strand
TTTGTATGCCAATTCACGGAAACATACACGGCAGATTCCATATTTTCTTAAATATGCATGTGGACGTCCACAGATTCTGCAACGGTTATATTCTCTTGTAGAGAATTTCTGTTTACGCTGCTGTTTGATTTTCATTGCTGTCTTTGCCATGAAATTTTCCCTCCTTATTTTGCAAATGGCATGTTGAACTGTTTTAATAATTCACGAGCTTCTTCGTCTGTTTTAGCAGTTGTTACGAAGATAACATCCATACCTCTTAACTTGTCTACTTTATCGTATTCAATTTCAGGGAAAATAAGCTGTTCTTTGATTCCGAGAGCGTAGTTACCTCTTCCGTCGAATGCATTAGGGTTAACTCCTCTGAAGTCACGTACACGAGGTAATGCAAGGTTGATCAGACGATCAACAAATTCGTACATTTTATCTCCTCTTAATGTAACCTTACATCCGATGGCCATACCTTCACGGATTTTGAAGTTAGCTACAGAGTTTCTAGCTCTTGTGAGAACTGCTTTCTGTCCAGTGATTTTTTCCATATCAGCAACTGCTGAATCTAATGCTTTTGCATTATCTTTTGCTTCGCCAACGCCCATGTTGATTACAACTTTATCGAGTTTTGGCACTTCCATAATATTTTTATAACCAAATTTTTTGATCATTGCGTCAACGATCTCATTCTGGTACTGTTCTTTAAGTCTACTCAAAGCCTTTGACCTCCTTCCTCGAACTAATCAATAACTTCGCCTGTTTTCTTTGCAACACGCACTTTTTTGTCTCCATCCATTTTGAAACCTACTCTTGTAGCTTCACCTTTGTGGATGTACATTACGTTAGATGCATCGATAGGTCCTTCCTGGTGGATGATTCCGCCTTCTGGATTAGAAGCGCTTGGTTTCGCATGTTTTGTTCTCATGTTAACACCTTCCACAAGGACTGTACCGTTTTCTTTATTTACAGCGAGTACTTTGCCTTCTTTGTCTTTGTCTGCACCAGCGATAACTTTAACTAAATCGCCTTTTTTAATTTTCATTGTTGACATGTTTGAACCTCCTTACAGTACTTCTGGAGCCAATGAAACAATTTTCATGAACTGTTTTTCACGAAGTTCTCTGGCTACAGGTCCAAAAATACGAGTTCCTCTTGGGTTTTTGTCATCTTTAATAATTACAGCAGCATTTTCGTCGAATTTGATGTAAGATCCATCTTTACGGCGTGTGCCGTTTACTGTACGAACAACAACGGCTTTCACAACATCACCTTTTTTTACAACTCCGCCTGGTGTTGCATCTTTAACGCTTGCAACGATGATGTCACCGATAGCTGCATATCTTCTTGTAGAACCACCTAATACACGGATGCAAAGTAATTCTTTAGCACCTGTATTATCAGCTACTTTTAATCTACTTTCTTGCTGTATCATGCAGGTAAACCTCCTTATACAAACTATTTAACTTTTTCTACGATTTCAACAAGTCTCCATCTCTTATCTTTTGATAATGGTCTTGTTTCCATAACTTTTACTCTATCACCAATATTGCATTCATTGTTTTCATCATGCGCTTTTAATTTATAAGTTCTTTTAACGATCTTATTGTAAAGCGGATGTTTAACATGGTCTTCTACAGCAACTACGATTGTTTTATCCATCTTGTTGCTTACAACCTTACCAACTCTTGTTTTTCTAAGGTTTCTTTCCATGATATTGCTCCTTTCTAGAATCCACTACCCAGACAAAATCTTAGTTTGATTTTTCTGTAATAGCTGTCTGAATTCTTGCGATATTCTTTCTAACTTCTTTGATTCTGCTTGTGTTATCTAACTGATTTGTTGCGTTCTGGAATCTTAAATTGAAGAGCTCCTTTTTAGCAGCTACTAACTCTTCGTTAAGTTCTGCAACTGATTTTGCCTTTAAATCTTCTACGAATTTCTTAGTTTTCACTGTTGTCACCGCCTTCTAATTCTTCACGAGAAACGATTTTACATTTACATGGTAACTTGTGCATAGCAAGACGTAATGCTTCTCTGGCTACTTCTTCAGGTACACCTGCAAGTTCGAACATTACACGTCCTGGTTTAACTACTGCTACCCAGTATTCTAAAGTACCTTTTCCTGAACCCATACGAGTTTCAGCTGGCTTTGTTGTTACTGGTTTATCTGGGAAAATTTTAATCCAAACTTTACCACCACGTTTGATGTAACGTGTCATAGCAATACGGGCTGCTTCGATCTGATTTGAACGAATCCAGCATGGTTCCATTGCTACAAGACCATATTCACCATGAGTGATTTTATTTCCTCTTAACGCTTTACCCTTCATAGAGCCGCGGAACTGTTTTCTACGTTTAACTCTTTTTGGCATTAACATTATTTATCGCTCCCTTCCTTACCTGCCTTTGTTGGAAGTACTTCGCCTGTGTATACCCATACTTTAACACCAACTTTTCCGTAAGTTGTGTCTGCTTCAGCGAAGCCATAGTCAATGTCTGCTCTTAATGTCTGAAGTGGAATTGTTCCTTCGCTGTAGAACTCTGTACGAGCCATATCAGCTCCACCAAGACGTCCTGAAACAGATGTCTTAACACCAAGTGCTCCTGCTTTCATTGTTCTTGACATACAAGATTTCATAGCACGACGGAAAGAAATACGGTTTTCTAACTGCTGTGCAATGTTTTCTGCTACTAACTGTGCATCTTTATCTGGTCTCTTAACTTCTTTGATGTCAACGATAACTTTTTTACCTGTCATCTTCTGAAGTTCAGCTTTTACTTTTTCAATTTCTGAACCACCTTTGCCGATAACCACACCTGGTTTAGCAGTATAGATGATTACTTTCACGCGGTCAGATGCTCTTTCAATTTCAATTTTTGAAATACCAGCGCTATATAATTTATTTTTAAGAAAAACTCTGAGTTTGTGGTCTTCTACTAAATAGTCAGCAAATTCTTTTTCAGCATACCATTTAGAGCCCCAGTCTTTGATAACTCCGACTCTCAATCCATGAGGATTAACTTTCTGTCCCATGATTGCCCTCCTTATCTTTCATCAAGCACGATTGTGATGTGGCTCATTCTCTTTTCGATTCTGTAAGCTCTACCCTGTGCTCTTGGTTTTACTCTCTTCATTGTTGGTCCTTTATTTGCATAACATTCTGCAATGTAAAGGTTTTCAACATTCATACCGTTGTTATTTTCAGCATTTGCAATTGCTGATTCTAATAATTTCTTTATAATGCTTGAAGCGTATCTTGGGTTATATGCTAAAATACCAAGCGCTGTCTGTACGTCCTTACCTCTGATGGCATCTAATACGAAGCATGCTTTCTGAACAGAAACTCTAGCGTAAGATAACTTAGCTGAAGGTCTAGTGTCCTTATTTGCATTTCTTTCTCTCTTGATCTGGGATCTATGTCCTTTTGCCATGGTCGGGAACCTCCTTTCAATACGTTAAATACTATCTAACTTTAGATTTCTTTTCGTCTTTTCCGTGTCCTCTGTATGTTCTGGTTGCTACGAACTCACCAAGTTTGTGTCCAACCATATCTTCTGTAACATATACTGGAACGTGTTTTCTTCCATCATGAACTGCAATTGTATGTCCAACCATAATTGGGAAGATTGTTGAACGGCGAGACCAAGTTTTGATAACTGCTTTTTCTCCTGATGCGTTCATTGCTTCCACTTTTTTCATCAAGCTTGCGTCGATGAATGGTCCTTTTTTAAGTGAACGAGCCATAGGTTCTAACCTCCTTAAATTCTCTATTTAATACCTTTACCGTCTCTTCTTCTTACGATCAGCTTGTTAGACTGTTTATTTTTCTTACGAGTCTTAAGACCAAGCGCTGGTTTGCCCCAAGGTGTTGATGGACCTGGACGACCGATACCAGTCTTTCCTTCACCACCACCGTGTGGATGATCGTTAGGGTTCATTACAGAACCACGAACTGTAGGTCTGATGCCCATGTGACGTTTACGTCCGGCTTTACCGATATTAACAAGGTTATGATCTCCATTACCTACAACACCAACTGTTGCACGGCATTCGATTGGAACCATTCTCATTTCTCCTGAAGGAAGACGAAGTGTAGCGTATTTTCCCTCTTTAGCCATTAACTGTGCACTGTTTCCTGCTGAACGAACCATCTGTCCGCCTTTTCCAGGATGAAGTTCGATGTTATGAATCTGTGTACCAACCGGGATGCAAGAAAGCGGTAAGCAGTTACCGATTCTCACTTCAGCTTCTGGTCCATTCATAATTTTCATTCCATCTGTTAATCCTGCTGGTGCGAGGATGTATGCTTTTTCGCCATCTGCGTAGCAGATAAGTGCGATGTTTGCTGATCTGTTTGGATCGTATTCGATTCCGATTACTGTAGCTGGAACGCCATCTTTACGTCTCTTGAAATCGATAATTCTGTATTTTCTCTTAGCTCCACCACCATGGTGTCTAACTGTAATTTTACCCTGATTGTTACGACCAGCTGTTTTGCTCTTTGAAGCAAGTAATGATTTCTCTGGAGTTGTCTTTGTGATTTCTGAGAAATCAGAGCCAGTCATATGTCTTCTAGAAGGTGTATATGGGCGGTATGTCTTAATTCCCATTACTGTATCTCCTTTCGTTATTAACTGATTATTTGTTTCACGGAGTTGCACCGTTTATTTGCAGCTGACTAAATCTTATAATCCCTGGAAGATTTCGATTTCAGCCGATTCAGCTGTTAACTGAACAACAGCTTTTTTTGTTTTTGCTGTTTTTCCAAATGTCATTCCACGACGTTTTGTCTTTCCATCCATGTTCATTGTATTTACACTCTGAACCTTTGTTCCCGGGAACATTTTTTCAACAGCTTCTTTGATCATTGTTTTGTTTGCTTCTGTGTGAACTAAGAAAGTGTATTTCTTGTCAGCCATAAGTTCCATAGTCTTTTCTGTAACTACTGGTTTAAGGATCACATCATAGTACTGAACGTTTGCCATTATGCGTACACCTCCTGGATTTTTTCAACAGCAGCTTTAGTTGCGATAACTGTGTTGTATTTCAAAATGTCATAAACATTGATTGTGTTTGTTTTTGCTGTCTTGATACCAGCAATATTTCTTGCTGAAAGTTCAGCGTTTACATTTCCATCTTCTAATACAACTAACGCTTTAGATACTGATAAGTTGTTTAATACTTTCTGGAAATTCTTTGTTTTGATTTCAGCGAACTGAAGTTCATCAACAACGATGAATTTGTTTTCTTCTACTCTTGATGTAAGAGCTGATTTAAGAGCTGCTCTCTTTTCTTTCTTGTTAAGTTTGAAAGAGTAATCTCTTGGTGTTGGAGCGAATACTACCCCACCGCCTGTCCACTGTGGAGCTCTTGTAGAACCCTGACGAGCATGTCCAGTTCCCTTCTGTCTCCATGGTTTTCTTCCGCCACCAGAAACTTCAGAACGTGTTTTCGCTTTCTGTGTTCCCTGACGTTTATTTGCAAGCTGGCTGACTACTGCCATGTGTACAAGATGTTCATTTACTTCTACACCGAAAATAGCATCGTTAAGTTCGATTGTACCAACTTCTTTACCTTCGATATTGTAAACAGATACGTTTGCCATCTGTATGTCCTCCTTTCCTAGTGCAAATCTTACTTAGATTTTACAGTTTCCTTGATTGTGATTAATGATTTCTTTGGTCCTGGAACAGCACCTTTTACTAAGAGAAGGTTGTTTTCAACATCTACTCTTACTACTTCAAGATTCTGAACTGTTACTCTCTTTGCTCCCATGTGTCCTGGCATTCCTTTTCCTTTGAATACCTTACTTGGATCAGAACAAGCACCGTTTGAACCTGCATGACGATGGAATTTAGAACCGTGTGTCATAGGTCCTCTGTGCTGGTTATGTCTCTTGATTGCACCCTGGAATCCTTTACCTTTTGAAATAGCTGTAGCATCTACTTTATCTCCAGCTGCGAAGATATCTGCTTTAATTTCCTGTGCTAACTGATATTCGTCAGCATTTTCAAATTTGAAGTCTCTTACGAATCTCTTTCCTGTTACTCCAGCTTTGTCAAAGTGTCCTTTTTCAGCTTTTGTAACACCGTGTCTGTGCACGATTTCTTTTTTACCGTTTTTGTCAACGTTTACGATTTTGTCTTTTTTGTCAACAAAACCAACCTGTACAGCGCTGTATCCATCGTTTTCTACAGTTTTGATCTGTGTTACAACACATGGTCCAGCCTGAAGAACAGTTACCGGAGTTAACACTCCATCTTCGTTGAAGATTTGAGTCATTCCGACTTTTGTAGCTAAGATAGCTTTCTTCATTTTATTTTACCTCCTGTGATTTACAGCGGAACACCAAAGTGTTCATCCTAAATATAGGAACTACTGTGTTTTGATTTATTAGAACTTATTTGTTCTTCATTTTGATGTCGATATATACACCAGCTGGCATTTCCAATCTAGAAAGTGCATCCACAGTTTTCTGTGTTGGTGCTACGATATCGATGAGTCTCTTATGAGTTCTCTGTTCGAACTGTTCTCTGGAATCTTTATATTTGTGAACAGCTCTTAAGATTGTTACAACTTCCTTCTTTGTTGGAAGAGGTACTGGTCCGCTCACCTGTGATCCAGTTTTCTTTACAGTTTCAATAATTTTTTTAGCTGATGCATCAACAAGCTGATGATCATAAGCTTTCAGTGTGATTCTCATTACTTGACTTGCCATAAAAAAAGTCGCCTCCTTATTCGTACTTAAACTTCAGTACGACAAGCGGTGACTGTACCTTCCCCGTGCATAGTGGTAGTGCGCAGTCTAATAAACCGTGCCCATCCCTCACACGTTGTTACCACATCTCAGTGGCTGTTATGATTTCGTACAGTGACTTGTCGCCAGTTTCCTAACTTGACATTCGCTCCACGGAAAACCTGCTGATTACTCAGCAGCAACCTCGCGCTTCTTCGCTATCATGTCACAGCTCTCTAAGTATACAAGATTCCTTGATGCTTTGCAAGTATTTTTTTTAAATTATTAAAATTTTTTGTTACAGTTCAGCCATGCGCTTCAAAAAGAAAGAAAACAACCGAGAGCTTGCTCGCAAAAGTGTTTTCTTTCTTTTGAAGCATATGGCGCTCTGCCGAAGCGAGAAGTAGCTGCAGCGCAGCGGATTCGAGCTGTATGGCTGAACTGTTATAATTTTTTTAATTCTTTATTTTGCTTGACACTTCTTCATCAAAGTGATATATTCATTATTGTAAACCAAAGGCGGTTTCCCAACAAGGGGGAACTGCCTTTTTTTATTTAGGTTGCAATTGTAGTTGAATCTCTGTCCGTCATTCTCCCCAAGGATGCCGGCACTGTATTCTCTGCATTATATACATAAAGAGCATTCCCCAGCTTGTATATGCAGTTCTGCAATGCAACGAGGAACAAACCTCTCAATGACATACCAACCAGAAAAAGCGTAGTTCAAACTGCGCTTTTTCTATGCAACAACATGTATCTTTAAAATCTTTGTGAAGTTTTTCTTATCTCCCTTGCTATTTTCCGCAAAAAATACTAAAATGAGGCAACGTTTAAAGGAGGTACTCATATGGACAATATAAATGATACAAAGCCACTGCCAGAATTAGGAAACGACGCATATAAAGATGTACTTGCCAGTTTGTCCGAATTAGACGCAACCGGAGCAATCGATATTGACTACCTGGAAGCGAACAAAACACGAACCTTTAATTTTTCAGATGAAATTCCAGATATAGAAACCCCAAAAACAAAGAAGACATTCCCAAAGGAGCGTCTAATTAAAATTTTCTATGGAGTTATACTGGCTGTAATTCTTATTCTTCTTATTATAATGGCTTCAAAACTCTCATAATTCTTTCACAGAGACAAGATACGCTTTGCGAATCTCACTCTGATCAGCGGTCGTCAAATGTCCATTCGTGCAAGCACGATGTCCATTTTCCTCGTCGCCATGACAAAAAATGACTGTTGCTTTCGCAACAGTCATTTATATTTCCACGCCTTATCTGGTGTTACTTTCTTTTGGCGAGGGCATGTGGGAATCGAACCCACCCAGGACGCTCTTAACGCCCAACACTAGTTTTGAAGACTAGGGGGCACACCAGTTACCCAACTACCCCCATATGCTTTTTGTCAGCTCAATTAATATAGCATAGTTTCTATTCTTTTGCAAGCTCTTTTTTATTAACATCATCTATATTCTTATAGAAAAAGCGGATGAGTCAGTCCCATCCGCCTATGTCCGCATCTTAAACCATGCATTCGTGCATTTCCTCTTCCTGAATTCCAACACTGCTCATGACTTCTTTCAAAGCTTCTCTGCATTCCAGCGGAGCGCACCATGCAAGACCGCATCCTGCTGAAATCTCTCTTGGAACCGGAATCAACCTTCCTTCCGCTTTCTTTTCTTTACATGCCTTTTCCATTGCCATAGCATCTGCTGTTGTGTGAAATGTCACGACTAATTTTAATTCTTTCTTTCTCATTATTCAATCACAATTTCGAATTCAGAGCCTTTCTGTGTTGTTGTAGCTTTTTTGCCACGGTCTTTTGCAAATTTTTCTACATTTGTTTTCTGATGTGGTTCACTTACAAGCACTTTGATTGGTCCGTCAGCATTCTTTAAAGCATCTGCTGTCATCATTAGTGGTTCTGGACAAGAAAGCCCTCTTGCATCTACTTCCTTCATATTTTTTACCTTCTTTCTTAGAATACCATACTGGTTCATATTTGACAAATATAAAATTATTTTGCTGATTCTCTCTTACATGTAAATCCAATAATGAATAACACAACGATACAGATAATTACAGCAATTTTTCCGTTTGCTGAAGCAGCACCAAGAACTAATTCCTTTGTTTCAGCATTCACAGCTGTTCCACTTGATGCAAGTCCCAAGTTATGGCAGAGAGCTGCTCCTACAAAAAGTCCCATAACTGTTACTGCCGAATCTGAAGATCCCTGTCCGGCAAGGATGAGCTGACGAAGCGGACATCCACCTGCGAGAACTGCCGCAAAACCTACTGCATACATTCCAAGAATATTCCATAAATGTTCAGAATGGGCAATGATTCCAGGTGTGTTAAATCCAACAACAAATTTACCCGTTGCTACGTTGAATACTAACATAACTACGAAAAGTCCACCAATAATTGTTAACAAGTCGAAGTTCTTCATAAGGATAACGTCACGAATACCACCAGCGAAACACATTCTTGATTTCTGCGCAACTGCACCAAAAATAAGTCCGCCAATTAACGACATGATAATCGGTGCATGCATGCTGCCAGGACCTGCTTCACTGAATTTCAAGAGTGATGTACATGTTAATAAAATAAGTACTGCTACCATAAGTGCCGGAAGAACCGCACCGTTCGCTTTATTTGTTTCATGGGCACGACCAAGGCTGAAGCCTTTCTTAAGTGCAAATGCTCCTGTTGCGACACCGCCAACAAAACCAATAAGCGCTACCCATGCGTTAAGGTCACCAGCAGACATACGGATCACCATACGAAGCGGACATCCCAGGAAAACAAGGGAACCAATCATAATGATCATACCAAGAACGAAACGAATCATTGGTGAAGATCCTGCTGTTGAACGATAT
Source organism: bacterium (assembly GCA_029227655.1). Classification (GTDB taxonomy): domain Bacteria; phylum Bacillota; class Clostridia; order Lachnospirales; family Lachnospiraceae; genus Allocoprococcus. The sequence goes on along the minus strand of JAQYAI010000121.1, from coordinate 12,345 downwards.
TCTTTTGTAGCAATTGAAATGATAAATGCTCCTAATACGAGACCAATAATTTCTGGTCTTGCGTACTGTACAACCGCTGCTTGATGCATTCCTAATGATCCTGCCATATCACGGATAAAGCATGCGATACAGAATGCCATGTTTGCCGGATTACCAAAATATGCAAGACATGCCGCTACAAGTCCACAAATCACGCCGGCTACTGCGAGTTTTTTCTTTGAATCTGCGAAATTCATTTGTAATACCTCCTCTAATTCCTTTACTCTTCCGTTGCTAATTCTTTGATAGCACGGATTGCAGTTTCAATGTCTTCGTCAGTGTTATAATGCGAAAAACTAAATCTGACTGCTCCCTGTTCTACCGTCCCAAGAGCCTCATGCATGAGCGGTGCACAATGACCTCCTGCTCTTGTAGAAATACCATATGTCATAAGAAGCTCATCACTCACTTCTGAAGAATCATAATCACCGATATTCAGTGTCACGATCGCACAACGCTCTCCTCCACTGAAATCACCATAAATCTTAACATTCGGAATATCTTTCACTCCATTGTAGAATCTCCACATGAATTCCTGCTCTCTCGCACGGATATGATCGATTCCTTCTTTTTCAAGATATTCTATTGCCGCATCCAGTCCTGCAATTCCATGTCCATTTAAGGTTCCCGCTTCCAGTGCTGTCGGCATTTCGACCGGATGTTTTTTGTTATATGTCTGAACACCGCTACCTCCAACCTTAAGTGGTCTTACTGTCAGACCTTCTCTTACATATAACCCACCTGTTCCCTGTGGTCCAAGAAGTCCTTTGTGCCCTGTAAAACACAAAAGATCAATCTGCATCTCCTGCACATCAATCGGAAATACACCAGCTGTCTGTGAAGCATCTACTGCAAAAAGGAGTCCGTGCTTCTTGGCGATTTCCCCCACACGCTTAATGTCTACCAGATTGCCGGTCAGATTCGATCCATGTGTACAAACGATCAGTTTCGTATTGTCTTTGACCTCTTTCTCAAAATCTTCATAGTCAATCGTACCCTGAAGATTACTTTTAATAATCGTTAATTCTACACCCTTTTCTTCCAATTCATAAAGCGGGCGAAGTACAGAGTTATGTTCCATCATTGTCGTGATGACATGGTCACCTGCTTCCAGCACCCCTTTTAATGCTATGTTTAAACTCTCTGTTGAATTTGAGGTAAATACAATCTGCTTTGGATTTTCTGCATGAAAAAAATCTGCCAGCCTTTCTCTTGTCTGATAAACAGTTCTTGATGCCCCAAGCGATGCTGCGTGCGCACCGCGCCCCGCATTCCCCATGGAACACATTGCTGCTGCCACCGCATCCACCACTTCCTGTGGTTTCTGCATTGTTGTTGCTGCATTATCTAAATAAATCATAATAAATCTCCTTGTTTTACAGAAATGTCATTAACATCTGTACGTAAATGATTTTGTCTATAAGATAGTATAGGATTCCTTCGCTTATAAGTCCAATCGATAAGTTCAATAAATAAGCCTATCTATAGACTTTTTCTATAAATAGGCTATTTGTTAACAATACATTTTTTTCACTACCTTAAGGAATCGTTCTGCGGATGTAGACAGATGATAATTTTTGTTGTAAACAATATTCAGATCACGTCCACCGCCTCCAGGGAAAAGTTTGAATTCCAATACATTCCCTGCATCAATTTCTTCCTGCGCAGCAAGCCGGGAAATAATCGTCACTCCCATACCACTTCGAACAGAACGTTTAATCGTTTCTGCATTTTCAATCGTTGCAACAACATTCATTTCTTCTGCCGAAATCCCTATACTTTTCAGAAGCTTTTCCGCTTCCTTGCGCGTTCCGGAACCCTCTTCACGCATAATAATTCCTTCTGTGTGCAGCCAGTCAAGATTATCACTATCTTCCGCATATTTGCGGAATTTTTCCGTGTTCGGGGCAATAAGTACAAGTTCATCATTATAAAATGGAATATATTTACAGTGTTTCTTCTCCAGTACAGTCCCTGTAAACCCAATATCTGCCATATGTCCGACTACCATCTCAATTACTTTTGAGCTGTCCATTTCCATAACTTTAAACTGTTCTGTTGGATACTTTTCATTAAAAGTCGCCAGAATTTCAGGCAGAATATATTGAGCCGGAATCGTAGAACTTGCAATCGTAATGCACTTTGTGTCTTTTCGTGATTCTTCTGAGAAAACTTCTTCTATCTTCTTTTCTAGTTCCACCATCTGCGAAGCGTACTGATACAATTCTTTTCCATCTTCTGACAAACTGACTTCCTTGGTATTTCGAACAAAAAGTCTTGCATTCAGCTCCTTCTCCAACGAAGAAATATGCGCACTAATCGTTGGCTGTGTCAAAAATAATGCTTTGGCTGCTTTAGAAAAGCTTCCATCTTCAGCTACTTTTACAAAAGCTTCCAATTGTTTTAAATTCATAGATATGCTACCCTTTCACTTTCTCCGCCGGTCTTTTTGGTAACCTTAATGCTATCCATATACTCGAGAATAGGTTTCGCGCTCTTACGGCTGGTAGAAAACATATCCCTTACCTGTGCAATCGTAATCAGATCATTCGTTTTCAAATGTTCTATGATTCTGTTTTTTGCATCTTCCATAAGCGAAGCAAGAGTGAACATTTCATCATTAATACGAATACATGTCCCTTCATCCATCAACATCAACATAACATCCTCTGCCGTATCTCTTGGAATCTTTCCAAGATCAATTTCAGAGAAACGTACAAAATCATATGCTGCCTTTGTGAATGTATCAAGTAAAAGTTTTTCTATTGCTTTATAAGTACCATCCTTTGGCACTTCATATCCCGGAAGATGTAAATATTCTTCTCTTCTGCCAAGAAGATTATTTCCCACCAGATAGTCCACGTAAGCATCAAAGACGATTGGTTTCACTTTCTTAAGGAACGTATTGTGTACTTCCGCCTTCTTCATTCCATAACGATATGGGTGTCTGGCATGAAACTCTTTCAGTGTCTCTTCCATCTTCTGCCTGAGGGCAAGCTCACTGTCTCTGTGCCATAGGTAAACATCCTTTTTCATTGGAAATACAAGAACCGTTCCATTCTCCTGTAATTCCCCAAGATATTCCTGTAATTCTTCTACACTGTGCGCTGTTACCTTTGCGAGTTCCGCAAGAGTGATCATTGTATCTGCATATCCTTTGATCTGCAATTCCATGACATCTCCCAAAGAACCGGACTCTTTTTTCTTAAGTTCTTCTATTGTTTTTTCATCAAAACGTTTCTTTTTCACAGGATTTGGCTCAAGCACGATTCCCCCGCCGATAGTTTCCATTGGCGAATAGAATCTGACAACAAAACGGTCTCCACGTTTTACTGCAATCTCTTCTTCCAGACGGAACTGAACTAATCCGCTTTCCCCCGGCCCGATCTCCTCTTTGTCAAGAAGAACGGCTCTGCAGAGAACTTCACTCGTCCCAGTAAATAAATGAAGACGTTCATGATTTTTCAGCACTCGCATGGAGCTTTCCAGAATCGAGATCTTCACATCAAGAAGATCTGTATTCTTCATATTGTTCTTTGGCGCAATGACGCATCCACGATGAATCTCACTTTTCTTAATATTCGAAAGATTGATTGCCACACGCTGACCGGCATAACACCGTTCCTGATCCACACCGTGAACCTGAATATTTCTGATCTTGCACTCTTTCCCAATCGGGTACATTTCCAATACATCATCTTTGGAAATACTTCCGGAAAGCAAGGTTCCTGTAATAACCGTTCCGAATCCCGATAACGAAAACGCTCTGTCGATTGGAAGTCTTGGAATCGTATTGATATCCTTTTCCTTAACTTCATCTTTCATCATATCCTCAATGGTATCTACCAGTTCATCCAGTCCCTGACCGGTTGCTGCCGATACTTTTACCACCGGAGCATTTTCAAGGAACGTTCCTTCCAGCTCTTCACGAAGTTCTTCTTCTACAAGCTCAATCCAGTCTTCGTCCACCAAATCGCATTTATTTAATACAATAATACTCTTTTCCATTCCAAGAAGGCCTAAGATATCCATATGTTCACGGGTCTGAGGCATAATTCCTTCGTCTGCTGCGACCACGAGCAGAACAAGATCCATTCCTACTACACCCGCAACCATGTTGTTGATGAATTTCTCGTGTCCCGGAACATCGATGATTCCAACTCTGTCACCATTTTTAAGATCAAAATACGTAAATCCCAGGTCAATGGTAATCCCTCGTCTTTGTTCTTCTTCCCAGCGGTCTGTATTTCGCCCTGTGAGCGCTTTGATCAAAGTTGTCTTACCATGATCGATATGTCCCGCTGTACCTATGATAATGTTCTTCATTAGATCAGCTCTCCCATCATTCTCACAATTTCTTTGAACCAGCGCGATTCAATGGTTCTGACATCAAGATAAATCGTGTCATTCGCTGTTCTCGGAATGATCGGCACTTCAAGATGCCGCATCGCTTCTTCTAATTTCGGTACACTGATATTATGTGGTTTGATCGTAACAGCCACGCTTGGAATACGTTCCAGTGGAAGTGAACCTCCTCCAATCTGTGATTCACAATCTTCCAAGCCAAAATCAGCTGCAAGCTTTGCACTTCTAAGCATTCTCCGAAGTGTCTTCGCACGCTGCTCTACTTCTTCTTTCTTTTCGTTAATCATACGAAGTGTTGGAATATTCTGAACTGCTTTTTCTTCTGATAAATATTCCTGCAAAACAAGTTCCAGTGCTGTCGCTGTAAATTTATCAATACGAAGTGCACGAGTCAGCTGGTTCTTCTTCATCATATCGATGTATTTCTTCTTACCAACGATGATTCCGGCCTGCGGACCACCCAGAAGCTTGTCCCCGCTGAAGCAGACAACATCTGCCCCATTTCTCAGAGAATCCTGAACCGTTGGCTCGTATGTGAGTCCATATTTGCTCAGGTCAATCAGAACACCACTTCCCAGATCTTCGATCAGTGGAAGGTCATGTTCTTTTGCAAGCGGGTGTAAATCCCCCACTGTAACTGTATCCGTAAATCCAACGATACGGTAGTTACTTGTGTGTACCTTCAATAATGCCTTTGTTTCTTCTGTAATTGCTTCTTCGTAATCGGAATAATGAGTTTTATTTGTAGTTCCAACTTCGACAAGTGTAGCTCCGCTCTGTTCCATTACATCTGGAATACGAAATTTTCCGCCAATTTCCACAAGTTCTCCTCTGGAAACGATAACCTCTCCACCTTTTGCCATTGAGCTTAAGATGAGCATTACCGCTGCTGCATTGTTATTTACAGCCATAGCAGCTTCTGCACCGGTAAGCTTGCAGAGAAGCTTTTCGAAGTGTGAATATCTCTCTCCACGTCTTCCTTCTTCCAGATTGTATTCCAAATTCGAATAACCTGTAACGATATTCGCTAATTTTGCCATATGCTCCTGGCTGATAGGGGCACGACCTAAATTTGTATGAAGAATGGTACCTGTTCCATTGATTACCATACGCATGTTAGGTGTGTTCGCCTTTTCCACCTGTTTTAAAATCTGTTCTGATAAAGACTCAATTTTACCCAAAGCGGCTTCTTCGTCATCACATATACCAATAAATGCACGCAGCGCATCCATTTCTTCGCGGATGATTTCCATGACATTTTCACGGCCATGTTCTTCAATCGCATTCTGAATTCCTTCATTCTCCAAAAGTACATCCACTTTAGGAATGCTGCGGTATAATAAATTTTTATTCATTTTGTCCCTCTTCTAAATGTTTTTTCGCTCTACTCTTATACAGACAGAGTCCGCCTTCTAATGAAGACGGATCAGTTTGTCGCTTTTCTCAGTTACCGTACCGATAATAGAAACTTTTGTGTCTAAGCGCTTTTTCTCAAACTCTTCCATTATCGCTTCCACATATTGTGGTTCTACACTAAGCAAAAGTCCTCCGGATGTCTGCGGATCGTAGAGAAGATCGATGAAATGTTCTTCGATTCGTGACATTTCTACTTTCGTTTCTGAATATCCTCTGTTCTTATACGCTCCAGCTGGAACAAGTCCCATCTTCGCATATGCTTCTGCCTCGTCGAAATATGCTATATCATGAACATTCAGTTCAAAAGTCACTTCGCTGGCCTCAGCCATTTCTACACAGTGACCCAAAAGTCCAAAGCCTGTGATATCAGTACATGCATTCACCGGATAATCATCCACAACTTCTTTTGCCTTCTTATTCAGTGATGCCATCGCTGTCTCTACTTCTTTGATTGCTTTTGCTGATGCCATGTCCGCTTTAATAGCAGTATTTACAATACCACTTCCCAACTGTTTTGTAAGAATCAGAACATCTCCAGGTTTGCAGCCGTAATTCTTATAAATCTTGTCTGGATGAACAAAGCCTGATACACAAAGACCATACTTTGGCTCATCATCCTGTACAGAATGTCCTCCTACCAAAACGGCTCCTGCTTCTTTTACCTTATCTGCTCCACCGGCCAGAATATCTCCGAGAATAGATGGATCCAGACAGTTCGGAAATCCGACAATATTAAGTGCGATCTTTGGCTCTCCACCCATCGCATACACGTCACTGAGTGAATTTGCCGCAGCTATCTGACCAAACATATATGGGTCATCAACGATTGGAGTGAAGAAGTCAACCGTCTGAATCAGCGCTATGTCATCTGTCACTTTATAGATTGCCGCATCATCCGATGTCTCAATTCCTACTAAAAGATTATCGTCGTGAAAACGAGGTAACTTACCCAGTACCTGGGCAAGGGTCTCCGGACCAATCTTAGCAGCTCACCCTGCCGTCTTCGTAAGCTGCGTTAATTTAACGTCTTTTTTCATAATGCTCTCCCATAATTATCTTTTGATTATGGCTTTATGATCTTTCCAGCTTCAGCCATTGCTTCTACAATGCTGTACATATTTGTTACAGATCCTACTGCCAGTTTGTCTTTCACTCCATAGTAGTCCAAACATGTACCACATGTCAAGATTTCAACGCCCTGTGCTTCTAATGATTTTAAATCTTCTAAAGAATCTGAACCTTCTACTGTAAGTGTTGCACCACCATTGTAGAATAACATTTTCTTTGGTAATGTATCAAGCTGTGTAATTGCATAAATAAATCCTTTAATAAGAACTTTACCTAATGCATCATTGCCATTTCCCATACGGTCTGAGCTGATTACTACGATTGTGTTATTTTTCATATCTGGTGTACACTCCTCACATGTTTCTTCTGAAGCCGCCACTGGTGCTCCGTCCATACTAATTACCACTTTATATTCTTTTTCGCCAAGCTTTTCAGAACTGACTTCTCCGCCCTGTGCTGTTGCCATTTTGGATACATTCTGAACTGCGATTTCATTGTCAACTAATACTTCAATTACTTCAGGTCCTGTTAAAGCCTGCATTGCTTTTTTTGTCTTAATAACTGGAATCGGGCAGTTATCTCCCATTGCATTTACTGTAATCATCTCCGATTACCTCCTCATATTATTGTATTACGATGAAGTCCCATACTTCTCCACTTATAGATACATTCTATCACTCTGTATAGGCAAGGTAAACTGTTTTACCTATAAATTTTCCCTTTATAATAATAGATACTATCTATAAAAGAGACTGCGTTTCACGCGCAGTCTCCAGTCTTATTTTTATCTTTCCCAGCGTCCGCTCGCACCGCAAGGTAACACTAGTCCGTTCGAAGATACAGGAAGTCCGATTTCCTGGGATTCTACATGTCCTCCCCATCTCTTAAGCTCTGTCGAAAGCATATAAGTCAGCACTGCAGGTGCAAGTCCTGTTGTATAGGAATTGACAAGAAAGAACAAAGGATCATCCGATAAAATCTGTGTGCAGAGCTTGATCAATGGATGAATCGCTTCTTCAATTTTCCAGATTTCTCCCTTTGGTCCACGCCCATAAGACGGCGGATCCATGATGATGGCGTCGTATTTATTTCCACGGCGGATTTCACGTTCCACAAACTTCACACAGTCGTCCACAAGCCAGCGGATCGGTGCGTCTCCAAGCCCGGAAGAAACTGCATTTTCCTTTGCCCATGTGACCATGCCCTTCGATGCATCCACATGGGTTACCTGTGCACCGGCTGCCGCTGCCGCCAGAGTTGCCCCGCCTGTATAGGCAAACAGGTTCAGTACCTTGACCGGTCTGCCAGCGTTCTTGATCTTATCCGAGAACCAGTCCCAGTTGGTTGCCTGTTCCGGGAAAAGTCCTGTATGCTTAAAACTGAATGGTTTCAAGTTAAATGTGAGGCTTTTATAATGAATCTGCCACTGTTCCGGGAGGTCAAAGAATTCCCACTCACCTCCGCCCTTCTGACTGCGGTGATAATGTGCATTACGATTCTTCCACCCCTTGTTCGTCTTAGGGGTATCCCAGATCACCTGCGGGTCTGGTCTGACCAGAAGATACTGTCCCCAGCGTTCTAATTTCTCACCCTTAGAAGTGTCGATAACCTCATAGTCTTTCCATCCATCTGCTATCCACATATCTCTAATTCCTTTCTTCTATAATTAAAGGTTGTTTCCTAGATTTCTCTTGTATACTTCTTCAGCCACTCGGTTTCTTCTTCATTTAAATAAGGAGAAACCTTTTCAAATACTTCTCTATGATAATTGTTCAGAAGTTTCTTATCTTCACTTGTCATGATTTCCGGATTGATTGCATCAAGGTCCATCGGAACAAATGTGATAGGTTCCAGATACATAAATGTGCCATATGCATTCGTTTCGCCCTCGCGGACAAGAAGTTCATTTTCCAGACGGACACCATGCGAACCCTCGATATAAATTCCCGGCTCATCTGTGAGCACCATACCTTCTTCCAGAATATCCGTTTCATCCGGTCTGTTCTGCCAGCGGAATGCTGCCGGTCCCTCATGAATACTCAAAAGATATCCTACCCCATGACCTGTTCCATGGTTGTAATTCAGACCTCTTTCCCAGAACGGCGCCCTCGCAAGGATATCCAGATTCACACCGGTACATCCTTTCATAAATTTCGCATTTGCAAGTCTTAAGTTCGACATTGCAACCAATGTAAAATGGTCTTTCATGAACTGTGGCACTTCACCGAGCGCATAAGTTCTTGTAATATCTGTAGATCCTTCATAGAAACCGGCACCTGTATCCGTAAGGAAAAGTTCTCCTTCCTTCAATTCCACATTCGTCTCCGGAGTCGAAGAGTAATGACACATTGCACTGTGTGCCCCGTAAGAAGAAATCGGTCCAAAACTTGGGCGGATAAAACCTCCCATCTCTGCGCGCAGTTCATCCATTTTATCAGAAGCACTCATCTCTGTGATCGTCATCTTTCCAACATTTTCTTTGAGCCACTTCATAAAGCGAACGTGTGCCACACTGTCCTTGATCTGGGCTTTGCGGATATTTTCCACTTCCGCTTTATTCTTAACAGCCTTGAAAATAATTTCCGGATTTCTCACTTCTACTTTCTTCACATTTTCAGGAATGTTATTGTAAAGCGCATAATTCAGTCTCATCGGGTCGATCATAAGGACTTCGTCTTCTGAAACATGTTTGATATCTTCGTAAATATTGTTGTAAGCCTGGAATACGACTCCATCCTTTTCTAATTCTGCTTTTAATTCCGGGCTGAACTTTGCTTCATCAATGTAAAGGTCTGCCTTGTCCATTGTGATGATTGCATAAGAAAGCACCAGCGGGAAAAATTCGATATCATTTCCACGGAAATTAAATGTCCAGCATATATCATCCAATGTGGTAAGCACATGTGCGGTTGCGCCATGCTTCTTCATCTCTTCACGAATGCGGGCAAGCTTGCTTGCAACGGTTTCACCTGCATATGTTACATCAAGTCCAAATACCGGTTCTGTCGAAAGCGCAGGTCTGTTTTCCCAGATAAGATCGATCAAGTCATGCTCATAAATAATCTTACCATTCTTTGCATTTACGATTTTTTCATAATCCTGACCTTCTTTCATGCCAACTACGCGTCCATCAAATCCCAAAGTACCGCCTTCCGGGAACTCCTGTTCCAGATATTCCAGAATTTTCGGAACACCCGGCTCTCCCATTCTCATCAGTTCCACGGTGCTGCCTTCCAGCTGGGCTGCGGCCTGGATAAAGTATCTTCCATCTACCCAAAGGCGTGCTTCTGTCGTTGTAATGATCGCTGTTCCTGCAGATCCTGTAAATCCTGTGATAAAAGTGCGGGCTTTAAAATGTTCTCCTACATACTCTGTCTGGTGAAAATCAGATGTTGGGACAATATAAAAATCGATTCCCTTCTGTGCCATTTCCTCACGTAATTTTGCAAGTCTTTCTACAATAATCATAACCAAAATCCTCCATCTATTTAAAAATTATTTAAAATTACTTAAATCTTCTTTATCCTAAATGTCTGTTTCGTCTGACATTATCATTCCAGTTTCCGATAACCTCACTTACACTGGAAACTGTGATAAATGCCTTCGGGTCCAGTTCTTTCACATACTGAATTAATTTCGCATATTCAGGCTTCTCCAGAACGCTGACCACTTCCATTCTCTTTTCCTTTGTCATCCCGCCGTAAGCTTCATAAATAGTCGCCCCGCGGTTCAGATCATATACGATGTAACGCGCAAGCTCTTCGTATTCCTTTGAGATAATACATACATGCTTTCTCGTGTGAAATCCATTGATAAAATTATCAAGGATCACACCACCCATGTACGTTCCGAGCAAACTTACCAGAACCGTCTTCGTATCATAGACCAAAACAGAACTAAGCGCTGTCACATACCCAGCAAGCGCACTTGCCTGTCCAATGTCCATATAGAAGAATTTGTTCAATAATTTTGCCACAATATCAAGCCCACCTGAAGATGCGTTGATATTAAATAACATCGCCTGCCCTGCGCTCAGAAGCAGTACATACCCGCATGCGTCCAGAAACTGATCTCCCGTCAATGACTGCACATTCGGCACAACCACCTCAAAAATACGCAGATAAATAGGAAGCAAAATTGCGGAGATGACCGTCTTCGCACCGAACTCACTTCCTATCAGAATAAAGGCAATCGTAAGCAAAATACCGTTCATAATTAATGTCAGCACCGACATCGGCAGCGGAACAAAATTCGCAACGACCATCAGAAACCCTGACATACTACCAATTGCAATTTTCCCCGGCATCAGGAAAAAGTATACCGCAATGGCCACAATAAACATACCACTGACCAGGACCCATACATCCTTTAATGTAATCTTCTCTTTCATTTTCAGCTCCCCCTGCACTTCATTGAAAAATATTATAACCGAAAAGAAAGCTTGTTGCCAAGCTCCCTTACATCATAACATCTTTTCCTGAAAAAATTAATACAAATTTCCATTCTCGGATACTTTTTTCAAAAATCCTTCGCATCCTTCCAGCACATCCCGATATGTCTCATCAAAATTGCCCGTATACCATGGGTCCGCAATGGACGCTCCCGTCCTCTCCGTGAAGTCCAGTAGCTTGTACACCTTACCATCCGGGTCACTTCCAATGATGCGATTCAAATTCCGCACATTGTTCAAATCCATAACGATCAGGTAATCAAATTTCTCATAATCTTTCTTCGTTACCTGCCTTGCGCGGTGGTCCTCACACGGAATTCCAACCTCCGCAAGCTTACGGCGCGTACCGTAGTGGACGCCATTTCCAATTTCCTCACGGCTGGTGGCCGCAGAATCGATGTAAAAACAATCCGCAATGTTTCGCTCGCGGACTAAGTGTTTTAAAACCATCTCGGCCATGGTCGAACGGCAAATGTTGCCGTGGCATACGAATAGTATTTTTATCATCAAATCACGCTCCTTCATGTTGTAAGAATTGTGGACGTTATATCAGCAAAATGCAATGATATGTCAGGATAAGAAAAGTTATTGCAAATGTGTTCGACTGTTCGGATTTAACCATATTTTACGAACTTACGTTCCTTTCCGACCCTATTTTCGTATAAAAAACGCCTCAGATGTTGCACTCTGTGTTGCACTCTGGCTTCAGAGTACAAGTAAAATACAACATCAAGGCGTGTGAATTGTTCAGGTTAAGTCATCTTATACAATCATCTGTTTCCGCAGATTTTCATGAAATCTTTCTGGGCATCTTCAAAGGTGAGATGGGTGTATGTATTCATGGTTACTGCAATCTCAGAATGGCCCATAATATACTGCAGATTCTTAGGATTCATCCCTAATCTTGCCATCTTGGAACAGAAGGTATGTCTGAGCACATGAGGGGTAATTCTTGGAAGCTGCTCCTCATACATTTCATTGTGTTTGATCACAATTCGTTTCAGACG